>DASSSU010000029.1:0-64802 GCA_035708305.1 Minisyncoccota bacterium | reverse complement strand
CAACAGCACGAGTGGAGGGTAAGTACCTCATTTGGGAACTCTATTCCAGATTTCAGAATCAGGAAAAAGCAAAAGAAATCAGGTCTTTTTTGGAAAGGCACAGACTGTTTCAATTACACGGAATAGCCATAGCCGAGGAACGCTTGAAATACGAGGAGAATGACAAGCGCCAAAAGTACTCTCACATTTAACTTCATGAGGTGATTCCTTTCCCCACCCCGGCAGCTCGCGGGGTGGTTTTATTTTTGAACATCTTTGAATTATCTCTTGCGGTCCCAGAAGCTTTTGCTCGGGGTTTACAATTTTGTTATACAATTTTTCCTTTTTTCATCCACAAGTTCTGCGTTTTTTGTCCTGCTCTGCGTTCTTGCCAAAGTTTTTGATAAATCTCCACGTATCCTTCCGCCATTTTTTTTGCCGTGAAATCTCTGAGAAAAATTTTGCGGATCTTTTGAGGAGAAAGATTTTTGCAGGCATTTACAAAGTGAATCGCCTCACGGATTTTGTCTTCGTAATTTTCTTTTTCTACCACAAAGCCAGTCTCACCGTGCTTCAATACTTCTGGAACAGAACCACACCCAAAGGCGACTACCGGCCGGCCGGTAGCCATGGCTTCGATCATCACCAGGCCAAACGGTTCCGGCCAGTTGATCGGAAAGATAAGTGCACGTGCTCTGTTCAAGTACTTCTGTTTTTCTTGGTCGTTTTTCTCACCAACAAACTCGATATTCGAATTGCCGAAAATGAGAGGATGTATTTTCTCCCGATAATACTCCCGATCCGTCGGGTCGATCTTGGCAATGATTTTCAGAGGAATGTGCGCTTCACCAGCAATCCGAATCGCACTCTCCAATCCTTTTTCCCTGCTCACTCTTCCGATGAAAAGCAAGTAGTCCCCCAGTGTTTCGTTTTCCAGCTGATAGAGATCTTCCGGTAGGCCGTGGTATACCGTGCCCGCCCAGTTGGCGTTGGACATTTTAAAATGCGTCCGCTGATCGTTCGAAATGGAAACCAACGGAAGCGGATGTTCCTGATACGCTGCCCGCAATCCTTCAAGATCCAAGCGTCCGTGCATGGTCATCACCACCGGACATGGAAGTTCTTTTGAAGAAAAGAGTCTGAAAGCCTCGGGATCATCCACATTTAAGTGAACAATATCAAACTCGCCGTTCATGACGTGCTTAAAGACTTCCTGAAGCATCGCATGAGTCGCTTGTTTCTGCCATGCGATATAGTCAGCAGGCTTTTCCTTGAGATCTTCGTACATACGACGAAGGTTTTTCGGCGAACACTTGTGAAGACGGGCGGAAGTTTGTGAATCTCCGCTCGCAAAGAGAGTCACATCGTGCCCCATGGCAACAAGAGCATTTACCAGCCAGGCCACAAACCGCTCAGTTCCGCCATAAAGCTGCGGCGGTACGCTCTCTACCAAAGGAGCAACCATGGCGATACGGAGCTTGATATTTTTGTGATTGAACAAATTGATAGGTGGATTATACCATATCAAAGTAAATTGGAAAAGCTTTTATTTAAAAAATAAAGAAAGGACCCCGCGAAAGAGGTCCTTTTGATTACATTTATTTCAGTTTTGTTTTTACAGTTCAGCTATCCTGCCAGTTTGGTGAAAGCTTTTGGCTTTCTTGCGACTTGGTTCTCGGAGATTAATTTTTTGTAAATCTCCACGTACCCTTCCGCCATACGAACATTGGAAAATCGATCTTTAAAAATCCGACGGATGTTTTGGGGTTTGAGGTGCTTTGCCATCTCAACCGACAAAGCCGCAGCTTCCGCGTCATCCTTGATGATAAATCCGGTTTCTCCATGTTGGAGAACCTCCGGCACAGAACCATGCCGGTAAGCAATCACCGGCCGGCCGGTAGCCATGGCTTCGATCATCACAAGGCCAAACGGTTCGGGCCAACAAATCGGGAAAAGAAGCGCCCGTGCGCCAGAGAGAAGTTCCTGCTTTTCAGCATCTCCCTTCTCACCACAGAATTTAACCAGGGAATGGTTTTCGAAAATTAGCGGTTGGATTTCCTTCCAAAAGTAATCTTCCTCACTTGGATCAATCTTCGCAACAATCTTCAACTCCATGTTTGCCTTTACGGCAATCTCTATCGCCTGTTTCAGTCCTTTTTCGGGACTGGTGCGTCCAATGAAAAGCAAGTACTCACCTTGCTCCGCATTTTCTACTTGATACAAATCCTCCGGCAAACCATGGTATACGGTTCCTGCCCAGTTGGCGTTTGGAACCATTAACTCACGCTGATTATTGGAAATTGATACCAATGGAAGCGGATGCTTCCTGTATGCAGCGTGGAGCCACTTATAATCCTGCCGACCATGCATGGTCATAACAACCGCGCACGGAAGATTTGTGTCTGAGAAAAGCTCAAACGCATATGGGTCGTCCACATTTAAATGAACAACATCAAACTCGCCATTCATGGCGAGGAGGTACACATCGTCAAGCATTTTCTTGGTGTAGCGCTTTTGCCACGCGACGTAATCTTCCGGTTTCTGATCATCCGGAATTTCTTTCCACATCTCGCGAAGATTTTTCGGTACACAAGCATGAAGCTCTGCGCCAGTAACAGAATCACCGCTCGCAAAAAGCGTGATACGATGCCCCATTTGAAGAAGCGCTTTTATGAGCCAATCCATGACTCGCTCCGTTCCGCCATAATACTTCGGCGGCACGCTCTCTACCAAAGGAGCGACCATGGCAATGCGCAAAGAATTTGAGCCGCGATCAAGAACATTGATATCGCGAGTAAATGGGTAAGCCATTTAGAGATTCCTCTCGCTGCTGAACAAGATTAGAAACTAAAAACTGTGAAAGAACTCGGGAGATTTTTTGAAAAACCTCCGGCAAAATATGAGTAATCTTACGGCAGACTGTTTTTCCTGCATTAAGATCGCCCTTTTGCGCTACCGCATGAGACGGAAAAAACACGGAATTCTTACAAAATTTCAGGAAAACTTCAGAAAAATCCGATAAAATATTGATATTCGGGTAAGAATCCTGCTTTCCACGCGTCTTCCAGAACAACACGAGGACAAGATTCTCAGATTATTCAATGTTAAAACAGCACTCACATGATGACGAACGAAATGACTCGGCACTTGTCCTCCATAGGACTCGCCGCCGTAAAGGAGCTTGAGACGGACACCGGCATTCTTGCTTCCGGACGAGAGGAAATTTTTGGATGCATTTTTGGCCGGGATTCACTCATTACCGACATGAAGCTGATCCGCGCCTATCAATACAATGGCGATGCTCATCTTCTCTCGGTTGTGAAAAAATCACTCGAAAATCTTTTTCTCCTTCAGGGGAAAGAAGTCAATATTGAAAGCGGCGAAGAACCAGGAAAGTGTATTCATGAGTATCGCCCGGAAAATCACGAGCATTTGACCAAGTGGCACAACCCGCCATGGTACGTCTACCCAGATGGAAAAATGCGAATTTATGACACGGTGGACGGCACGCCGCTTCTGCTCATGGCGACCTACCGATATTGGAAGGCGTCCGGTGATCAAGAATTTCTCGAAAACGCGCTTCCACACGTCCGCGCAGCACTCCGATGGGTTTTGGATTACGGCGACAGCAATGGCGACCAGTTTATTGACTACCAGTTCAGCCCAGAACGCGTTCACGGTGGACTTCACGTACAAAGCTGGATGGACAGCGACGAATCACTCTTTCACGAAGACGGCAGCGAAACCCCTTACCCGATCGCACCCGTAGAAGTTCAGGCGTACGCATACATGGCGCTTCGCATGTGGTCGGATTTCTTTGCCCATGAAAAAAAAGAAAGTGATTTTGCAAAAGAACTGAGCGAAAGAGCTGCCACTTTAAAAAAAGCATTCAATGAAAAATTTGTTTTAGAGAGCGAAAACTTCTCCATTGCAAACGGCATTGACGGAGTCGGCAAACCACTTGAAGCGGCGCGCTCCAGCCAGGGACACGTGCTCTGGGCATCGTGGAAGTTTGACGGGAGCGAGCAGCCGGATACGATTTTGGACGAGAAATATATTCCGTTCTTAGTAAAGCGTCTCATGCAAAACGATCTTTTTGAACCGGAAGCGGGCATTCGCACCCTTTCAAAAGATTCTTCACAATTTGAGGCAAACAGCTACCACAACGGATCCATCTGGCCGCATGACACCGGTATGATCGCTGAAGGACTGGATCGTTTCGGGTATGAGAAAGAAGCGGAACAAGTTCGGGAAGCACTCGCCAAAGCCTTGCTTCACTTCGACACACCGCTTGAACTTTTTGTGTACGACGAAGGGTACCAGGAATATCGCTCCGCCACCGGACAAGGGGCCTGTCGTCTCCAGGCATGGTCAGCAGCGACCCTTGCAGCGGAAATGCCACTCCTGGAAAGCTTTGACCCCCAGCAGGAGATCGGATCGGAGTCCGTACAGTAAAAGGAAAATTAAACAAAATAAAAAAACAACCCTCGTATTTTCCGGGGTTGTTTTTTTGTCTCACTTTTTTGTGCGACGCCTGTTTCGCTGGTTTTTTATCCGCCCAAAGTTCACACCCTTGAAAATCAGGGGTGATATAATGCACGTATGATAAAAATTAAAAGAATTTACGATGACCCGAAAAAAAGTGACGGGTTTCGCGTATTGGTAGACCGGCTGTGGCCACGCGGGATTTCCAAAGACAAAGCTCAGGTGGACTTTTGGTTCAAAGAAGCCACCCCTTCAAACGAACTTCGCTCGTGGTTTCACGAAAATAAAGGAAGAAACTGGAGCGGATTTGAAAAAGCGTATCGGGAAGAATTGCAAAGCAACAAAAAAGATCTTTCCGAAGAAGTTCACAGGTGGAAAAAGAACGTGACTCTGCTCACCGCTGTGAAAGATTTGGAACATTCACATATTCCTACACTGCTCAAATTCCTGGAATCCCTGCGCAAAGACTAAAATTTATTTTTTCTTCTGCACGGTTTTCTTCCTCTTTGGACTTTTTCGCACTGGCTTATCCTTTCGCTTTGTCCGCGCCATGTTCTCCAGCTGACGTTCCGACATAGATTTGCTCATAGACTTTGATGCGCCTTTCAGAGAAGACTTCTTGCGTTTCCCTCTCTTGGCACTGAGTGCCGCTCCGGCTGCCATTTGCTGCTTTTTTGATTTTGCTTTTGGCATATATTTTTATTTTTCCGCGAGTGTTCGCGGTTGCGAATAAACTTTCATTATTATAGAAAAAAAACCTGAAGGAAATATTAACATTTTGAAATTTTTTACATTTATAAATTTTTTTGAAAAAACTTTTTCTTTTCTTCTCTTGTTCTCTCTGTGCATTCCTCATCAATCTTTTTTCAAAAATCATCTATAATGAAAAAATGATTTCACTTGCCATCATCTTTGCACTCGCGGCAGCTTTTTTTAACGCTCTTGCTTCCGTGCTTCAGCGGCGCGCCGGAAAGGAAGCGCCGCCCGATTCACTCTTCACTGCCAAACTCCTTTCCTACCTTCTCACTCACCCGATTTGGATTGCCGGGATTCTCTGTCAAGTAGTCGCGTTTGTTTTTGAAGCGGCCGCGCTCAGCAAAGGGCAGCTTTCGCTTGTAGAGCCGATCATGACCGTAGACCTGCTTTTCCTGCTCGCGATTTTGTATTTTGAATATCATGTGCCGCTCGGCACAAGAGAGTGGAGCGGCGCGGTCGCAATTATTTTGGGGTTAAGTGGTTTCTTGCTGGCAGCGAACCCAGGTGGTGGAACAGAAATGTTTCATCCGGGAGCCTGGATCGTGAGCGGTAGCTTGATCGCCCTGATAGTTCTTGTTTCTGTCTTCACCGCGCGGCACCTGGGAAAAATCTCCCGTGCGGCGCTTTTGGGGTTCGTAGCCGGAAGCGGGTTTGCACTCACTGGAGCATTTACCAAACTCGCAGTCATACGCCTTTCGGAGGGCATTCCGGCTTTTCTCACCGGATGGCAAGTATACGCACTTCTTCTCGTGGGCGTTTCGTCGGTACTTCTGGTGCAAAACGCCTACAGCTCGGGGCCGCTCTCCGCTTCACAGCCTGCCATGATGACCGCCGCTTCTTTGGGTGCAGTGATCCTGGGAATCGTTCTCTTTGGCGATGTGCTGCGGCACACAAAGATCACGCTCTTCTTTGAGGCGCTTTGTGGAGTCATCCTCATCACCGGACTGGTCATCCTTGCGGGGTCAAAAACCATGCTGCAAGATCACTCTTTGGCGGGAGAGGACATTGAATACGCATCCGACTCGCCAGAGAAATAATCTCTAAAAAATTAAAAAATTTTTGAAATTGAAATTCAAAAAAATAAAAGCCCCGAAGCGGGTGTTCGGGGCTAGAATACTCAATTTTAAAAATAATTGATACTATTCGTCTTGTCGCCGGACTTAACATCTTCCGACTTGATCGACACTATTTTTGTTCTTCCACTGAGGAGATCTATGATTCCTGGTGCTCCTCCGAGACACCTGAAGAGATTCAGAAGGATTTGTGCACCACCCGCAAATTTTTCTTTATGACTGAGTAGGTGGTTATTGGGATTCATCTCACAATACGCAAGATATCCCGTACGAATCACTTCCCGGAGTACTTCACCGTCTTCTTCGTCCGTTTTTTTATCCATCTTCACACCTCTGCGATTTGGTAATTCCACTCTAAAAAATATAACACGAAGTCTTTCTTGTCAACCCATCCCTTCTTCATTGACAAACGCGACAGACTGGCATAAATTCTCTTCATAAGTTTCGTTAAAACCCCGCGTAAAATATTTGTATATATAAAAGAGAATTTTCATATGCCACCAGAACTTCAACCACAACCATATTTTCCCCTCCCGGATCCGCCGCGGCGGAAATCTTCTCCGTTCAACCGCTTCCTTGTTTTTCTCGCGGTACTTTTGTCTATTCTTATTGTTTTTCTGTACTTTTCAGGAATGGGAATGACACCGATTGTCAGCATGGCGTCCGGTGCCGACACATACGGGTGTGTTCCACTGCCACCTCAGCCGTCTTCAAACAAACAAGTGATTTTACGAATTGACGACGTCCAGGCATACGGATGGACCAACATCAGCATGGAGATGATGAAAGATGCTTTCGCCAAAGGCTTCCCTGTGGTTGCGGCAGTCATACCGATCAACCTTTCTGAAAACGCCACACTACTTCAGTTTCTTGACAATAATCACTGCAACATTGAAGTAGCCATGCACGGCTATACACACCATGTGATCCAAAATGGTGTCAGCGTTTCCGGCCCAGAGTTTGGAGATCTCACACAGAGCGAGGCAGCACAAAAAATCCAGCTCGGGGAAGCGATTCTGTTTAAAAACCTTCCGTTCCTCACCAAGCAAAATCTCACCACGTTTATCCCTCCGAACAACGTCATTTCTGATCCTGCCAGAGAAGCAGTGACTCAAGCAGGCTTTGATGTTATTTCCGCTCAAGGAACCGGCAAATACGATTACGATGCTTCCAGCTGGAACTACACCACCAACACTTTCTCTGACGCGCAAGACGTCATCAATGAATGCGAAACAACTTTCCAGACAAAAAATTTCTGTGTGATCATGATTCACCCACAGAACTATGCCGATGCTCAAGGGAACTTAAACCAGACAGAATACCAATCCTACCTTCAGCTGCTCGATGCTATCAAGCAGGCGGGATACACGGTGACCACTTTCCAAAAAATCAGTTCGGGTTCATAGAAAAATTTGCAAAAACAAAAACCCTCCGGAAAGACTTCGGAGGGTCAAAGCGCTTACACGCACCCATGGTCAACTATTTTTCTTCCACATCAAGAGCGGATTTTCTTTTTCCGACGTTAGAAAGAAAGAAAACATCTTTTTCCCACACTCGGCTTCCTTCAGGCAAAAAAGCATCGAAAAGCCAGTGCAAAGTATTGCGCGGACGATAGCGAGCCCTTACCACAAACGGCTTTTCTTTTGGTTTCCTCACACCATCGTTGGGCTTTTTCCCCCGCACATAAGAGATGACATCAAAATCAGCTGGTACTTTTGTCATCTCTATGATGATGGAGAAGAGAATGCAAAACACTTTGGGACTCTCAAAAATCGATCCAGGGGGAAGATGATCCCAAATGTGTTCACTCTTCGCTTGACGGGTCAAGCGAAGAAAGGTCGATGGCAGATGCTGTCTAATCAGGAATTCATTGAGCTGCTCAACAACCGCTTCAACAAAAATGTGATTTTCAAAATTGGGAGAAATGTAGATCCGGTTTGAATCAGCGAACTGCAGCATGTCAAAGAACGGACGTATCCTCCTGGGCATCAACACTTGCCGGAATTTTTCCAAACAAGGAATGGTAGATGAAGGTTGATGGTTCACGAACGTACCCTCTTTTTGTCGGATTCCAATGCTACTGTACTTTCTTTTTGCAGACTGTCAACCCAAACGCAAAATATCAAAATTATGAAACCTTTTTCTCTTCCAGAAGTGTTTGCAGAATTTTTTTCACCGGCTCAAGTGTTGCATCATCGTACATGGTGATGGCGATTGCTTCCGGATTGATTTTTTTTGCCTTCTGAAGAAGTTCGGTAAGTTCTTTTTCTGAGACCTGATCGCTTTTGCTGATAATCAGATATTCTTTTTTCTCCGAAAGGCTCGGGCTGAATGCCGCAAGTTCTTTTCGAATCGTTTCGTAATCATTCAAAATATCTTCCGAATCCGCCGCAAGAAAATGAAAGAGGACGCCGGTGCGTTCGATGTGACGGAGAAATTTATGCCCCAGGCCCTTCCCTTCCGATGCGCCTTCAATGAGTCCGGGAATGTCCGCGAGAATAATCCCATAATACACTCCCAAGTGCGGTTCCAGTGTCGTAAAGGCATAGTCTGCCACTTTGCTTTTGGCATTCGTAAGCGCATTCAAAAGCGTGGACTTGCCCACATTCGGAAGTCCAACAAAACCAACATCCGCGATAAGCTTTAAACGAAGCTGCGTGTCAAAATCCTCCCCCGGTAACCCGGGTTGGAATTCTTTCGGAGTCGTATTCGTAGAAGAACGGAATTTGAAGTTTCCCTTTCCGCCCGCGCCGCCCTTTGCTGCGAGAAACTCTTCCCCAATTTTCAGCAATTCCCGTGAAGTTCCTTCAGAGAGATTTTCCACTACTGTCCCCACCGGAACCGGAAGAAAGAGGTCCTGCCCATCCGATCCGTCCACAAACTGTGCCCGTCCGTCCTGTCCATTTTCCGCCTGGAATTTTTTCTTGTGGCGATAAAATTGAAGCGCCCCCAGATCGGAGACCGCACGAAATACAATGCTTCCGCCACGACCGCCATTACCACCCGTCGGTCCGAGTGACATTCTTGTCCGGTTGAAATACATGCCACCCTTCCCCCCATGGCCGGCAGTGATATGAATTTTTGCTTCATCGATCAGCATAAAGTCTTGTCATTCTATGCCATTTGCCAAAGAAATGAAAGGAAGAAAATAAAAAAAATTACAGTGCGTTTCTCCAGCATGCTTCACTCGCAAGCCACGGCTGATACCCTTGAAGGGAAAAAAGGTAATTTGCGAAAAGCACATTTCCCATGGATGTGTAGAGGTCGTACCCAAGTGCTTTGGCATCCTCTTCGTGATACCGAACATTGATCTGACACATGCCTACATCACCCGTTCCGCCAAAATTCATGAGCGGATCGCCATTTGCGTCAAACTGCCGCGGTGTTCCCGTCCACCTTCCTGCACTTTCACACGCACAGACCGGGCGAAGCTTTGGGTTGAGTGCCGCCAAGGCTTCCGTTTCAGATTGTGAAACAGAAGAATGAGAAAAATTACTGGAAGGTGCGGCAGACGAAGATTCGGAAGAGGTGGAGGGAGAGATTGGTGAACTGTTCAGTGCTTTTGCTTCTTGTTTTTTTATTTCCACTGCCTCCATGTCATTCCCTGCGGCATTGATTGTAGAAGAGCTGGATTCTACTCGCGGTGCTAAACCTGACCATGCTTGTGCGAGCTGAATATTCGACTTCTCCGCATCCGAACCCGGAAGAATACTCGCTCCACCAGGAGCCTGTGAAAAATCAGATGATGTCCCAATATCTCCCTGTGCCTGCGTCTCTACCTGCTGTGCTGCGTAGGCAAGATGTGGAGAATTTTTTGAAAGAATGTAAGACTCGTCATAAGTGTGCGCAAAATATAAAAGAATGACCGCTAGCCCCAGCGAGGCCGGCTGCAGATAAACGGGAGTCGAGGAAGAATTCGTGGTATTCATGAAAATTTCTTGTCCGGAAAATTCTGTAATACCATTTCCAAAAAAGAAAAACAATCTTGATAAAATATTTCTTCCATATCGTAGTTTTTTAGAGACTTTTGAACGCCGAAGGAGGGAAAAAACGTTGAAAATGCGTCATGGTATAATGTCTTTTCAAGATCATTTTTATGTATTTAAATATTTATAACGTATCTGAAGAAAAAAAATATCCCCTCCTCTCCTCAGAAGTTCGCTTTTCGGATCCAGAAACAATAGTCCGCTCACTCATTGCTTTTTCCGTGAAAAATCCGGATTTTGGATCTTGGCTGAAAACCTTGGTCCATACTTTTCCGGAATCAAATGACATTTACCACAGCTCTCCTTTTTCTTCCGGAGAGCGTTTTTTCATTCCCAATGATTTTTCTGATGCACAGAAGAGAGCACAAAACTTTTATTATTTTTTTCTCGCACACCCCAAAGAAGCAGAACTGGCAACCAAGCTTCTTCGCGGATGGATCGAAGAAAAGCCACTTCCTCTTCCAAAGCTGCAGGTGATCGGACTTATCATCGGCTGGATCCCAGGCATTGACTTCGGACGCTTGCGGAAGAAAAAGAAAATGCATTTTGTTGCGGAAAAAAATTTTTACCGGAAACAAAATGAAGTGTGTGCCGCTGCCACACTCCAGGCGAACACCGAGATCATCCGTAAAGTTCTCCATGCTGCAAATGGGAACCAAAACCGCCTGGAGCCGGAAATGCAAGATTGGATCAGCGGAGAAAGAGAAATGTGCTTTTACGAAGCTTCCCGAGAAACCATTCACGATCTGGTCCGCGAAATCCGCCGATTGCCAATTCCGTATGCGCTCGTAAAAGGCAACCATCCAGAGCTTTTGGCTGTTTCTCCTTCGATCAACACATTTGCACTTGAGCACTTCCCCGGCATCCAGCGCCGTAAAAATACGCAATGATTTGGTACAAAAGTTTTCTCCATGGTAGAGTAAATCCATGGACCACAAATCTCATCTGCCGCTTTTCTCACCAAAAAACTTTTTGCTCTCATTTCTTCTTCTTTTTTCAATTTTTCTTTTCGGTTTTCTCACGTATTTTGGAAATCGTTACGTTCTTCTCCGAGAGCGTCTGGCTGACACAAATACCTCCCTCTCGGAAACTCAAAACACGCTCTCCATAGTGCAGAAGAAAAACGCCTCCCTTTCCGCAGAACTCGCCCAAAAATCACAGGAAACTTCAAATCTTCAAAACCAGGTTGAGCACGCTCTTTCTTCTTTGAGCGGCGTCACGAATACCGTGGATCAGCTAAAGAAACTGAGCCAACTTGACCCGGAACTTTTGAAAAAATATTCCCGAGTGTACTTTCTGAATGAAAATTACCGCCCCGCAGAACTCGTACAGATCAATGCCTCTTCCACTTTCCAGAGCAGCCGTCCGGAATTTATCCTTCCTCAAGTATGGCCATATCTCGAGCACCTTCTTGCCGACGCCTCGGACAACGGCCTTACTTTGAAAATCGTCTCCGCGTACCGATCCTTCGGCGAGCAGACAAGTTTGAAAGATCACTATGTTCAGGTCTTTGGAAAAAATGCCGCGGATCAATTCTCGGCTGACCAGGGATTTTCCGAACACCAACTTGGCACCACCGTTGATTTCACCACACCCAAGGTGGGAGCATCTTTGGAAGGATTTGACCAGTCTCCCGCGTATCAATGGCTTTTGGACAACGCGTACCGCTATGGGTTTATCTTGTCTTACCCGAAAGGAAATGAATATTACGAGTTTGAACCGTGGCACTGGCGGTTTGTGGGTGTGAAGCTCGCAACTACACTCCACCAAAATCACGAGTATTTTTACGACATGGATCAGAGAACCATTGACTCCTACCTTCCAGATATTTTTGATTAAAATAAATTTTTCATGACAAAAACCGCCGGTGAGCGGTTTTTTAAATCTAGAAGATCCAGTTCAAGATGAGCAACAGGATGATCGCCCCAATCACCGCCCAAATAAAACTCCAAATTCCTGTCGGCCGATCCGCTCCTTCGGCTCCGGCTTTGATACCGGTTTTGTCTGCGATCCAGCCGCCGATAAATGCTCCGATGATTCCCACCACAATGTTTCCTATGATCCCAAGCTGCGCATCCGAACCTACGATAAGCGACGCGATCCAGCCCGCAAGCCCTCCAAAAATGATCCAAAGAATGATACTCATAAAAAATATTTTTAGATTAACAATACTATCTGCTGAACGTCTTTTTTCGTTCTTCCATGGCATCTCCCATTTCTTCTAACTTATCAGACATTTCCTCCTGCACTTTTGGAAAAAGTTTTTCTTCTTCCTCTTCCACGTGATGCATCACTTCATCAACGAGAGTCTGGAACTTTATATAATACCTTTCCTCCTCCACGGTCCGTGAACGCAAATTTGTAATGAGATTCTTTACCTCCGCGTGCTCATCTTTACTCTGATCTACCAGCACTTCCGTTTCCATGTGCTCCGTGGCATTTTTTACAGTTGGATAAAAAATTTCTTCTTCCAACTTCGCATGGATTTCAAGCTTCAAAAAAACCGTCTCGGCAATTTTCTGCTTTTCTTCAAAATTCTTCGAAGTTTCATACTGCGCAAACAGCTCTTCTATCTCTCGATGGTCGTCGCTCAGCATGGTAATAGCGTTTGGCATATTTTTTAAAAAATAATATTAATGTCGCACGCTTGCTCAATATTCCGACTTACGACATTATACCGTTCACCCGCGTGAATAATCGGTGAAACAAAAGCACCCAAGGAGGTGCTTTTGTTTTTAGTTTCTCTTTAATCTAAAATTATTCGAAAGCATGCTTCCAGCAATGCTCGCTTTTGTACCAAGGCGCACTTCCCTCGCGCTGGAAAAGCCAGTTCGCAAAGTTAATATTTCCTGCCGGCGTCATGAGATCGTAGCCAAGCTTTTGCGCCGTGTCGCCAAACTGCGTGAGGTTGATCTGACACATGCCCACATCATCGTTTCCGCTGTAGTTTCGGAGTACAACGCCATTTTCATATTGTCGTGGCGTATCGTGCCAAGTGCCACTGTAGGAACTTTCGCACGAACAAATAGGCTTCAGCTGAGGATACAAAACCGGCATGCCGTTCACTGGCGCAGGAGGCGGACCGTTCGGCCAAATTGCTGTTTTGCTTGCTGCATCATAGAGAGGGTCATCCGAAGATTCGGAGACACTAGTCTGCTGAAGAGACGGTTTTGGAGAAGTCTCGGGAGTTTCCACGGGTGTGACAGCCGGAACCTGATAGGAAGCGTTTTTCACTTCGGTTTGGTTTTCCGCCACAGCATCTCCTGCAGAAGCGACCAGGAGTGAAGAGGAAGCTTCATCAGATCCGTGAAGCCTTGCGAGAGAATCTTGAAGTGCCGAAAATTGTTCAGAAAGGTCCGAAGATGTTGCCGTGGTACTAGTGGCATCGCCAGAAGAAATCAAAGTGTCCTCGGAAGCGGAACTGTTCGGCGTAGCGATCCAGACATAGAGAAAACACAGCTCAACCAAGCCGATCAATAAAGAAATATTGTAAATGTAGGTGAGAATCTTGCGCCGTTCCATAAAAGTAAGTGAAAAAAGTAATTTCTTTGCATTTTCCATAAAATTTCTTTTTTGTCAATACTCTTCTGAGAAGCATAAAATTCATTGATTTTTACCAGTATCAGCATATACTGAAAAAAACTAAAATATGCTTTTCAAAAAATTCTCGAACAGGAAAAAACTCTGGTGGGTGCTCGGAGCAATTATTTTGATCATTATTGTCGGATTTGGAGCATTTTGGCTTCATACGATTTCAGAACCGTACACCACCGCGGGCCCCTTTGGTGTACTCTTTCCCGCTCCATACAAAAAAGCCACCACGACAGTCTTCTGGGTGGGTGAAGGTGCAACTTCCGACAACGACTACATCAGCAACACCGAGAGCGCTTGGGATGAGCATTGGGCAGAACATTACGGCGGCGTAGACAGTCCAAACAACCGCTGTGGTTCTTTCCCCTGCGGATTCGTTCCTAAGGAAAATCCATTCTATGCCGCGCTTCCTTATGACGATTGGGACGACAATGGCGATCAGAGACCAAATGCCAAACTCATTCCATGGTATTCTCCAGATTTTCCAAAAGACCATTCACTGATGAAAAACCACTGGATTGAAATTCGCCAAGGGCAGTATACCTGCTATGCACAAATAGAAGACGTTGGACCATACGAAGAAAATGACTTCGGATATGTTTTTGGAAATAATCCAACTCCCAAAAACCAGATTGACCTGAAAGCAGGCTTGGATGTTTCTCCGGCTGTGCGAGATTGTCTTCATATTCAAGACGGTTCTGCACAAACATACTGGCGATTCGTGGATGCCAATGATGTTCCCCCTGGCGCTTGGCGTATGATCGTTACCACCAGCTATTAAGCGGCACAGCCGATGCCCCACCCGACTGATTGATCCGATCGAAGAAAAACTGTCCCGCGGTACCGCTTCGGAGCAGCTTGTTCCATTTGGTCGGCGAACCGTCGAGAATTTTCATTACCACCAAAGCCGTCAGCACTGAATAAATAAGAATAAAAAGGATCCGTTGAAACGGAATATACCAAATATATCTCAGCTTTGGATTTTTTTCCTGTCCGAAAGCAAGAAAAGCGTAACTCATATCAAAAAGCGTGAAGAGGAAAATATAAATGAGAGCAGGAGTCGACAAATAGAGAATAGCACTCACGATCAGCATGAGGTTAATGCCGGCAATCATTAATGGAAAGAGAACGTTCGTACAAAATGAAAACGGCATAACCACAAATCCAAGAACCGGACGGCGGAAAGAAAACAGGTATGCGCGATATTTCCATACGCACTGAAACGTACCGTACATCCATCTGAGCCGCTGAAGGAAAAAATCTTTGACCGTAGTCGGTACTTCTGTATACGCCAGAGCTTCCGGCTCATAGTCCACCTTATAGCCAAGCGCCAAAACAGCCAAGGTGATGTCCTGATCTTCCACCAAAGTATCCTGGCTATACCCGCCCACTTCCGCGAGCACATCCCGCCGCCACGCTCCGATCGCTCCTGCCACGACATTCACTGCCCCAAGACGTGCCAGCGCCTCCTTGTCGATGTTCTGCATCACGGTATACTCCAAGTACTGAATTTTTTGAAAAGTGTTTTTTTGAAGCGCCGGAATGACTTTTCCTGCCACTGCACCGATTCTCGGGTCTGCAAACCTTGGGAGAATCTTTTCAATGCAGGTCTCATCAAGAACCGTATCACCATCAATACAGATGATAATGTCTCCGCGAGCGTATTCAATTCCAGCATTCATTGCCTTCGCTTTTCCTCCGTTTTGAAGCGAGATCACCCGGACAATATCCGGATAAAAGTCCGCGATCTCTTGCGCTCGGTCGTTGGTGCTATCTTTTGAGCCGTCATCCAGAACAATGATCTCATCCGGACGATGCGTGTTGCTCAAAATAGAAAGGATAGTTCCCTGAATATTTTCCGCTTCATTATATGCGGGGACGAGCACTGAAATCGAAAGGTTCGGCAAACCTCCCTGCTCTTCAATCGCTCGGCGAACAATCTCTTCTTTTTTGTCCGGAACAAAACGCTTTATTCCCAAAAATAGGATTGGCCGCACCAGGGTGAAAAGAACAATGACGATCACACTGAAGAGGAAAATTTCCCAAAGTGAGGAGAACATAAAAAGAAAGTGCGCAATAAAAGCACTTTGACTCGCCGACTGTTCCGAAGGAGGCATGGCATCTTCCCGAGAAATGCCGAGCACCTGCTCAAGGGGCACCACGGTATACCCGCGTGCTTTCAGGGTGGCGAGAATCTGCGGCATGGCAGCAGCCGTTTCAGGCTTGGAGTGAAGCAGCATGACATGATAGGTAGATCCCCGTGGATCCTGTTCTTTGCGATCCAGCGCTGCGTTGACATCCTGCACCACCTGCTCCGGTGTCGTTGCCTGCCAGTCCAGCGTTTCAATGTCTCGTCCAACAGTGATATACCCATGTTCGCGCACCCACTGCCATGCCGGCTCGTTGCTCAAAATCGGACGAACCGTGTTCGTGGTGTCCATGTCCAAAAGAAATGGCGGACGGTACAGCCTCGCCGCGTGACCGGTCAATGCCTCAATGAGTTTGTTGGTACTGTCGAGCTCCCATGCAATCCGCTTGTCGGAAGATTGGACATCCGGTGCGTGGGTAAATGTATGATTACCAATCGTGTAGCCGCGCTTGGAAATTTCCTTTACCAGGTTTGGATAGCGCGCGACATACTGCCCAATAAGAAAAAATGTTGCCGGCGTATGCGTCTCATCAAGAGTGTTCAAGATCTGCATCGTGTTCTGATCGGGTCCGTCGTCGATCGTAATCGCGATCTCCTTGGGAGGAATGCTCTGGGTGAGATACGCCGAATAGGTGCATGTCGTGCACACTCCCGTAAGGTCGCGGTTGCTGTGCGCAAATTGCCACAGCGAGAAAAAAACAATCCCTCCGACCAAAAGGAATATAATACGCACGTACCAAAGCCTATTTTTGTGTTCATCGAAAAAAACCATTGGGGTTCAAAATATAACCGACATAAAACCTCATGTTTTTCCGGCTTTTACTGTCTCACTCAGCCGTTTCAACCTCCCTGTCGCGCGAAGATGTGACTCATCTTCAAAGATAGAGAGAATCCTCCCTTGTTGTCTTCTCGGGACTAAGGTGCGTATGTTTCTACCATTTTATTAAAAATTAGTAAATATTGACACAGCATAAAATATAATTTGTGGAGAGACCACCACAAACGAAAAAAAAAATCTTCTTTTTTTCTCTTTAATCCCTGATCTTCTCATCTTCTCACCTCCCTCCCCACCTGCTAATTCAAATATACGATACTCCAAGGGTTCTTAGATTCTTGTGAAGAGAAAAATCTGAAATAAGTCTCTAAGAATCTCTTTTCTTTAGACAAAACTCACATCGGCATCCATACGGTTCAATATATTCCTGAAAATATTCTTTTCCGTAGTCATATGCAATTTCTTCACCTTCTCGAATCTTCTTTTTTGCAAAGATAAGGATGTGCCCGCGTTTGATTTCCACTTCCGCATTTGGACGACAAGAATGATTGATGTAACGGGCAACGTTGGAACGGTTTTTCCCATCGACTGTCTTTCGTGAGTTCA
Organism: Minisyncoccota bacterium; assembly: GCA_035708305.1. Taxonomy (GTDB): domain Bacteria; phylum Patescibacteriota; class Minisyncoccia; order Phycocordibacterales; family DASSSU01; genus DASSSU01. The sequence goes on along the minus strand of DASSSU010000029.1, from coordinate 47,402 downwards.
GCTGAAATAAATATTTTCCGCCGCGTCGATCGGCTTCTTGGCTAGAAATAATTTCACCGACATATTCCACGATGAACGTTCCTTTGGCGATTGCCTTGGAAGCAAAAAGCCCGAGCCCAGCACGGGACCGCTTTACCTGAAATATTCTTTCCTTTGGTTGAGACTCTAAAGAATGCATAATTGCCATAATGCCCAATATCATACACCGTATGTTGAAATCTCCGCAAGAATGTGTATAATTTGAAATTATGAAAAAATGTCCTATCACCCAGAAAAGAACTCAGGTCGGAGGCGCGTATTCCAACCGCACCCGTGCCACAAAGTTCAACCCGGTTGGCAAAGTCCGCCGAAGCCCAAACATGATCACGAAGAAGGTGTATGTTCCTGAGCTTCAAAAGAGCGTGCGGGTGTCTCTTTCCACCAGTGGTCTCAAGACCTTGGAAAAGAACGGAGCGTACAAAACGCTCAAAAAAGCCAACCTCATCTAAAAAACGCCCATTTCTGGCACATTTCGTCGTTCTTAGGCGAAAACTGCACTCAGAAATGGGTGTTTTTTCTTTGCAAGAGACTGGAAGTAGTTTGTTCGTAAGCGGGAAATCCTGTTTTCCTTCAAGACAGTAAGACCGGCCGAGCGGCCTTGGAGCGCTAGATTGAAAGAAAACAGGATTTTTCGTAAACAAAATTCCTTTCAAGATTTGGGAAGAATATGGACTGGTCCGGATGGTAGTCTCGTTAAAATTCCACAAGAAAAACCCGCTTCAACGGGTTTTTCTTGTGGTTGATATACGAAAGAACTTGAGATACCAGGAAACTATCCCTGACGAAGTTTTCGCTTTGGATCTTTTTTGTTGATGCGGTACAAGTGCCCTCTTCGGCTCACCAACTGATCTCCAGGCTTCAGATCCGCTTTTTTGATGGATGATTTAATTTTCATTGCCTTTAACTATAGCAAAATTTTGCTCGCTGTCCAGTGTTTTTGCCTGTTTCGGCTTTCTTTTCTTCCGCCGCAGGAAAAACCACTTGGTAATTTCAATTCCCGTGATGTTGATCAAGCCTTTTGCGGCGACCACCAGCCAGCTCCACCCGGCAAGCGGGACTGTCCCCAAAAGCGTGTTCAAAAGCGGCAGATAAATCGCCAAAACCATGGCACCCACTCCGAGCAGTGTCGCCCCCACCAGATAAATATTGTTAAAAGGGTTGTACGACCAGATCGGGTTGCGGAGGGATTTGATGGAGTAAATGTAGAAGAACGTGTCCAGGCCGAGCGTCGCAAAAATAAACGTTTGAATGTACGGCAAAGAAAGATCCGTGTAGAAATTTAAGAAAAGGAAGAGTGCCAAAATAAGCAGATCGGTAAAAATTCCCACGATAAAGATAATATACTTTGCCTCGCGGTCAATCACCGGTTCATTTTTAGGCGTTGGTGGGCGGCGCATGACATTCTTTTCTCCCGGTTCAAATGCGAGTGCCACGTTTGGAAGTGAATCCTCAATCAAGTTGGTCCAGAGAATCTGCACGGCGGTAATCGGCAGCGGCAGGCGGAAAATCAGCGAAGCGAGCACCAAAATGAGCTCTGTGAATGATCCGGACAGCAGGAAGACCGTCACTTTGCGGATGTTGTCAAATGCAATCCTGCCGCGATGAATAGCCGCGACGATGACCGAGAAACTGTTGTTCAAAAGAATCAAATCCGAAGCTTCCTTTGCGATGTCCGTTCCGTCATTCATCGAAACGCCGATATCAGCAGCCTTAAGTGCCGGGGCGTCGTTCACCCCGTCGCCGGTCATGGCAACCACTTCACCGCGTTCCTGCAGCACCCCCACAATCCGCATTTTGTGTTCCGGACTCACCCGCGCATAAATACTGATACCGTCCACGCGCTTTTCAAGCTCCTCGTCATTCATGGCATCGAGCTCTGTACCCGAGATGATCGCTCCTTCCCGCGTGTCAAAACCCAGATCTGCTCCGATGGTTTTGGCAGTAAGAATGTGGTCCCCCGTCAGCATGATCGTGCGAATACCAGCACGCCGTGCTTCCCGGATAGATTGCCGCACTTCCTTCCGCAGCGGATCGTGAATAACCGCCAGTCCGAGAAAATCCAAATCCGAAACCACCGCGTCTCTTGCCTCCGTATCTTCCAAGTCAAGCTTGGAAAACGGTGCATCGTACACAAAGCGCTTGGATGCCAGAGCAATCACTCGAAATCCCTGCCGGGCAAAATTCTCGTATTCTTTCTGAAGTTCCTTTCTCTTCACTTCATCGATCAGGTGCTTTGTGTTCCCATCCGCGAAAGTCCGGCAAAGCTTCAGGATTCGTTCCGGGGCACCGGAAAGATGGAGTTCAAAAACATCTTTTTGCGGAAGCTCATGCAAAGAAGCAATGTAGTTCCGCTCGGAGTCAAACGGCAAGAAAGCCGCGCGTGGGGCGTCCTCAAGGAGTGTTTTCAAATCCCCGCCACTTTCAAGAAAAGCGCGCATTTTCGCCTGGTCCGTCGCCTCTCCGCGGATCTCCACCTTTCCATCTTTGTTTTCCAGGAGCGCTTCATTGGAGAGTGCCAGAGCCTTGAGCGCACGCGGACGGTCACCGCTTCGAAGTTCCTTTACCTGCATGACTCCTTCCGTCAGTGTTCCAGTTTTATCCGTACAGATCACCGTCGCCGAACCAAGCGTTTCCGCCGCCATGAGCTGCTTCACTACTCCTTTTTTCTGCAAGATCCTTTGCGCCGAAATCGCTAGCGCAATCGAAACCGCCGCCGGCAAGCCTTCCGGGATTGCCGCCACTGCCACCGCAATCGCCGTGGTAAACATTTCTTCAAACGAATGATCCGAAAGAAAACCGATCACAAACACCAAAACTGCCGCAATTCCCACCAAAATAGAGATGATCTTCCCGAGCTCTTTCATTCGGATTTGAAGCGGCGTCAGTACTTCTTCCGCCTCTCCGGTAAGTGCGGCGATTTTTCCGATCTCAGTTTTGCTCCCTGTTTCCACCACAATTCCCCTTCCTTCACCCGCCGCAATGAGCGTTCCCATGTGCACCATGTTGGTCCGGTCACCCACCAGAAGCTTGCCCGAGAGCGGCCGTGTGCCCTTCTTCACTGCCACAGACTCTCCCGTGAGCGCCGCTTCCTCTGCACGCAAGTCCTTTGACGCGATCACCCGAGCATCAGCCGGCACTTTGCTTCCCGCCTTGAGAAAAATAACATCTCCCGGTACGAGCTCTTCCGCAGAAATTTCGTGCACTTCTCCGCCACGCAAGACAAGCGCTTCTGTTTTGATGACCGCGCTCAGTTTTTCCAAGATGCTGTTTGAGCGAAATTCCTGAAAAAACCCAACTAAGACGTTCATGGCAACCGCGAGCAAGATCACGATCGTATCCACCCATTTGGTAATCCCCGGTTCATCCGCGTGTGGAAAAAGGGCGAGCCATGCCGTCAAAACCGCTGCCACAAGAAGGATGTACACCAGCGGACTCTTGAACTGATGCAGCAGAAAAACCCACCATGGTTTCTTTTCCTGCTTAGCGAGAACATTCCCGCCGAACTTTTCGCGTCGTGCTTTGGCTTCCCCGGCAGTGAGACCAGTTTTACGGCTGGTCTTTAATTTCTCTTCTGTTTTTTCGATCGAAAGTTCGTGCCACATGTCAGAAAACATCATACCACGCTCTTCGCTTTTCCAAGAAAAAAATTTATAAACAAAATGAAGAAAGCAAAAGCGATTTTGAAAAAAATTTTGCAAAATTCTTGATTTTGTAGTATTGATATATGCTGATTGAAAAAATCATAATATAGTGTGCTCATGACCCAGTTCACCAAAAAGAAAAAACTCGTGATCGTTGAGTCTCCCGCAAAGGCGAAAACGATCGAAAAATACCTCGGGAGCGATTATATCGTGCGCTCTTCGGTAGGGCACGTGCGCGATCTTCCGAAGTCCAACAAAAAAGCCATTGACATCCCGGGCGGTTTTTTGCCGCACTATGAAACGCTTGAGAAAAAAGCGAAGGTGATTCACGAACTTCAAAAACTCTCCTCCGGAGCAAGTGAAGTGATTCTCGCGACTGACCCCGACCGCGAAGGTGAGGCCATCGCCTGGCACATTGCCGAGGTGCTCAAGCTGAAGGACCCGAAGCGGATCGTTTTTCACGAAATCACCAAAGATGCAGTACAAGACGCGGCTGCACATCCGCGAAAGATCGACATGGATCTCAAAAGCGCCCAGGAGGCGCGGCGCGTGCTGGACCGTCTTGTTGGGTATGATCTCTCCGGACTGATCTGGAAGAAGGTTCGCTACGGACTCTCTGCCGGACGCGTGCAGTCTCCTGCACTTCGGATCATTGTAGAGCGTGAACGCGAGATCCGCGCGTTTATTCCGGAAATTTTCTGGACCATCACGGCAAAAACCAAAACCAAGGCCGGATTTGACTTTCCGCTCGTGTGCAGCAAAGAGCCGACCGATGAAAAAGAAATGGAAACAATCCTCTCCCGCGGGAGAAAAGAATCCTGGAGTGTGAAAAATGTAAAAGAAAGCGATGCAAAGCGCTCCCCGCGTGCGCCGTTCACCACCTCCACGCTTCAGCAGGCAGCGAGTACCCGGCTCGGGTTTTCCCCTTCCCGCACCATGCGCATCGCTCAGCGACTCTACGAAGCGGGACACATCACCTACATGCGCACCGACAGCACGGTTCTTTCCAAGCAAGCGGTTGGACAGATTTTGCATGAAATCGAAAACGTCTACGGCAAAGAATACGTCTCGCCGCGAACATTTAAAACAAAAAGCAAGGGCGCACAGGAAGCACATGAAGCTATCCGCCCCACCAACGCTGGCAAACAAAATCTCGGCATGAACGCCGAACAAAAAGCGCTCTATCAGCTGATCTGGCAGCGAACCGTTGCTTCACAAATGGCGGACGCAAAACTTCTGAAAACCAAGATTACCGCGAACATTGAGAGTGATTTAGTTCCAGATTTTGTCTCAAATGGTTCGCGCACACTTTTCCCGGGGTGGTTTCTCGCAGATCCGGGTTCGCGCGGCGAGGATGTGGAGCTGCCGAAAGTTGCCGCAGGAGATCCGCTTGATCTCATTTCTATTGAATCCGAGCAAAAAGAAACCCAGCCGCCGCACCGCTACTCGGAAGCCGGCTTGGTGAAAGAACTCGAAAAGCGCGGAATTGGCCGCCCGTCAACTTACGCCACCATCATCAGCACCATCATCAGCCGCGGGTATGTGGAGAAAGAAGGCAAAGCGCTTCGCCCGACCGACACGGGAGAGGTGGTATCCGGATTTTTGGAAAAACATTTTGACAACATCATTGGCGACGAGTTTACCGCCGAAATGGAAGAGGATCTCGACAAAATCGCTTCAGGAGAAAAAGAATACACCAAAATCCTCTCCAATTTTTACGGTCCGTTTCATAAACAGGTGGAATCCAAAAAGGATGCGGAAAAAATCACAAACATGGGAGACGCACCGGAAGAGTTCAAGTGCCCGGAATGCGGCGCGGGAATGGTCTGGAAACTCGCACGGAACGGCAAGTTTATGAGTTGTTCACGCTTCCCCGAGTGCACTGGCGCACGAACCGCGGAAGGCGACGTGCTTGAGGGACCGAAGAAGATCGGTGAGAAATGTCCGGAATGCGGCGGCGAACTCGTCAAACGCGAGGGACGTTTTGGTTTTTTCATCTCATGCGAAAATTATCCAAAATGCAAATTTGTGAAGCAGGATGAAGAAGAGGAAGCGAAGAAAAAAACCGGTGTTCTCTGCCCGGTCTGTGGGAAAGGCGAAATGGCAGAACGGCGCGGGCGCTTTGGTGTTTTCTATGGCTGCAGCAATTATCCAAAGTGCAAGTACGCGATCAAGGCAAAGCCGACGGGAAGATACTGTGACTACATCCGCGAAAACGGCGAAAAGTGCGGCGCCCTCATGATGGAAGGCACGAAGACGATTCCCGAACGATGCAGCGATAAGACATGTCCGAACCACAACCCGCACAAGCTAAATAAATAGTACTGGAAGCATGTAAACTGCTTTGCGTGCGCGGTCATTTTGGTAAGCCTTCTTCAAAAAAAATCAAAAGCCCCGATCATGTCGGGGCTTTTCTTCTTGATTCTTGTTTTTATTCTTTATTTTTTTCTCTGTCTCTGATGATATCTTCGACATGTTTCCCCATTTTGCTCCTTTTCTGATTTTACTCTTACACACTTTCGATCAGTATTCCGGGCGCACTGCCATCGTTCGTATTTTGAATTCCAAACCGCAGGTTCGCGGTGACAACGGCAAAGAGCCCAGCCTCTGATTTTCGGTTGTAAACCAGCATTACACAAAATAACACCTCCTTTTGAAATGGGACCAAAAGTAGTATAGTATCAAAATCGAGAATGTAAAGACCACCAACATGAAAATCCTGTACCGCAACCTTCGCAACAGCCAGGCAGAGCTCCAGAAACTCTTTTCCGAGATGAAGCGTACTCCGTCCGAAGAAGAGCAAATGCTTCTCAAGCGTGCGTATTTTTTTGCGGAAAAAGCACATGACGGACAGAAGCGCTTTTCGGGAGAACCGTATTTCAACCACGTCTATGCCACGGCGCTCAACCTTGCCGGCTTTGGAGCAGATGCAGAAACCATTGCCGCCGGGTTTTTGCACGATACCCTTGAAGACACAGAAACAACCAAAGAAGAACTGCGCGATCTTTTTGGCGAAAAAATTCTTTTTTTAGTGGAAGGAGTCACGAAACTTGGAACCTACCGATATCAGGGAGTGAAACGGCACACAGAGAGTTTGCGCAAACTTTTCATTGCTTCCTCCAAAGACATCCGCGTGCTGATCATCAAGTTTGCCGACCGTCTGCACAACGTCAGTACTCTCAGATACGTCCGCAAAGACAAACAGAAACGCATTGCCATGGAAACACTCGAAATTTACGCTCCGCTTGCCAACCGTCTCGGTATGGGAAAACTCAAGGGTGAGCTGGAAGAGTATTCTTTCCCTTTCGCGTACCCGGAAGAATACGAGGAAGTAAAAAAACTGCTGAAGCAAAAAAGCAAAGCGGGAGAAAAGCCGCTTCAAAAAGTCTATCGCACCCTCAAGCAAAAACTGGCGGAAGACGGCCTGAAAGATGCTCAAACTTCCAAACGCATTAAAGGCGTGTACAGCCTCTACAAAAAACTTTTGCGCCACGACATGGACATCGACAAGGTGTATGACCTGATCGCCATTCGTGTGATTGTAAATTCTGTAGAAGATTGCTACCGCGTGCTCGGGATCGTGCATGGTCTGTGGCGCCCGCTTCCTGGCAGGATCAAAGACTACATCGCCACCCCAAAGCCAAACGGCTACCAGAGCATTCATACCAATATTTTTATCGGCGATGGTGGCGTGATCGAAATACAGATCCGCACACAAAAAATGCACGAAGAAGCAGAATACGGGATCGCCTCGCACACCCTCTACAAAGAAGGTCTGGGGCGCAAAAAAGGTGATCAGCTCAAGAAAAACCTGCTCTGGATCGAAGAGTTGGTAGAACGGCAGAAAAATGTGGAAGAATCAGGTGTTTTTCTCGAAAATCTGAAAACAGATTTTTTTGAAGATCGGATTTTTGTCTTCACCCCCAAGAACGATGTGATCGACCTTCCAGAAGGTTCCAGTCCGATCGATCTCGCCTACTCGATTCATTCCGACATCGGCGATCATATCGTCGGTGCAAAGATCAACGGAAAATTTCTTTCGATTGATACTAAGCTCAAAAACGGCGACATTGTAGAAGTCATTACCAAAAGAAACGCCCGGCCAACAGAAAAATGGATGAAGAGCACCAAGACCGCGCTTGCTCAGCGACACATCCGCTCTGCACTTCAGCATCAGAAAGCTCATTAAAAATTTTCATAAAAAAAATTCCATCTGATTATGGAATTTTTCTTTTTTTAAAAATTCAGCAGTCTAAATGGTGAAATTTTTGACAGAATACAAGTCATCATCTTCGCCGTTGTTTCGTTTTTGCTGCTTTTCAATTTCCGGATCTTCATTCCAGTTTTGCTCTTGCTGTATTTGTCTTTCCGAGCGCACCGGCTCTGGAACATTCTGCTCATGACTTTCGATGTTTTCTCCGTAAATTCCAGTTCCCTTCTCTTGACTCTGAGAAGGCATGTCTTTTCGGAATTCTTCAGCCTGGAAGTTTGGAGGAGTTTGAAAACGATCAAAGTTATGCGGAGAGAGATTTACGTTTGGATTTGAACCTGAACTTGGGTTTGGATATATATTTTGATTCAGGTTTTGGTCTGAAATGTCCTGAAGTTCTTGCGGCATCGGCTCATCCATTTGCATCGGAAGCGTTTCTAGATCTTCAAGATGGCGTTCCTGCGGATGTTCACTCAAAGACTTTGGACTTTCCACTGCCGGAAGACTTTCCTCTGGCATTTCCGCTGAAACTTCAGGATGCATCCAAGGCTTTAATTCCGGCTCCACTTCACTTGAGTTTGGGTACGAATATCTTCTTTCCTCAAAAGCCGGCGTGCTTTTCTCTTCCGTTTTCATTTCTTCACTCATGCCTTCAGTTTTCTCTTCAGATTTTCCCGCACCCGCCTGGCTTTGAATGAACCGTTCCATGAATGCATCTTTCCCGTTAATTTTATTGGATTTGATCAGTTCCAAAATATCTTCAAGATCATTCTTTGTGAAAAAGTCGATCACCAATTTTCCACCATTTTCGCGCCGCTCGATGTGAACGCGCGTTCCTAAAGAATTGGAAAGTCTCCCTTCCAGAGCGGAAATTTCCGGATCCGGAACGTACTTTTTCTTCCGTACGCGGTCATGAGCAATTTCCCGCGCGATCGCTTCTGCTTCCCGAACCGAAAGTTTCTTATAAAGAATTTCTTTAAAAAGAACTTTTTGCTCATCCGGACGATCGGCAAGCATCATCACCGTACGCGCATGTCCTTCCGTGATTTTCCCTTGGCGAACTGCCACCAAAACCTCTTCGGGAAGATCCAAAAGCCGAAGCGTGTTGGAAACATACTCACGACTGCGACCCACTTTCTTCGCTACTTCGCTGTGCTTGAAGCCAAACTCCTCCACCAAGCGCGCAAATGCTCGAGCGCGGTCCACCGGGTTCAGGTCTTCGCGTTGAAGGTTTTCGATGATGGCAAGCTCAAGTTTTGCTTTTGGATCTTCCGGCGCAGAACGGATCACTGCCGGAACCTGTGCAATTCCCGCGATCTTCGAAGCGCGCAGGCGTCGTTCTCCTGCGATGAGTTCATACGTCACGCGAATGCCTCCATCTTCTTTTTCTTCTTCTTTTCGCGTCACCACCAGTGGCTGTAAAATCCCATACTGTCGGATAGAGTCTGCGAGATCATTCAGAGCATCTTCGTTAAAATCCCGTCGCGGCTGATACGGGTTGGGCTGAATTTTTTCAACTTCAATCCAAAAAATAGAATCATTCAGGTAATTCTTCATGCAGGCATTTTAACACACTTTGAAGATGAAAAAAATGTTGAAAAATCCGCAAAAATTGATTTTTTTAGACAAAATGGCTACAATGTTTCTGCAAAGACATTCCTGCCGGAGTGATGAAATTGGTAACCATGTGCGACTCAAAATCGCATGCCGCAAGGCTTGAGGGTTCAAGTCCCTCCTCCGGCACAAGTGAACAAAGTGAACGCAGTGCCGGAGAGCGAGGCAACTTCTTGCCTCGCGTGAGGGACTTCAAGTCCGAGTAAATGAAATTCACAAAAAAATTTCCATCCCTCACCTTCATTGACTCTTTATTTTCCTTCTATAGAATGGAAACATTCTATGCAATTCACTCCGCATCTGGAAGATTTTTGGACGAAAAGCACTCCAAACGAAACCCCAAAAATGCGAAAAAACAAGTATGCACTTCAATTTGCGATACTTTTTTTAGCTTTTCTCGCCGCACTTCAAATTGGCTTTTCGCTTTTTATTAACCCGGCTATCGTCTCCCCCGCTGCCGGTGTCGCTTTTGCCGGACTTGTCATTTTAGACATCTCTCTCTGGCCCGCCATTTTTCTTGCCGGAATCTTGAGCTTCACCATAAACGGATTTCCTTTTATTCCTCTTTTGCTTCTTCCACTGGCGTATACTCTCACCTCTCTTTTGGGTGCATACCTTTTGAGACGCTTTAATTTCGGCTACACGCTCGGGCATGTGCGCGACATGATGGCGTTCTTGGGTACCACCCTTCTCATTTCATTCATCATTCCTACTGTGGGTTACGGCGCATGGTACCTTGAGTACGCTGTTTTGGGAACGCCCTTGCCAATTTTTTCCTGGATGCACTGGTGGGTAGGAATTCTCATCAGCTTGCTTATCGTCGCTCTTGCCATTATTCGTTTCAGTTCAAAAAAAGTTCTGCAATTTGATCGTCCAATCGAAATTTGGGCGGTGCTTACGATTTTTATTATCGGAAATGTTTTTTTCTGGTGGACGGATGAATTTCGATATTTAGATACTTTTTTGGGCTATCTGGGGCTGTTTCTCATGATGTGGATGGCGCTTCGGCTCGGTTCGCGTGTCACCGCGTTTGGCATGCTCTCTCTCACTGTTCTTGCTCTTCTTGGGACCATATTTGGTGTCCACCAAAACATTTCGGACATGGGAGGCATGCTCTATGGAATTGAGATCCTGGTCATCTCTCTTTCGGTCATCTTTTTCATTATCGTCTCGCTCGGGCAAGACCGACGCACCGCACTCGGCCACCTGAAAGAACAGGTCGATCAGCTGGAAAAGGCACTGAAACGCATCCGCATGGAAGACGAGGCAAAAAGTAATTTTATTTCCGTACTCGCCCACGAGCTGCGAAACCCACTTGCACCGATCATGAGTTCGGTGGAGCTTCTCCAAATGAAAAAAACCAAAAGCAAGGAAGAGCATGAAGCATATGAACTGATCCAGTCTCGAGCAAAAACCATCAGTCGGCTCTTGGACGATCTTCTGGATGTCGGGCGCATTTCAAAACAAAAGCTCCTGCTTCAAAAAGAGTCCGTTGACATCCGCGAGATCATCAGCCTTTCCGTCAGATCTATGGCAAGCCGCGCGGTGAAAAAAAATATTCAAATCATCACCACGCTTCCTTCAGAGCCGCTTCAAACCATCGGCGATCCGATACGTATCGGACAAATTTTTGAAAACCTGCTCGACAATGCTATAAAGTTTACTGAACCGGGCGGAAAGGTTTTCATGAGTGCGGAAAAAGAATCCGGAAGTGCAAGAATCAACATACGTGATAACGGAATTGGCATCGAAAAGCCAGAACTGGAACGTATTTTTCAGCCTTTTTTGCAAACCGCCTCAGAAAATCACTACCGCGAAGGACTCGGCATCGGCTTGGCACTCACGAAAAATCTCGTTGAAATGCACGACGGGAACATTGCCGCCAAAAGCGAAGGCAGAGGAACCGGTACGGAATTCACTGTTTCATTGCCGCTTTTTTCGCTGGGAACATCAAGCCTTGCTTTGCCGGCTCCCAAAGAAGAAAAAAGTTCCCAAAAAAAGCTGAAAGGAAACGTTGAAAACCAAAAGATTGGAAAAAGTATTCTCATTGTCGATGACAACACTGCTGCTGCCGATACCACTGCCAAACTTCTCCACCGGAAGGCAGGTTTCGAAACAATGAGTGTGTATACTGCTGCAGAGGCAAAAGAAAAAGCGGCGCAATTTGGGCCCGATGTTATTCTTCTCGATATTGGATTACCTGACATGAACGGTCACGATTTGGCAAAAATCATTCGTGAGGAACTGCACTTTACCGGCACACTCATCGCCTTGACTGGCTACGGACAGGAAGAGGACAGGAGAAGTTCAGAAAAATCTGGCTTTGATTATCATCTTACCAAACCAGTTGATACCAACGAGCTCATCAAGCTCTGCAATAAAGCCTGAAGGTGTAGATGTTTTCCGGTATTGCGGAAAAATTTTTATTCACCCCATCGGAAAATAGCTCTCGTGAAGCCCACAAACTTCGAAAAGGACATGGAGCTATTTTCCTGATTTCCCAGAATATTTGACTTTTACAGAAAAAAGAAGTATTCTTCCCTCCCAAGCTGATCGGAGATACAGTGATGAAAGAATTTCTTTCTTGGTGTTTTTTCCTCAGCGCAATGGGAAGTTTGGGAAATATGGTTTTTGAAGCCTTGTTTTCTCATCCGTCGACAGAAGAGATCATCACATCGACGCTCACTGGTTCTTTCCTGCTCTTTTGTGGACTCTATTTCGAACTAAAAATAATCAACCAGAAGCTCCAAGAAAAAAGTTTCAACAGAAAATAGCCCGAATGAGCTTACAAATTTAAAAACCCGATCACATTTGGTCGGGTTTTTGTTTTTTAAAAAAATATTTTCTGCCATTTTTCTTTGTTCCTCACTTCTTCTCGCGCTTCTGGTTTTCCCACTTTCTTACCTCCTCTTCATCCATTCCGAAGTAGTGCGCATATTCGTGCCAGACGGTTTCTTTCACTATCTCGCGAATTTGTTCGAGATCATCACCTGCCACTTTTTCGATTGATTTCTGAAAAATTTTGATCACATCCGGACCAATCGCACCAATGCCATAATTTGCTCCGCGTTCCGTCGCTGGAATCCCGACATACAGCCCGAGAAGCAGAGAGCTGGGTTGCAAGTTTCTTTGCGCTAAATCTTCCGCCGTTGGTTCATCTTCGATCGTGAGAGCAACATTTTTGATCTCCTTCCGAAATTTCTCCGGAATATTATCAAAGGCCTCGACGACAAGTTGTTCAAAATCCTTTTTTTCCATTTGTACTTGAAAATTATTGATCTTCGTACACCCGGCGCGTCTCAGTAAGCATTTTCTCCAGCGAAAAATTTTCGGATATATTTTTTTGGGCTGCTTCAGCATACTTTTCACGTTGCGCTGGGTTTTTCAACAAAGAAAGCATGCACGATTCCAGTTTTTTTGCATCATCTGAAGGAAAAAGTAAGCCAGTTCTTTGATCAACAATAATTTCACCAATACCGCCCACCCCACTCGCAACCATCGGCAGCCCCGCCACACCCGCCTCCAAGAGCACGTACGGCAAGCCTTCTTTTTTGGACGGCAAAACAAACACATCAAACGCTTTCAGATACCGATGTGCAAACTCTACTTTCCCCGGAAAAAAAACGTGGTCTTGCACCCTAAGTTCTGCCGCCAATGCTTCAAGCCGCGCGCGCTCTTCCCCTTCGCCGATCACCACCAAAGCGGTCTTTGCACCGTTTCGAATGATCTCCACCACCGCACGAACCGCAAGCGCAAGGTTTTTGTTTGGATGAAGTTCCGCCACGGATCCAAAGATCAGTGTGCCGCTTTCAAAAATTTTTTGGAGTTGCGGAAACTTTTCCTGAAGATCCACCTGCGCAGTACTACGCCCAAGAAAACCTTCCGCAGGAATGCCATTGCGTATCACCACAATTTTCTTTCCCAGAAACGGCACAAAACTGATTTCTTCTTTTGTCGTCTGAGAAACCGCGATGGTCACATGTGAGAGCAAAATGGTTTTTACGTGGAGAAGAAAGATAATCGCGCGGGAAAAAATACTTCGATCTTCCGTAAACGCCCAGCCATGCGCGGTAAAAATAATCCTTGGCACGCGGATGAGCCTCCCCGCCAAAGTGCCCATGATTCCCGCTTTCGAGCTGTTCACATGAAAAATATCAGGCTGTTCTTCACGAAGGATTTTCCAGATTTCCCAAAACGCGTGAATTTCCGAGAGAAGCCCAACATCTCTTCGCAGTCCCGAGATTTCACGTACACGGATATTTTTTTCTTCCAATTTTTCGGCGAGCAGGCCTTTTTCGCCATAGAGCACGAGCACATCAAAATCTTCGCAAAAGTGTGCCGCTAAGTCGTACACATACCGCTGTGCCCCGCCCCAGTTTGCTTTGGTAATGAGATACACCAGCTTTTTTCGTTTGCTTTGATTTTGAGGCATATCTTTTTTTATCTTTCCTCCATTTTACCTTCCACTTCGAGCGAGCATAATTCTCACCGTCATGAGCGCGGTTTTGATATCAAGCACCAGAGAGCGATTTTTGATGTAATAGAGATCATATGAAAGTTTGCGCCGCGTTTCTTCCATATCAAGCTGATGATGTGGATGTTCCATGTGATGCACCTGCGCCCAGCCGGAGAGTCCCGGTTTGATAAGATGCCGCACACCGTAGTACGGAACCTTACTTTCGTATTCTCTCACTGGATCCGGGAATTCCGGCCGCGGACCGATCAGAGAAATATCACCTTTCAGCACATTCCACAGCTGTGGCAGTTCGTCAATACGACTTTTGCGTAAGAACTCTCCTACACGGGTGACTTTGTTTGTCTGTCCGCTCTTTCCCCACTTGCCTTTGTCATCAAATGTCATGGTTCGGAACTTCAAAAGCCAGACAGAAGAATTGTTTTTCCCCACGCGCTCCTGATGCAAAAACACCGATCCGCCATCATCAAGCTTGATCGCCAAATAGACGAAAGGATAAAACACCAGCGAAGGAATTCCGAGCAGAAGTGCCGCCGCAATGTCCATAGCCCGCTTAAGAATATCGTACGAAATTTTAGAAGCGGAAGAAATGTTCTCCAAAAACCAGTTGTACCCCACAAGCGAAAGCGGTACGCGGTCAAAAATATCTTCATACACGCGATGTAGGTCAAAAAAGTGGACGCGCGAAAAAAGCAAGTTGTAGAGATGTGGCAAAATGGGAAAGGATTTCTCATTTTTCAGATCAATCACGATCATAGTGATCTTTTCACTATAAATCCTATCCAAGATCTCCCCTTTGAAATCTACCGAGCCGATCGCGTCAAGGTCAAGTGCAGAAAGAAAACGGAAGCGATAGCGAGGATTTTGATTCACCTCTTCCCAAAGCTCCTGCATTTCATCTCCGGAACCGATGAGGAGTGCGTTTTGCCTTTTGGTGGCCGTCACCCGCTCCGAAAGGTACAGCCGCCAAAAAACAAGGAGGACAAATGTGAAAGCGAGGTCGATAAAAAGTACGGTTTTTGGCGTAATCGAAAAAACCGGAATGAGGTAGAAAAACAAAACACCGAGAAGGCTGTTTATCACCTGTGCAGTAAAAATGAGCGATGGGAGCTTGCTCTTAAAAACAAGGGTATGTTTTTCGTAGAGTCCGGAAATGTAAAAAACAACGGTCCAGATAAGAAAGAGAATGAGGAAAGGCTTCAGGTGAAGGAGGTAGACATTTGCTGTCGGGACAGCCAAGTGCCGGAGAGCAAGTGCAATCCAAAGCGAGGCGAAGTATATGAGAATATCGCCCAAAAACAAGATTCCCGCCTCTTTCCTCCCCATGTTCAGCATGGCTTTATGATACATGAGCTACCAAAACACGCAATAGAGCCTGGTCTCTCTCAATCCAAAAATCAAGCACAAAAAAACACCATGTAAAAATGATGTTGAAGGGGAAAGAAAAAAAAGGGGGGGGTTAGAGTGGTGGTGGGGGTGGAAAAAAGAACGGGATATCCAAGTGAATGGAACTGCCATTAGTATACGCTTTCTAATTTTCTTGTCAAACATTTTCCCCAAGAAAACCTGTGGATAACTTCTCTTCCCTGTTTTTGCTTGAAAATAAAGGGTTTTTTCGGAATTCCCCGCTAAAATAAAAAACTCTAATCCTAGAGTTTTTTATTTATAACCAGATTTTTGCAAAAGTAAAAGGTTTCAGATTTGGATGAAGATCGAGGCGCGAAGCAAAGTGTCGCCGCGAGCCTTACGGATAAGTAAGGTGAGCAAGCACTTTGCCTCGCAACAAAGATATTCGCCAAATCTGGAAGCTTTTACCACTCCAACGCGCCGCCGACTTTATATTCGGTCACTCTCGTCTCAAAGAAGTTCTTTTCCTTCGACAAGTCAATCGCCTCCGACATCCACGGGAACGGATTGGTCACATTGTACTGCTTCGGCAAGCCCACACGCTCCAATCGGCGATCTGCAATGTACTCAATGTACTGCTTGAACCC
Organism: Minisyncoccota bacterium; assembly: GCA_035708305.1. GTDB lineage: Bacteria > Patescibacteriota > Minisyncoccia > Phycocordibacterales > DASSSU01 > DASSSU01. The sequence goes on along the minus strand of DASSSU010000029.1, from coordinate 31,430 downwards.
TTCCGCGTTCATGCCAAAAATTCCTTTCGGGAAAACTTCCTGTGCAAACGTGTACTCAAGTACCACACCGCGGCGGATCAGGTCGATGATTTTTTGCTGGAATTCCGGCGTCCAAAGTTCCGGCTGCTCTTCTTTGATTGTGTTGATCATGTTGATACCAAAGTTCAGGTGCTGGGATTCATCGCGCATGATGTACTGAATCTGCTCCGCAGCGCCCACCAGCTTGTTTTGCCGCTGAAAACCAAACATCACGGCAAACGAACTGTAGAAGAAAATTCCTTCGAGAATAAGCGAGAAAACACAAAGGTTTTCCAAGAATTTCTGGTCATTTTCAAATGTTCCCGTTTTGAAGTTCGGATCAAAGATTCCTTCATTGAGTGAGAGGACAAGGTTGTCTTTGTTGTAGATCGCCTCCACCTCGCGGTACATGTTGAAAATTTTTCCTTCATCCATGCCGAGCGACTCCACGATGTACTGGTACGAGTGCGTGTGGTTTGCCTCTTCGTAGCCCTGCCGCAAAAGAAACATGCGGCACTCCGGTGAAGTGATGTGCTTGTAGAGCGCCAAAACCACGTTATTTGCCGCAATCGAGTCCGCCGTGGTGAAAAAGCCGAGGACCGTTTCAAATGCTTGACGTTCGTCGTCGGAAAGTACGTCGCGCGATCTCCACTGCTCTACGTCTTTTTGCATGCCGATCTCCGTCGGAAGCCAGTGGTTCGCATTGCCGGTATTGTACGCCTCCCAAGCAAACTTATGCTTGATCGGGTGAAGCTGCATCACATCGGCGTCTTCCCCGTTGATGATCTTTCGCTTGTTAATATCTACTTGCTCGTTTGTTTGTTTAATAGGCATGGATGTAAGTGTGAATGAATAATTTTTATTGTGTATGCAACTACTTTCAGAATCTTGCAAAATAAAACTTTCAGATTTGGATGAAGTTTGAGGAAGAACGTGAATTTGGCTGTGAGTCTGCCTCAGGCAGATGAACAGGAAAATTCACGTTCTGACAAAGAAATTCGCCAAAGCTGGAAGTTTTAAGGCTATGCTTGGCAGGCCTCGCAGTCTGTATCATCCCCAATCCGTATCAGATTATACTTCGGCTGAGCTGCTGCACCAACCGACACCGGATAGGACACAGAAACAGCTTCTTTTGGGAATGGACTCGGATGCCCTTCTGTGGTTTTTACCGGCTCAGGCTTGACTTCCACTGACTCCACGTTCATCACCCTCTCTACCATTTCTGTGGAGGAAGACGGGATGGCGTTTGAAGAAAAAGTTTTGCGCTGGTGGGTTGACCCAAACTTTCCCGTGTCCACCGTGGACTTTTCCACTTGTGAAGCACCGAGGGTACGGAGATAATACGTAGTCTTGAGTCCCATTTCCCAGGCAAGGAAATACACCTGAGAAAGCTCCTTGCCGGATGTACCGCGGAAATAAATGTTCAGCGATTGGCTTTGGTCAATCCACTTTCCACGGGAAGCGGCACTGCGGATCAGCCAGCTTGGATCAATCTCAAAGATTTCCTTGTATTTTTCCTTGATGTCTTTCGGGATTTCTTCGATCTCCTGAATGCTTCCGTCATGGTACTTGAGCTTGGCAAGCATGTTTTCGTTCCACAAGCGGCGCATCTTCAGCTCTTCCACTAAATAAGAGTTGACCACCACGAAATCTCCCGCCTGGTTGGACTTCACATAAATGTTTTTGTAAATCGGCTCAATGGTCGGAACACAGCCCACAATATTGGCAGTCGTTGCGGTTGGTGCTACCGCAAGACAGTTGGAATTTCTCATGCCATACATGCGCACGTGTTCGCGTACCGGCGCCCAGTCCAGCCGTCCCGTTCGCGGAACCGGAATAACTTCTCCACGTTCTTTTTCCAGCAAATCAAGCGTGTCCTGCGGGAAAATATTTCGGTCCCACTTGGAACCCTTGAAGGTTTTGTACGCACCGCGCTCGCGGGCAAGTCCAGAAGAAGCCAAAATCGCGTAATACGACACCACTTCCATACTTTCGTCCGCAAACTGAATGCATTTCTCGGAATCAAAATTAATTCCCAAAAGATAGAGCGCATCCTGAAAACCGCGAATCCCAAGCCCCACTGGACGATGCTGCATGTTGGAACGCTTGGCATCTTCGGTCGGATAGAAATTGATATCGATCACATTGTCGAGCATACGCATCGCGGTCATCACCACACTTCCCACCAGGTTTTTGTCAAAAACCCCGTTTACCACAAACTTTGCAAAGTTGAGCGAACCGAGGTTGCAGACAGCGGTTTCATTCTCGGAAGTGTTGAGTGTGATCTCGGTGCAGAGATTTGAGTTGTGCACGACGCCGACATGATCCTGAGGAGAGCGTACGTTGGAAGGATCTTTCCAGGTCATCCACGGGTGGCCGGTTTCAAAGAGCATGGCAAGCATTTTCTTCCAAAGATCTTCCGCAGGAATGCGCTTCCAAACTTTCATTTCTCCGCGATCGGCCTTTCGCTCGTACTCTGCATATTTTTCTTCAAAAGCCCGGCCGTAGATGTTGTGCAGTTCTGGCGTTTCGTCCGGCGAGAAAAGTGTCCAGTCTTTCTTTTCGCGTACTCGCTTCATGAACAAATCCGGAATCCAGGTAGCCGTATCCATGTCGTGCGTCCGGCGCCGTTCATCACCGGTATTCTTGCGAAGTTCGATAAAGTCAAAGATATCGTAATGCCATACCTCCAAGTACACTGCTGCCGCGCCACGCCGCCTTCCACTTCGGTTGATCGCCACCGTCACGTCGTTCGCAATCTTCAAAAACGGAATAACTCCCTGACTCTCCACGCCGGTTCCCTTGATGAACGCCCCGGTTGCGCGAAGCGGGGTCCAGTCTGTGCCCAAACCGCCGGACCACTTCGAAAGCTGTGCGTTGTCGGCATAGGATTTGAAAATCGCGTCAAGTGAGTCCGGCACGGTGTTCAGGTAGCAAGATGAAAGCTGCGGCTGCTGTGTTCCCGCGTGGAAGAGTGTTGGGGTCGACGGCGTGTAGTGCAAAAGCGACATGATCTCATAAAACTCTTTTGTCCACCGCAAGCGCTCCTCCGGCTTCTCCAAAAGCGCGGTTCCCATGGCAACGCGCATCCAAAACATCTGCGCCGTTTCAAGCACCTGCCGGGTGTCGTCATCACGCACAAAGTAGCGGTCGTAGAGTGTCTGGAGTCCGAGATATTCGAAAAGATCATCCCGTCCGATCACCAACTCCTGGCTGATCGCACGAAGGTCAAACTCGAGCAAACGACGATCCAAACGTCCCATTTCCACCCCGCGATGGATGTTTTTTACAAAAACTTCCCGGTATTCGCGATCAATGTTGCCACGATCAAACACATCGGTACCAGCAACTTCCTTCAAAATGATACTGGAGAGCACCCGTGCTGCAATCTTTGAATACGCCGGATCGATCTCAATCATCGAACGAAGCGCCATGACAATAGCTCGCGTGACATCTTTTGTCTGAATTCCGTCATACACCTCACTGCGGCATTGTCCGACCACGCGGTCCACATCGATAACGTTTTCATACCCCTTCACGTGGAAAAAGAGTGTATTGCGGAGCTTGTCAATGGAAAAAATTTCCCTTTTGCCGTTTCTCTTCGTCACGGTCAAGGTTTCTTCTTCAATTTTTTCCGCCACTTCTTTTTCCCGCTCCTTTTTGTGCTCGTAGCGATACAGAATATACGCTTTTGCCACTTTGAAATATCCTCCTTCCATGAGCGTTTGTTCCACCACGTCTTGAACGTTTTCTACACTTACCGGTTCATTCTTCTCCGTCCGCTTTTTCAGTTCCTCTACAGCGGTATCAGTAATCTTGTGGAGATCCGCCGATGAAATACTGACATTTTCCCCAGAAAAGGCTTTTTTCACCGCGGAAAAAATTTTTTGAGGATCAAAAGGAACCGTACTTCCGTCTCTTTTTTTGATATTTGAAATTTCGTTCATGGTGCTTTACGCTAAACTCTTAAATTGGAGCCAAAGTGGCATTTTGGTTCTTTTTCGGGTAAGCTTCCTCTATCAATTTCTTTCCGCTCCAAGAAACAAAATTGATGCAAAACTTTTTTAAAAAATCCCCAACACTCTGACATGATAACGAAAACAAGCGACAGAAAAAGTGCACACCTTCCAAAAAGGAATGCTTTCATGTGGCATAATGTTGGTACAAAGTTTAAGAAAAATTTCGAAGCTTTGTACTGACATTTTACCGCATCTTCCCGCTCCATCCAAAACAGAAAAAATCTCCCGAAGGATAAGCATTTTTCCGTTGGCTTGTGGATAACTCGATTTCTTCTTTGTAACTTTCTCAAAACCCATCCGTCATGAAGCTTCTACAAAAATTAATTGCCGTCGTCGGACCGACCTCTTCCGGCAAGAGCACCCTCGCGGTAGAGCTCGCGCTTCGTTTTCACGGCGAAGTAGTTTCGGCCGACTCACGCCAAATTTACCGCGGGCTTGATATCGCAACGGGAAAAATCACTGAAGCAGAGATGGCAGGCGTTCCCCACCACCTGCTTTCTATTGCTGATCCAAGATACGTGTTTACCGCGGCGGAGTACCAAAAAGAAGCCGGAAAAACGATCGAAAATATTTTTTCGCGGGGAAAACTTCCAATACTCTGTGGTGGAACCGGTTTTTACATCAGTGCAATTTTAGATGGTGTCTCATATCCGGAAGTTCCGCCCGATGAAGCTTTGCGAAATGAACTTGAAGCAAAACCCGCCGAAGAAATTTTTTCCATCCTTCAAAAGATCGATCCGAACCGTGCAATGGAGATCGATCCCAAAAACCGCCGCCGCCTCATCCGCGCGGTGGAAATCGCGCAAAAACTCGGCTCCGTACCGCCGTTACAGACACAGAGAGATAAACAGTCATTTCACGCACTCCGCATCGGCCTTTCCCTCCCCATGGAAGAATTGGAAGCGCGTATCGCCGAGAGGGTGTCTTTCCGTCTGGAACACGGCATGAGAGAAGAAGCCGAGAAACTTCACCGAAACGGACTTTCTTTCGACCGGATGGAAGAATTCGGATTGGAATACCGAACTCTGGCAGAATACCTCCAGGGAAAAATCACCCGCGAAGAGATAGCACCGAAGATCGCCCGGCAAAACCGACAATACGCCAAGCGACAGATGCGCTGGTTTTTGCGCGACCACAACATCCGCTGGTTTCATCCAGACGATCGATCCCAAATTTTTGCGGCAGTAAAAGATTTTCTCACATCATGAACAACACCGAATATTTCAAAAAAGCAAAAGCCTGGCTGCTTCGTGAAAAATATCACGGACAGGAAACCGAAAAATTTTTTGTGGATGTCTCGCGTTTGGAAAACGGCGAACCGGTGGACTATGTGATCGGCAGCCGTCCATTTCTCGACTGCAATATCGACCTTTCCTATCGACCGCTCATTCCGCGAGAAGAAACGGAATTTTGGGTCAAAAATGCGATCTCAAAGATCAAAGAAAAGACACCCCAAAACCAATCGATCAATATTTTGGATATCTTTTCCGGCTCTGGCTGTATCGGGATTGCGCTTTTAAAACACCTTCCTCTTGCTCAGGTGGATTTTGCTGATTTCAGCACAGACGCGATACAGCAAATCCAAAACAACCTTGAGAAAAACAAAATTACAAAAGATCGCACGGAAATTTTTCACTCCGACGTATTTAAAGACATTCCACCAAAGCACTACGACTTTATTTTTGCGAACCCGCCGTATATTCCAGAGAAAAATTTTGAAAGTCTGGATATTTCCGTGCGGGATTTCGAACCAACAGAAGCGCTCGTAGGCGGCGAAGACGGGCTCTTTTTCATCAGGAAACTCATTGACGCGGCGCCCAGCTTCCTCACTCCCGGCGGAAAGCTCTTCATTGAGTTTGATACCGAGCAAAAAAACCAAATCAAAAAAATTCTCCAAAAGCTTCCACATTTTTCCTATCATTTTGAAAAAGATCAATTTGGACTTTTCCGCACCGTTCAACTTTCTCTCCAAAAATAAAAGGCCCCGCATTTTTCGCGGGACCCAAATGTCTGTCAAAAAGAACTAATCAAATGCCCCTTTTTTGTAAAGCTGGACGTGCTCATAATACCACTCGTCAAGAACACCAGGGCTGAACAACGGCCACACACGTTCAATCTCCAAATAAAGGCCTTCCGGAATTTTTCTTCCGACACGATGTCGATCAAAAATTTCAAAACAGCTTTCTTTGAAAATTTTTTGAAACTGTTTTTGCATTTTTATCTGATCCAGCTCGTGCATTTTCTCTCTCCTTTTCTTTGATCTACTTGTCTGAGTTTTTCGCCCCAAAAACAAAAACACCCGGGAATTTTCCCGGGCTTCGATGGTTGGTTTTTGCTTTTTTTACTCACCTGCAAGGAACCCCGGAAAATTTCTCCAGTTTTGAAGCAAACCACGTAAAGGCGGTTCTCGTGCTTCCTTGCATGCCTCTATCTTACTTTCTTTCTTTTAAAAAGCAAGCATTACAAAAATTTGAAAAAACTCAAAAAGAAACGCCCCGCATCGTACGGGGCGTGTTGTGATCAGTTTAGGTGAATTTTACCTAAACGAATTTTTGTTCACCGGATTTCGTTCCCGGTGTATTTGCTCAACTTCTGCCAAGAGTGCTGGGTCTACTGCCCCAGGTTTATAAAGCGCCCGCTGAAACAATGTCCCAGAAATTGGCAGCCTTTGGTGTGCTTGCTGAATAATTTGCGTACAGCAGAGAGTACGAAATTCCGATTGCCTTTGTGCTTTTATTTCTTCCGGAGTAAGAAACGTTTTCTGAACCATGACATACTCCTATTTCTGCTTATTGTTGTGAATTTTTACTACATCTGCACACATGAAACGCAACCTAGGCGATATTCTCCCTTCCACCTTTCTTTCCAAATCAAAAAATTTTTGGAAAAGGTTTGGTGGTATATTTCTCCCCTTGTAAAAGGCAGCAGTAATGGTCATTGCAGTGTTGTGCAGTTTATTGGCGAGGGATTTGCGTCGATCAATGGCATCAAAATCCAGAATAGCCATATATCACCTTTCCTTTTTCTTTACAAAGAACAAGAAAGAACAAAAATCCCGGCGCTGTGCCGGGTTCTCTTTTTGGTAGCTTTTCTGATTTTCTCGGAAATTCTACCTGTATGCGGAAACACCGGCTGAAGCAGTCGTTCTCGGTAGAATAATGACGCTGTTTCCGTGTTTCTTCATACCTTTTTAATCTACCCCTTTTTTCAAAAAATGCAAGCTTTTTTCCACAGGTAGCTTGAAATACAAAATCTCTCTGGTTGTCCTTTTTGAAGTTTGTGGGCTTCACGAAAAAAGGGCAACCGGAGAGATTTTTGATGAATCAGAACTTTACCGCGCCTTCACGGAGCACCTTCACTTCCCCGCCTTCGAAACGGATGAGTGTTGAGGGGTCCGACACCATCTCTCCGCCATCTTCGTAAAAATCTACCCTGTCGCCAAAATATTCTTTTGCTTCTGCGATGTTTTTTGCCGGCGGAAGCCCTTCCGGGTTGGCCGATGGGGCAACAAGTGGGCCGGTTCCCGCGAGCAGCCCGCGAAGAAATTCCACGTCCGGCAGACGGAATGCAATTTCTTTTGTCTCTCGGTGCAAATACGAGAATACTTCATCATTGCACGGAAAAAGCACGCTCACTTTCCCCGGCCAAATTTCCGCAAGCCGCTTTTCGTGTTCTTTCCAAAAAGAAGAAACATCCGCACCAAACCACTCCAAGTCTTGAGTATTTGAAAGAAGCACAATCAAAGGCTTTGACTTGTCTCGCCTTTTAGCTTCATAAATTCGTTCCACCGCTTCCGGTAAAAACGCACTTCCCACCAGACCATACAGCGTATCGGTCGGCAGCACACCAATACCGCCTTTCTTTAAGATTTCCTGAAAATTATCCTGTTCCATGTTTTTATTTTTATCAGCGTTTTATCCAAGAAAGCCTTCGGAGTCATTCTTTTCGAAGTTTGTGGACTTCACGAGAAAAGAATGACTCCGAAGGCTTTCTCAAACATGAAAAGAAAAGCTTCTCATTCTATTTTTCAACACCAAAGATGCTGAGTGCAAATGCGTACTCGAAAGCAATTTCTTTGAGAGCATCGTAGCGTCCTGAGGCGCCGGAATGTCCTGCACCCATTTGTATTTTGAAAAGAAGCGGATTTTTATCTGTCTTCATCTCGCGGAGTTTCGCTACCCACTTCGCCGGTTCCCAGTAGCCAACTCGCGTGTCATTCAAGCCGGTCTGCACGAGTATCGCCGGGTAATCCTGCACCCGAACATTTTCATACGGCGCATACTCACGGATCGCATCAAAATATTCTTTCTCTTGGGGATTTCCCCACTCCTCGTACTCGCCCACGGTAAGTGGGAGCGTGGGGTCGAGCATGGTTCGAAGCGCGTCAACAAACGGAACGTCCGCGATCGCCGCCCCGAAAAGATCCGGGCGCATGTTGAGCACGGCACCGATCAAAAGGCCCCCAGCACTCCCTCCGGAAATGAGCAGTTTTTCGCGCGTCGTGTAGCCGCTCTCAAGGATCTTTTCCGCACAAGCAATGAAATCCGTAAACGTGTTTTTCTTTTTCAGAAACTTGCCGCCGTTGCGCCATGGCTCGCCTCCTTCTCCTCCGCCGCGCACATGTGCCACCGCAAAAATATATCCACGATCAAGGAGCGAGAGTCTCGTTTTACTAAACCCCGGCCGGATCATAATGCCATAGGCACCGTAACCCGTAAGCCAAAGCGGATTGGTGCCGTTTGCCTTCAGGCTTTTCCTGTACACCACAGAAATTGGGATCCGGGTACCGTCCGATGCATCAGCGTAGATTCTCTCCGACGCGTATTCGTTCGCATCGTACCCTCCCAAAACTTCATCCTCTTTCAGAAGCTCCCTTTCCCGCGTATCCATGTTGTAGGAAAAAACAGAAGCCGGCGTGATAAAAGACGTGTACGAAAAACGGAAAATGTTGGTATCGAAGTTGGGGTTTGCGGAACCTCCCGCGGAATACACTTCTTCAGGAAAATCAATCACGTGTATTTCGTCGGTTTCCAAATTCCGCACCTTCAGACTCTCCACCCCTTCTCTGAGTTCGTACACCACCATGTGGCGAGAGAAAAGATCCATCCCCGAAAGCTTCACTTCCTCGCGGTGCGGGATGATTTCCTGCCAGTGTTCTTTGCCGGTCTGAGACACCGGCGTTTTCATCAGGCGAAAGTTCTCGGCTTGATCGTTGGTCAAAATGTAGAAGTCTTCACCGCGATGGTCGATGAAGTACTCATGGCTGGACTCGCGTGGATGAAAAATCGCAGCACCAGAACCGTCACTTGAAGCATCAAAATACCGCACTTCCGTGGTCATTTTGCTTCCGATGTCAATAAAAATATATTTTTTGCTGCGGGTTTTGGATACACCAACCGAAAATTTCTCATCCGGCTCTTGGTAAATGAGCACATCTTGATCGGGTGATTCTCCAAGTGCATGACGGAAAACTTGGTTCGGGCGCAGTGTCTCGTCCAGCGTGGTATAAAAAAACTGTTTGGAATCGTTGTTCCACTCAAGCGAAGTGCTTACGTTTTCTATTTTTTCCGGATAGAGTTCCCCTGACTCGAGGTTTTTCACCACCGCCGTATACTGGTCCGAACCGTCGAGACTGAAAGAGTATGCAAGCTTTTTGTGATCGGGACTCACTTCAAAAAACCCAAGGCCAAAAAACTCATGCCCTTCCGCTTCCTGGTTTTCGTCAAGGATGATTTCTTCTTCCGACTGAAGAGAATCTTTCTTGCGACAGAAAAAAGCGTATTGCTTTTCTTTTTCCGTGCGAAAATAATAAAAATAATTGTCTATTTGTACCGGAACAGACTGGTCGTTTTCCTTGATCCGGGCTTTCATCTCCCGAAAGAGCATTTCCTGAAGATGCTCCTTGCTCTGCATCATTTTTTCCGTGTAGGAATTTTCCTCCTCCAGGTACCGTTTCACTTCCGGATTGTCTCTGTCCCGAAGCCAAGCGTAATCATCTGGAAGATCTATTCCGTGCACCTGAAGCGAGGAAGGGATTTTGGGCGCTTTGGATGGAAAGAGATTGTTTTCTGTCAGTGTTTTAAGATTAGTGCGGTTCAACATACGATCCGGTGTTTTCATCCAAAATGTTTTCAATATCTTCCACGGCAACGATTTTCATGGGAAGGTTGTTGTCCTTTGCCAGAGCAATAGCCGAACCATCTGCCACTTTGAAGTTTTTCTCAAGAATTTCTGTACAGCTTGTTTGGTGAATCTTTTCTGCAGAGGGATCGTGCTTGGGATCCGCCGTGTAGAGTCCGTTTACGCCGTGCTTGGCCAAAACCAGAAGATCTGCGCCGATCTCAAGCGATCGTTCTACCGCTGTAGTATCAGTAGTAAAGAAAGGAACGCCCAATCCTGCTGCAAAAATAACCACACGCCCTTTTTCCATGTGCCGTTTCCCTCGGTTTGGAATATACGGCTCACAAAGCTGAGGAACGCTGATGGCCGAAAGAACTCGTGTAGGGATTCCTTTACTTTCAAAATCATCACGAAGCACGAGGGCGTTCTGAAGCGTAGCGAGCATGCCAATGTAGTCTGCTGTTGCGCGTGAGATAGCAAGATGTGAATCTACCAGATCCCTTCCCCGAAACAGATTTCCACCACCGCACACAAGAGCAATCTTTAAATTTTTTTCCAAAAGCTTGGAGATCTGTGAAGCGATGCTCTCCAGAACCTGAGTGGAATATTTTTCTCCATCACGAGCAAGTGCTTCTCCTGAAAGTTTTATAAGGACAGTGCGGATTTCATTGGTCATGGGATCATGCTTTACTTTTCAGGAGGAACTTCCTGAAGCTGCCATTGCCCCTCTGCAGTACAGGTCGATGCAGTTCGGCACCCGCACTTCCACTGTCCAGTCCAGCTGCAAGTATATGCCAAGAAATATGTGGGATCAGTGGCAGGGTAACTGCTGTCTTTGGTGATTTGCGCGTACGCGTTGCCAATGAACCATCCTTGGTTGGAATTTGGACCCTGAAGTGTCACTGGCTTCCACTCGAGCTTACTGCCTTGGTACACACAGCTGTCTTGAAATCCCACCGCCCCTTCTCCGACATAGTTTTCACTGGGACTCATCTCATACGGACAGGAGAGGGTGAAGGATGCGCCATTTTTCGTGCATTTTTGCAGATATGTTCCATCGCTGTTTTTAGTAGTGGTAGAGGCACACCAGGCATCATTGCCGTGACTCACGGCGCTTTGATACGCGGCATACCCAGCGGAAGGAGTGGTGATGTACGCCTGCTTCCAAATGTAATTTTGGGTGTTACCAAACCCAACATTCATGTAGTACTGATCGCTATAGCACAAAATGGAAATGAGCAAAGAGTTGGACGATGTGGTTACGTCATATGGAACACCAAAATTTTCATATCCCGGCTGATTCAAAGGAAAATTGGAAGAAGTGAAAGCATGACAGGGTGAAGCGGATACAATGGCAGCTCCGGTAGAAGCAGCATCAGCGCGGTTTAAAGAAGCCGTGAGAAAGAAAATGGAAAATATAAAAGCGGCGAGAAGTACGAGCGCTCCGAGGTACAGAAGGGATTTCCTGCGATGAACCTTGAAAAAAGAAATCATGACGGTGAAAATTAAAACTATTTTTTCCTGGCAATAACCTGCCGTACGGCGTCCTTAATTGACCCTACTCCCATTCCGTAATATTCCAAAAGCTGATCCGGCTCGCCGGACTGCCCAAATGCGTCATGCACACCTACAAACTGCATTGGGACGGGATAATTTTGGGACAAAATTTCCGCAACTGCGGACCCCATGCCACCAGAAACTTGGTGTTCCTCAATTGGAACCACCGCGCCGGCCTTTTTGGCTGCTTCTATCATACACCTTTCGTCCATTGGTTTCACGGTGTGGTTGTTCACAACCATCACCCGGATCCCCTCCGCTTCAAGTTCCTTTGCTGCCAAAAGAGCATGGTGAACCAGGGGGCCCACGGCAACCAAAGCAGCTTCCGGTCGGTCATCATCCCACAGGATATTTGCCTTTCCGATCTCAAATGGAGTTTCGGGAGTCGTAAAAATAGGCGTCCCGGAACGCGCAAAACGAAGATAAATCGGTTTGCCATAGGAAGCGGCGGCGATAGTTGCCTTGCGTGCCTCTTCAACGTCCGCCGGGACTACCACAGTCATGTTTGGCTGTACGCGCATGAGAGCAATGTCTTCCAGCTGCTGATGGGTCGCGCCGTCGGGACCAACAGACACTCCCGCGTGCGCTCCGGCAATAATCACCGGAACGTTGTTGAGTGAAATCGTTGTGCGGATTTGCTCATTGTTTCTTCCCGGACTGAACGCCGCATAAGAAGTGATGAACGGGATTTTTCCGTAATTCGCCAAACCGGAAGCCACGGTAGCAAGGTTCTGCTCTGCGACACCAATTTCAATATACCGCTCGGGAAACTTTTCTTTAAACCAAAGCGTACGCGTGGACTCGGCCAGATCGGCACACAAGGCTACCACACGCTCGTCTTTTTCCGCTGCCTCAACGAGCCCTTTTCCAAAACCATCACGTGTTGGACCTTTCGGAAGTGCATCCGTATCAAAAATATTTTCCGCCAGATGTTGCTCTTCTTTTATCATATTACTCATGCTCACTCATTATTTTCCCCCCGAGCGTGCGCAGCTCTGCCAAAAATTTTTTCGCTTCTGCTTCCGTCGGTGGCTTTCCGTGCCACTCATAATCAAACTCAATTTCTTTGATACCTTTGCCGGGGATCGTGTGCGCAATAATCATCGTCGGCTTTTCGTAAATCGCCTTTGCTTCGTCCACCGCATCTACAAACACCTCAATGTTGTGTCCGTCCACCTCAATCACATGCCAGCCAAATGCTTCATACTTCTCCCGGAGTGAATCAAGCGGCATAACATCTTCAGTCATTCCATTGATCTGAATGTTGTTGCGGTCGATCACGGCCGTAAGGTTGGAAAGATTGTTGGCAGCCGCAAACATAGCGCCTTCCCAAATATTTCCCGCGTCGCACTCGCCGTCAGACATAAGACAATACGTACGGAACTTTTTCCCATCCATCCGTGCGCCGTAGGCAATCCCGGCCGCCTGCGAAAGTCCCGACCCAAGTGGACCGGACGTGGTCTCAAGTCCGGGAAGTCGTGTACGTTCTGGATGACCCTGCAAACGACTTCCAAATTTACGCAATGTTTTGAGTTCTTCCAGGGGAAAATACCCGGCGTGTGCCATAGCAACATAGCGAATTGGAACAATGTGTCCGTTTGAGAGAATCAGACGATCGCGGTCTTCCCAGTCGGGGTTTTTCGGATCATGGTTCAGAATATGGAAATAAAAAGCGGTGAAAATATCCGCCATGCCAAGCGGCCCGGCCGTGTGTCCCGAACCGGCTTCAAGGAGGGTTTCTATCACAGACTGACGAAGAAGATTCGCTTTTTCTTCAAGTTCGAGGAGTTTTTCGTCGTGAAGATAAGACATACTATCAAAATATATTAAAGAGAAAGTTTGAAACTATTGATGAGATGAATTTTTTGTTTCTCTCTCACCTGATTCGGTGTGCTCTCCCGCCGCCATGAGCTCTCGTATTGCTTTTGCTGGGTTCCCTGTTCCAAAAACTGCCGATCCGGAAATAAAGCGTGAAGCACCCGCGTCTTCAAGCTTGGAAATGCTTGCAAGGCTGACTCCGCCATCAACACTGATTGTAACACCCGGGTAACGCTTGCGGAAAGCTTTGATTTTGGGGATAACTCTTTCATCAAAGGGTTGCCCCTGAAAGCCGATGGTTTCGATTCCCATGCACTGGATGAAATCCGCTTTTTCCATGAAGGGTTCAAGTGCTGTTTCCGATGTGGCGATGTTGAGCGCCAGACCGATTTCGACGCGTCCGTACAGCACCTCCAAAGCAGCGGCGAGGTTTTTTGTAGATTCCACGTGAAGTACAACGCGCGAAAATCCTGCCGCAATCCAAGCATCTGGATTTCGCTCGGGAAATTCGATCATGAGATCTGCTTCAAAATCAAAATCCTCCCAGAACGGCAATCCTTCTTCTCCGGCCACCACCCGCTCAAATTCACTCCACGCCAATGCGTCCGTAAAAGGCCAACATGCGTCTGGAACAAATTTTCCATCCGTGATATCGATCTGCACGGTTTTCGTGAGACCTTTGACCTGCCGCAATTTTCCGGCGAGGTCCTCAAAACTTTCAGGAATGATGGCTGGGATGATATCCATTATTTTTATAAATTCTCTAAAATCTGGAAGCAAAGTTCTTTTAAATTTGAGAATCTTTGCACAAAGAAATTTCTTTTCTTGTGAAGCCGGCAACTTTGAAAAGAATTCCTTGCCAAATTCTCGGAAAAAGAAAACTACGAGACTCTCAGCTGATCTATCTTCTCTATCCTCCGCACGTGCCTTTCTTCGTCGGAAAAATCCGTTTCCAGCCAGAGCGACACCGCTTCTTTCGCTTCATCGGCGGAAAGAAAGCGCGCGCCAAGAGAAAGAATGTTGGCGTCGTTGTGCTCGCGCGAAAGCTTGACAATCTCCAAGCTTCCGCCGTAGTACGCGGTTGCCCGCACATGCGGAAAGCGGTTGGCTACCATCGCTTCCCCCTCACCCGAGCCGCCAAGAATAATTCCGCGGATGTTTTTGTCACTCGAATTTTCAGAAACTTTTTTTGCCGCTTGAGAAATGAAGTCCGGATAATCATCCGTCTCATGGTACTCGTATGCACCGCAATCTTCCGTTTCATGCCCGGAAGCTCGCAAGAAAGACACGAGTTCTTCCTTCATTTCGAACCCAGCATGGTCAGTGGCAATAAAAATTTTCATGGTGAATATGCTGCCCAGTAAAAGTTTCCGTTTCTCTCCGAAAGCAAATTTCTGAGAACTATGAAAGATGGCTTCCGGCAATCAGTACATGCTCCACCAGCGAGTTGGTATACCCCCACTCGTTGTCATACCATGCGCAGACTTTCACCAGATTCCCGTCCACCACACGAGTCAAACCAAGGTCGGCGATAGAAGCGTGGGTGTTGCCAATGATATCCGAAGAAACTAGTGGCTCATCTGTTACCGCAAAGGTTTTTTTCCAGCGATCTTCACCGGCCGCTTTTCTAAATATCTCATTCACTTCTTCTGCACTCGTGTTGCGTTTGGCAATAAAGGTGATGTCGGAAATCGAACCCACCACCACCGGTACTCGCATAGCAATTCCATCAAATTTATCCTGCAAGTCGGTCACCACCTGAGTCACTGCAACAGCGGCACCGGTAGATGTCGGTATGATATTCATCGCCGCTGCACGGCCCCGACGATAATCCTTCTTGTCCGGCGCGTCAACAATCTTCTGCGTTGCGGTGTAGCCGTGGATGGTTGTGAGCAGCGCCTTTTCAATGCCGATTGCCTCATGAAGAATTTGAATCAGCGGGCTGGATGAGTTGGTCGTGCATGAAGCGTTGGAAGAAATCTGATATTCCGAGAGCTTGCCTTCGTTGATTCCCATGAGTACCGTTCCAGCTTCTACACCATCCACCGGCGTGCCTTTTGCTGGTGCGGAAATCACCACTTTCTTTGCTCCAGCTCTCAGATGCTTCTGCGCGTCTTCATAGTGCGTAAAGAAGCCGGTTGATTCAAGAACTACATCAATACCAAAATCACGCCACGGAAGCTCCTCCGGGTCACGCACAGAAAGAAAACGGATTTTTCGCCCACCAACCACCAAATGCTTGACCTCTCCTTCGTCCTCCACGTGCACATCAAAGTCACTGACGCCGTAGGCTGTATCATACTTCAAAAGATACGCAAGGTTTTCCAAGTCCCCCAAATCATTCACTGCAGAAATTTCCACTCCGTCGCGCGTGATGGCATTTTTAAGAAAAGCGCGCCCGATTCTCCCCAAACCGTTAATAGCAATTTTCATATTCTAAAAACTTTTAAAAAATTTATAAAAATGGATCGCGAACAACAGCAAAGACAGCTGCTTTCTGTGCCCGCAAAGCTCTTAAATTCATTATACCAACTTTGAGCGCTGTCAAAACACTTTTCTCCACAGGAGGTGCAAAATCTTGAATTTTTTCAAACGAAGAGTCCGAAATTCTTCTCCATGGTTTGAATTGAAAGAAAGAAATTACCGATCTAATACTTTCTTCAAAAGTTTCTCGAGTGTTTGCGGGTTCGCACTGCCCGTTGTCGCTTTCATACCCTGCCCGACGAGGTATTTCAGGGACGTTTCTTTTCCGCCGCGATATTCTTCCGCCACGCTCGCGTTTTCCGCAATGACCTGCTCTACGATTTTCAAAAGTTCACCCTCGTCACTTTGCTGAAGCAGATTTTTTTCTTCCGCAATTTTTGCCGCGTTACCGCCTTCCAAAAACATAATTTTCAAAATATCCTTTGCACCGCGGGAAGAAACGTCGCCCGTTTTTGCCATTTCGATCAACTCCGCAAAAGATGCGGCTTGCAGATTTTGGAACGGTGAAATATCCGGCATGTTCTTTGCCAAACCCGCAACGTCCGAAGTGAGATAGTTGGAAGCAAGCTTTGTTTTCTCCGCATCGCCCGAAAAAGTTGAGATGGTTTCCTCAAAAAAATCCGCATACGAAGGATTGCGCAGATACACTTCCACGTCTTCATCTTTTAAGCCAAAATCCTCGCGGTATCGCGCGCGCTTTTCCCACGGAAGTTCCGGGAGTTCGAGATTTTGAAATTCCGACACTTCGCTGATTTTGAGTTTCGGCAAATCCGGATCGGGAAAATACCGGTAGTCATTCGCGTTCTCCTTGCTTCTCTGAGAAAATGTTTCGTTCTTGTTTTCGTTCCACCCGCGCGTTTCCTGCACCACTTCTCCGCCTTCTTCAAGCACGCCAATCTGCCGCTGTGTTTCGTACAAAATCGCTCGCTCCACCGCCCGAAACGAGTTCAAGTTTTTCACCTCCACTTTCGTCCCAAAAGCATCGGTTTTGCTCACGGAAATGTTCGCCTCCACGCGCATCTGCCCCTTTTCCATGTTTGCTTCCGAGACACCGAGCGTACGAAGCAGAAGCTGCAATTCCCGCCCGAAACGAACGGCGTGCTCCGCGTCTTTGACCACCGGCTCCGTCACCAGCTCCATGAGCGGCACCCCGGCACGGTTGTAGTTCACCAGCGAAAAATCCCCCTGGTCATGGAGTGATGTCCCCGTATCTTCCTCAAGATGCACGCGGGTGATCTCCACCCCTTCCAAACTTCCGCCCGAAACAAGCGGGTACTGATACTGGCTGATCTGGTATCCTTTCGGAATGTCGGGGTAGAAATAATTTTTCCGGTCAAACTCCGTGAAGTCCGCGAGGGTTCCGCCAAGCGCCTTGCCCACTTTCAAAACATGCTTTACGGCTTCTTTGTTGATTACCGGAAGCGTTCCCGGATGCCCCATACAGACGGGACAGACGTTCACGTTCGGTCTTTTTTCTTCGGGGTCGTTGAAAGAGCGACAAAACATTTTTGTTTTTGTCTTCAGCTCCGCGTGCACTTCCAGCCCGACAGTTACTTTGTATTCAGTATTCATTTGAAAATATCTTATCTCAATTTACAAAAAAGAGCCATATCCTCCCAGAAACTTCTTCACAAAAGACACAAGACCAGACGAGCATCCTTGGGACAGTGCCTTTTGTAAAAATACGTTTTTCCCAAAAAACCCATCCAGTGTATTGAAAAATAAAAACGTTCATTTCTGAGTGCAGTTCGCGTTTATTTTTGGAATTGCGAAGTGAGTCTGCCTCAGGCAGATGAATTCAAAAATAAAAGATGAAATGTGCCAGAAATGAACGTTTTTACGCGTCAGCGGCGAGGGTAGCCAGTGCTATTGCCCCCTCCTTCGATCGTGCCGAGCAGATCCAAACACCATTGTGGCAAAACATCGCGTCTGAAACACCGGAAATTTTTGCAAGCTCTTCGTTCGTCTTTCCTGCCCATGCTTTTGGAAAATCTTTGCGATTCCTGAAACTGTCTCGTTCGCTACGAAACGCCCGGGCAACCCAATGCTGGTTCCCAGAATACGGATACACCACATATAGTACTTCTGGAAAATTCTCGAGTGCATCCAAGCTTGGGTAAAATTTTTCAAAAACCACGATCCGTTTATCCGAAGCTTGTTCATACGCTCTCAAAACTTTCTCTTTTGATTCCAAAAGTGTATGAGCCAAGAAAATACTCCGCGTAAGATACCCCTTAGCAAAAGCAAGCGCTTCCTGAAAACCTTCATCGAAACTTTTCTCTTCTTTCCATGAAGGGCGGAAAGATTTGATCACATCGTACATATGTGGAACGTGCACCCCGAGGTCGTTTTTGGGAATGATGTCCACCCCGCAATCCGTCGCATCAGTTGCCAACACAAGCTTGTCTTCTATTTCTCTTGCTACCTCTGGAGAACGGCAAATTTCCGCCCCGTATTTTTTCCACACTAAACCAAGTGAAGAGTACGGGATCCCATCCCGCTCTCCGGCGCCGCCTTCCTGATGGTGATCAAAAAGATTTTTTTCCGGATCGTACACCCCGCCGACATCCAAAACAAAATCTCCAGTTTTGATCACTTCCGGATCACGAGTTCGGACTAACTCATAATCCCCCTGAAGCAACAGGTCAAGCGAGGCGACAGCAAATACATCGTCCGTATGAAAAGGCCCGCTGTGCGTAATCACCCTCATTTTTCTTGATGTTTCCATGTTGTTTTCTATTACTTCTGCTAATTTTGATTTTTTTAAAATTCCGCCGCGCCCATAAAAATAAAAACGCTATTAATCCGGCTTTACAATTTTATCGACATGATAGAAAGACTCACTTTTTTTTTGATGCGAACCGGAGTGGTGTCCCTTGAGCAGCTGATTCCCCGCCCAGCTTACCACCGAGACGAAAAGTGCACCCACAATCGCCGTGAAAAATCCATGAACTTCAAAACCTTGCACAAAGCTGGCAACGAACCAGAAGATCAGTCCATTTAAAACAAGCGTAAAAAGCCCGAGCGTGAGAATGTTGATCGGCAATGTGAGAAGGATGAGTACCGGACGAACGATGGCGTTCAAAAAACCGAGCACCAACGCCACGACAAGCGCCACATAGAGCGAAGAAATCGTGATTCCCGGCACCAATGCGGAAGCGAGAAGAAGTGCTAAAGCGGCAATAAGCCATTTCGCAAGCAAATACATTTTAAGATTTTAACACAAATCGGCATGTTCAGAAAGGCATTTTTTGAAATAACTTGACAAAAATTTTAAATATGTTACACTTTTCACTGTAATCAACAAGAAGGAGAGACTCATGAATAAGCTTTTTTGTGCCGCCATGTTTTCCTCCATTTTGTCTTTGATTTCCATCCTTTCAGGCTTAGAGAGCTGGCTTTACAACTCTCGAGAAGCTACCTTGTACTTTGCGATTGCACTGGCGTTGGCCAGCACTGCCCTGTTTCTTTTTTTGGCGATCGGTGGGATGCATTCCATCCCCGTTTCCCGATCCAGAAGAAGGGGCTAAAAAACGACCAGAACCTATCCAAGCCGTTGCAATGCAGCGGCTTGGTTTTTTATTTCGCATATTTCTCGTTTCCGAACCTTCTACATCCTGCCAAATACTGGTGCATAGAGCAGCAGCATGCTCAAAACCGTAAGAACGACAATCACTCCCGCAAAGATCCGGAACATTTTTTCCTTGGTTTTTTTATTCATCGACATGCTGATATAATAACCAAGTATGCGAAGTTTGCAAAATCGCCAAAAACGAACAGGGTGGAAAAAAGTGCTTTTTTCGAAATTCACCGGCGTTTTTCTGGTTTTTGCTGTCATTTTTATGACTTCTGTCGTTTGGCACATGTACGAGCATTACCAGGATACGAAAGAAAAAATGCTTGCCGCGTCCGCAAAGTTCGCCAGTGTCGCACAACAACAGAACGATCTTGAACAAAAAATCACCAACTTGCAATCCAAAAGCGGCGTAGAAGCCGAGCTTCGCAAAAAGTTTATGGTTGCCAAAGACGGCGAGCATGTGCTAGTCTTGGTTGACCAGAAGACCGCCACCAACACTCCCGAGGAGACGCCCAAAAAAGAGAGCTGGTGGAAAAGCTTTCTTTCCGTTTTCCGATAGACAAATTCAAGCGGCTATAGTTTAGTGGTAGAATGGTTGCTTCCCAAGCAACAGATGGGAGTTCGATTCTCCCTAGCCGCACCGATACACATTCTGGTTATTTTTAATAAAATAAAAGCCCCGCCAAAATTGCGGGGCTTTGGTTGTTCTTCTCTTCACAAGAAGAAACTCTACTTCTTATAGTTATAGAACGTTAAGGCACAGTTCCTACAGAACCCTCCGTGAAGGTCTTTGTGATGACATAGCTCACCGCACCCTGCTGCACAATAAATGTACTTGCGTTCGTCTTTCCTAAAAAGGAAACCAAACACCGCTACCAAGAAAAACGAAACTCCAATTGCTATAAGTACTTCAAAGAGGATGTTCATGGAGAATTCCTCCGTTTTGCGAACCGGCGATAGTTTAGTATAAAAAAATACCTTCGTCAATCTATTTTCAAAGCCCTCAGGAACAACAAACAATCCAAAACTTTTGACAATGAAAATCGCTCAATTTGGGAATTTTATTTCTTCATCATTTTGAGAAAGACAGCAGACGGAATATTCACTTTCCCGCCGCTTTTCATTCGCTTCTTTCCCTTTTTCTGTTTTTCCAGAAGCTTTCGTTTGCGCGTGACGTCTCCACCGTAGAGCTTCGCGGTCACGTCTTTCCGCATCGCTTGGAGTGTTTTGGATGAAATGATTCGTCCCATTGCTTTCCCTTGGATTTTTACCGTAAAGAGCTGTTTGGGAAGAATTTCATGAAGCTTTGTCACCGCGTCCACTGCTTCTTCTTCTACCTGCCGCTCCGAGATCACGCGCGAAAATGCCGGAACCGGTTCTTCCGCCACCAGCAAATCCAAACGCGCCACATGTGCCTCCCGGAAGCCTTCATCTCGGTACGAAAGCGATGCATACCCACTGGTCACGCTTTTGAGCTCGTCAAAAAAATTTCGCATGAGTTCGCGAAGTGGCATGCTGGCTTCCACTTCTGCTGTATCTTCTCCAAAAACGTCCGTCTTTCCCGTTTCCGCTTCATGCTGATACAGAAGCTGAAGCACCTGCCCAAGGGTATCCATCGGCGTAAAAATCTTCACTTTGACCCACGGCTCCAAAACGCGTTCATATGTGCCATGATCAGGAAAAAGCGTCGGCGAGTAGACCATTTCTTTTCGCCCTCCCTTGTATTCTACTTCATACGTGATCGACGGCGTGGCAACGATCAGCTCCAGACCAAACTCCCGATGCAAGCGCTCCGTCACGATCTCCAAATGCAGCATTCCAAGAAAACCGCAGCGATATCCACGTCCAAGTGTTCCCGAAGCTTCTTCTTCAAATGTCAGCGAAGAGTCGGAGAGCTTGAGTTTCAAAAGTGCCTGTTTGAGCTCGTTGAAGTCGTCCTGACTTTCTGGGTACACCGACGCCCACACCACCGGCCGTGGCTCCTCGTACCCCAAAAGAGGCGGAAGTGAGCTGCCAAAATCCACCACGGTATCCCCGACATTCGCAATTCCCGGACTTTTCACCCCCGTCACGATGTAGCCAATTTCACCGGCCGAGAGCTTTTCCGTCGGCACTTGGTTGGGATGAAAAATCCCCACTTCCCCGGAAATGAAGCGTGCTTTTGCCTGCGAAAGAAAAAGATTCGCACCCTTTTTGACTGAGCCGTCAAAAATACGGACATAAAGGACAATGCCGCGATGATTGGAATACTCAAAATCAAAAACCAGTGCCCTCAGTTTTTCTGATGTATTTGCTTTCGACTGTCCGGCTTTTTCCATCCCTTCAGCTTCCGTCTTTGGTGGCGCAACCCGCTTCACGATCTCGGCAAGCAAATGCTCCACCCCTTCTCCGGTTTTTCCGGAAACCTCCAAAACATCAGCAGCCGAACACTTCAGGAGTTCTGCAATTTCTTTTTTCACTTCTTCTGTTCGCGCAAGTGGTGAGTCAATCTTTGAAACGACCGGAATAATCGTGTTGCCGAGCTCTTGCGCCATTCCAAGGGTGGTGAGAGTTTGCGCCTGCACCCCCTTCGTCGCATCCACAAGAAGAATAGAACCTTCCACCGCTTTGAGTGCCCGCGAAACTTCATACGAAAAGTCGATGTGTCCCGGCGTGTCGATTAAATTCAAAACATACTCTTCTCCTTGTTTATCGGCCTTCGGCGCTTCAGATGCAAGGCGCGGGGAAGCTGACGAAGAAAACGTATTTACTGATACGGTGCCTGAGTCAGCGGGGTCCCGCAACGCCGCAGATGAAGATGTCGAGGGTCGGTAAATCATGCGTACCGGCTGCATCTTGATGGTAATCCCCCGCTCGCGCTCCAGCTCCATCGTGTCAAGCATCTGATCCTGCATTTTGCGATCCTCCACGGTACTCGTAAGTTCCAGCATGCGATCCGCAAGCGTGGACTTCCCGTGGTCGATGTGTGCGATAATAGAAAAATTTCGGATGTTTTCAGATTTTTGGTTCATTTTCCTTGCATACTACCACAAAAAAGAGACTCACGGAAACAAAAAAACAAGCCGTGAGGCTTGCTTGATGGAGTACGTTCTTGGATTCAGTATTTTGTTCTGGCGGCGACCTACTCTTGCCTTACGACTACCATCGGCGCTGAAGGGCTTAACTTCCGAGTTCGGAATGGGATCGGGTGTGACCCCTTCGCCAAACCACCAGAACAAAATACTGAATACTTGTTCGTGCTGCTTGTTTTGTGTATGAAAACTGAATTTGCAGGAAATAAAATAAGAAAATTTGTGGCGTCCTGACGTCCTAATGGGACCATTTCAACGAATTAGTACACCTCGGCTCAATGTGTTGCCACACTTCCACCTGGTGCCTATCACGTGGTCATCTCCCACGGGTTTTAATGATTCCTTATCTTAGGGTCGGCTTCCCTCTTAGATGCTTTCAGAGGTTATCCAATCCCGACATAGCTACCGAGCAGTGCCGTTGGCACGACAGCTCGCACACCAGAGGTCAGTTCATTCCGGTCCTCTCGTACTAGGAACAAATCCCTTCAAGAATCAACGCCTGCAGCAGATAGGAGACCAACCTGTCTCACGACGGTCTGAACCCAGCTCGCGTATCTTTTTAATTGGCGAACAGCCAAACCCTTGGGACCTTCTCCAGCCCCAGGATAAGATGAGCCGACATCGAGGTGCCGAACACCGCCGTCGATATGAACTCTTGGGCGGTACCAGCCTGTTATCCCCAGGGTAGCTTTTATCCGTTAATCTTCTCCCGCATCTAATGCGAAGAGTCGGTTCACTATGCTCTGCTTTCGCACCTGCTCGACATGTACGTCTCGCAGTCAAGCCAGTTTATGCCATTACACTATCGGCACGGTTTCCATTCGCGCCTAACTGACCTTAATAGGCTCCTCCGTTACTCTTTAGGAGGATAGCGCCCCACTAAAACTACCCACCAGACACTGTTTCCGCACGTTTTTTCCGTACAGGTTAGAACGTATTTTCGTAAAGAGTGGTATTTCACTGTTGACTCCACCGCAACCGAAATCGCGGCTTCAAAGTCTCCCACCTATGCTACGCAGAACGAACATACGGTCAATGCCAAGCTGTAGTAAAGCTCCTGGGGTCTTTTCGTCTAGCTGCAGGTAACCGGCGTCTTCACCGGTATCGCATTTTCACCGAGCTGTTCCTCGAGACAGTACCCTAGTCGTTACGCCATTCGTGCACGTCGGAACTTACCCGACAAGGAATTGCGCTACCTTAGGACCGTTATAGTTACGGCCGACATTCACCAGGGCTTATATCAGTCAGCAGACTGCAAAGCAGTACACCACCAATATTTGACCTTCTGGCATTGGTCAGGCGTCACCCCCTATACATCCTCTTACGAGTTCGCAGGGAGCTGTGTTTTTGGTAAACAGTCGCCAGGGTTACTTTCGCTGCGGCCCATCTTGCGATGGGCAAGCCTTATTCCGAAGTTACGGCTGCTTTTTTGCCGAGTTCCTTGAGGAACACTCACTCATTCGCCTTACTCTTCTCGAGCTAACCACCTGTGTCGGTTTCCGGTACGGTTTCCAATTTTTGAACCTTAGAGACTTTTCTTGGAAGACTGCTCATCTGAATTGACCCGTCCGAAGACGAACCTTTTCTCTCTCCTTGGACTATAACAGGCGGATTTGCCTACCTGTCATCCTCAGAGCAAGAACGGCAATCCAATAAGCCGCTCAGACTACTAATCTCCGTCATCCCATCGAAAAAATTGGAAGTCATGGAATATTAACCATGTGTCCATCGGCTTCGACTTTCGTCATGACCTTAGGACCGACTAACCCTTGGCTGATTATCATAGCCAAGGAAACCTTGGTTTTTCGGCGTGCGGGAATTTCACCCGCATTGCGGTTACTTGTGCCAACATTCTCACTTCCTCACACTCCACCTTTCCTTACAGAAAGGCTTCATCGCAGAGAGGAACGCTCTCCTACCACGCAATCCGCCTGAGGCGGATCACATCCTCACCTTCGGTACCATGTTTAGCCCCGATTATCTGCGGCGCAAGATCTCTAAATGAGTAAGCTGTTACGCTATTTTTAAAGGATGGCTGCTTCTAAGCCGACCTCCTCACTGTCTGAGAAATTTCACCTCCTTAAGTGCACTGAACATGGATTTAGGGACCTTAGATGGAGATCCGGGCTGTTTCCCTTTTGACCAGCGGAGCTTCGCCCCCGCAGTCTAACTGCCTCGTAATGGCTCTTGGTATTCGGAGTTTGATTGGAATGACGAGGTTTCCCCCTATTCATCCCATCCAGTGCTCTACCCCCAAGAGGTACGCGAGACGCTAACCCTAAAGCTATTTCGGAGAGAACCAGCTATTTCCAGGTTCGATTAGCTTTTCACTCCTTACCACAAGTCATCCCCGCGTGTTGTACGGCGCGTGGGTTCGGGCCTCCGCTTCGCTTTCGCGAAACTTCACCCTGCTCATGGTAAGCTCACCTGGTTTCGGGTCTTATGCGTACTACCTAGTCGCGCTATTCACACTCGGTTTCCCTATGACTCTATCCTTCCGGATTTCGCCGAGCAGCATGCATAAACTCGTTGGCTCATTCTTCAATAGGCACGCGGTCACCAGCCGAAGCCAGCTCCCACTCCTTGTAAGCATATGGTTTCAGGTCTATTTCATCGCCCTCACCGGGCTGCTTTTCACCTTTCCCTCACGGTACTTGTTCACTATCGATCTTTAAGAGTATTTAGCCTTGGCAGTTAGTGCTGCCGGATTCACCCAAGCTATTCGTGTCTCGGGTTACTCAGGTACAAGAACGAGAAGACAAACAGATGTTTTCGCCTACGGGGCTGTTACCCTCTGGGGCTCTCCTTCCCAGGAGACTCGACTAACATTGTTTGATTTCTTCCCAGTAAACTGTGTTCCTGCCCTACTACCCCCAGTCCAAGATTTGAGAAACAGATCTAAAAGTCAGAAGTCTGCGTCACAAATCTTAGACTAGGTTTGGGCTCCTCCCTTTTCGCTCGCCGCTACTAAGAGAATGTCTCCCGCCGAAGCGGGCTTGTTTTCTTTTCCTCCGGGTACTGAGATGTTTCACTTCCCCGGGTGCGCTCGAACGGTCAAGCCGTTCGAGATGGCGGTTTACGCCACCAGGTTTCCCCATTCGGACATTTCCGGATCATAGGTTGTTTGGCACCTCCCCGAAACTTATCGCAGCCAGACCACGTCCTTCATCGCCTCTTAAAGTCAAGGCATCCACCATATGCTCTTTTAACTTCCCATTAGGAAGTCAAAAAACCACAAAATTTTCTTACAATATTTTTTACCTGCCTGCCTCCGGCAAATGAAAAGACCCCGAAAGGTAATTTTTGCCGTGGCAGAATTCAGTTTTCAACGTTCGATCCGTTCGGGCAGTTTTCTAAAAAAAAATCGCCTGAGGCGATACACAAAGATCCACCTGCGTGGACTGTATCACCTTGGAAAGCTTTCTTTCTTTTTCATATTCAGAACATTTAGCATTATATAGAAAAGAAAAATTCCGTCAAGTTTTTCTTCATAATGCCATCACTGAGGGCTCTCACTTGTATTTTAACCTGATTTTCATTAGAATTCCTCAGGGTTCTCTCAAAAGAAGAGCCTCTCAGTGAGAGAGTGCGAACTTTTCATTTTAGGAGCTCCATGCATGTCTCAGAGACATCGTGATAAACGGGAAAAAGAAAAAGAGAAAAGGAATCCCTCACAAGACCCTCGAGGAAAAAAATCGAGAAAACATTCTTCCAAAAGAAGGCCAGAACACCAGTAAAGGTCAAACGAAAGGCCGCGAGAAAACATCTCGCGGCCATTTTTTACCAATGGTGGTAAAAATAAACGACAAAAACCACTGCCAACCACAGCAAAATTGACGTGATCATTTCAACAGGATTCCGAACACACGAACGGAAAAACTGAGAGCGAAAAAATCGCTGGAACATTTTCCCCTCCAAAAGATTTCTACCGACCAAGAAGAATGAGCATGAGCATCGTGCCAATCACGAACGAAATCGAAACTCCATAAGCAAGATGACCACCGTTCACTTTCAAATATCCTTCTCAAAATATCCATTGAAGAAAACCCGGTGGCATTATAACATTTAAAGGAAATTGCACCAAAACAAAAACCGCCGAAGCGGTTTTTGTTAATCATATTTTGAAAATTGAATGTGAATAGCCTTTCAAAGTTTCTCTTTCTTTTGTTCCGTCTGGTTTTCGGTCTCTCCCGAATGCCCGGCTCTTTTTGAGACTGAACCATGTCTCTCACTCTACAAATGCAGAATGGATCGATCGTTTTAATTCTTCCTTGCAAGAAGAATGTGTCCATTTTGGAATAAATCCACGACCAGCTTCCGCTAGCCGTGCCTTGTTACGACTTAGTCCCTGTTACCAAGCTTACCTTCGGCCCCGCGAACGCGGGAACTTCGGGCACTCCCGGCTTCCTTGACTTGACGGGCGGTGAGTACAAGACTTGAGAACGTATTCACCGCGGTATAGCTGACCCGCGATTACTAGCGATTCCAACTTCATGAGGTCGAGTTGCAGACCTCAATCCGAACTGGGGCTACTTTTCTAAGGATTAGCTCAGAGTTACCTCGTCGCGACCCGTTGTAGTAGCCATTGTATCACGTGTGTAGCCCAGGGCATCAAAGGACATGCTGACCTGGCGTCATCCTCGCCTTCCTCCCAGCCCTATTCTTTCTATAAATATTGAATGCCTCACTTCTCGTGAGAACTCAATGTAAACAATGCATCACTTTGTAAATCCATCTCACAAAGTAATGTATGCCTAAAAAGGATAGGGCTGGGCGGTCTCGTCTGACATATATAACAGACGATGAGGGTTGCGTTCGTTACCCCACTTAAGGGAACAATTCAAACCACGAACTGACGACGGCCATGCATCACCTGTCATGCCGTTAGGACTTCTAGTTTCCTAAAAGACATAAGCATGATGTCTAGCCCTGGTGAGGTGCTTCGTTTATCATCGAATTAAACCACATGATCCACCGCTTGTGCAAGTCCCCGTCTATTCCTTTGAGTTTTAGCCTTGCGGCCGTACTTCCCAGGCGGATCGCTTAACGCGTTAGCTTCGCCTCTCAGAGGGTCGATACTCCGAAAAACTAGCGATCATCGTTTAGGGCGTGGACTACCGGGGTATCTAATCCCGTTCGCTACCCACGCTTTCGTGCCTGAGCGTCAGAAACGCGCCAGTCTACTGCCTTCGCTTTTGGTGTTCCCCACGATATCAACGGATTTCACTCCTACACCGTAAGTTCCGTAGACCTCTCGCGCCCTCTAGTCTTGCCGTTTCCTTCGCAGTCTTCCAGTTAAGCCGGAAGTTTTAACAAAAGACTAACAAGACCGCCTGCGCACCCTTTACGCCCAATAATTCCGGATAACACTTGGGGCCTCTGTATTACCGCTGCTGCTGGCACAGAGTTAGCAGCCCCTTATTCATAGAGTAATGTCAATTACTTCTTCCTCCATAAAAGATGTTTACACTCCGTAGAGCTTCCTCCATCACGCGACGTCGCTCCGTCAGGCTTTCGCCCATTGCGGAAGATTCTCGACTGCGGCCACCCGTAGGTGTATGGGCCGTATCTCAGTCCCATCGGCGGGGGTCAGCCTCTCAGCTCCCCTAAGCGTCGTAGCCTTGGTGAGCCGTTACCTCACCAACAAGCTGATACTCCATAGGCCGCTCCGAAAGCGATAAATCTTTACCCTTGCGGGACTATCGGGAATTACCCCATCTTTCGATGGGCTATGCCCGACTTTCGGGTGCGTTCCTGTGTGTTACTGCCTCGTCTGCCGGTGCCCCGAAGGGCCCCTCGACTTGCATGCCTTATCCACGTCGCCAGCGTTCATCCTGAGCTAGGATCAAACTCTTCATAAATTTTTTGTTCGAAACATTTCAATGAAACATCCCGAACATCGACGGAACAAAAGAAAGAAAAACCTGAACGCCTCTCCTTCTCTTGTTATTACACTTCTATTTCTATTCACCTATTCAATTTTCAAAGATCTTCCCTTGAAAGAAAACACCCTTTTTCAAGGTGTGGCTACAGTATAAAGGAAAAATAGAATCGGTCAAGTTTTTGAGCTTCTCCATTTTTGAAAGCCCGAAGGAAGAAAAAGCGGCTAAACGTTGAGCCGGTCAAGCAGCTTCTCGTGCGGATAGTCAAGGACGTCTCGGACCAGTTTGTCGTGCACTTGGTAGCGGTATGCAAATTCATCCGTCTCCAAAACCGAGTACGCCAGTTCTTTTCCGATTTCCGATTCCAAGATACGCATGTAATTTTCAAATGCTTTTTTGTTGATCTTGCTTCCCACCACAAAAAGATCCACACGGCTGTCATCGCGGCCAATAAAAATTCCGGAGAGGATCACGAGCTTGAGCTTTCCCACCCCTTCAAGACTCTTGGCGATCGTTTCTTTCTTGAGCGTCTCGGCATTGATAAGGATGGTTCGAAATGGATCCGCAAAAGGAAAATCAGGCGAGAGCTTCAGACCAACTTTCGGCTTTCGTGCGAGCACCTTCTTCCCGTCCGACAACAAAACGTCCGCCGGGATTTCTTTTTGTTCCAAAAATCCCACCTTTAAAAGGAGATTGATTTCCTTCCGAAATGTGGCAGGCGTAACCCTGGTTCTTTTTTTCACATCCTCATAAGAAAAAACTTTCTGCGGATGAAACAAAAAAAGACGCATGATCTTTACTCGCGAGACGCTTCCAAGCAATTTTCCTAGTATTTCCATGAACGCCATTTTATCATAGCTCTCCTCAAAAAGAAAAACCCCGATAAAAGAGGTTTTTCTTGAGGTTCTTTCAAGAAAAAGAGACTATTTGAGAGTAACTTTTCCTCCTGCTGCCTCAATTGCTGCTTTGAGTTCTTCTGCTTCGGCTTTTGCCACGCCCTCCTTCAGAACGGCTGGTGCGGCTTCAACCAGGTCTTTTGCTTCTTTGAGTCCGAGTCCAAGCGCCGTCTTTACCGCCTTGATCACCTGGATCTTCTGATCACCTGCTGCGGTAAGTTCAACGTCAAAAGAAGATTTTTCCTCTGCTTCTTCTCCAGCTCCACCCGCTGCAGGACCTGCTGCAACAGCCGTTGCAGAAACGCCGAATTTCTTCTCGAATACTTTCACGAGTTCGTTGAGTTCAAGCACGGACATTCCTTCGATTTTTTCCACAATCTCTTTGAACTTTGCCGGAACTTCTATTTCTTCTGTTTCGGAAGCTGCTTCTGCTTTCACTTCTTCTTTCGCCTCTTCGGTTGCCGTTTCAGGAGCAGATGCGGCTACTTCTTCATTTGTTTTTGTTTCTTCTGCCATGTTAGTAAGTAATTAGTAGTAAATAGTTAGTAGTTAGTAGTAGAAAGTAATTTATGCTTTCTTTTCTGCAATCTGACCGAGCGCGATCGCCATGCGTTGAATCGGAGAATTGATCACGTTCACGAACATTCCGCGTAATACTTCAATTGATGGAATCGAGGCGATTTCGGTCATGATCTCTTTGCTTTTGTACTCTCCTTCGTACACACCGCCAACGAGTGCAAAAGTTTTTTTGTGTTTCTTAGAGAAGTTGAAAATCTCTCGGGAAGGTGCCAGTGCATCATTCTCACTCCAAGCAACTGCAATCTCGCCTTCAAGTTCTGGCATCTCGCCCTTGAAGTTTTCTGCATCAAACGCTTTTTTGATGAGCGACTTTTTGGCGACATAATACGAAACGCCGTTTTCGCGAAGACTCTGGCGAAGGTTCGTTGTTGCTCCCACGCTCAGACCGTGAAAGTTTGCAAAAACAATCGAATCAGAATTTTTTGCAATTGAAGAAAGCTTCTTGGAAATTGCTTCTTTTTTTTCTCTGGTAATTGCCATATTGTTTTAAGAGAATTCAGCCATAAAAAAATGGCTTCTGGTAAAAGCCACGATTTTGCCATTTCCAAAAAAGAAACGGGCAAAAAAGAAGATCGACCTACTCGGCAGGGTTTATTCCAATTTCTCAAAATTGATCTACTGATCTACCTCGATAGATTCTCCTGATCCGCCTGAGGCGGATTCTCAATTTTGCAGTTCACTCGCAAGCTCGCGAGCAAAATTGGAACCTGCTTTCTACGCAGCTTCAGGAATATAGTATTTTTTCCTGCGTAAAAGTCAAGAGCACGGCAAGTCGGTGGAGACAAAGAACCCAAAGGCCTCTCTCAGCAGATCAGACGGACTTCCACACACGCCCGTTTTTTATTTATTATTATTTCTAGATGGGGTTACCACTTCCTGGAAACCTTGCACCGCCGAGGAAAGTTCTTGATGGTACCGATGCACTTCCAGATAGCTCGCCAAAAGCATGGCCGCAAGCCCGATGCCGATGATCCCAAGAAAACCGAGCGTAAGCCGAAAAAAATGATTTTCTTCTTCTTTTCCTTGCAGAGTTTTTTGCATAAAAATATATTTTTAGGAAAATCTCTTTTATTGTAAACTAAAACCCATGAAATCAAAAAAGAACCTCCCAAGAAAACCGGAGAAGAAGCGCCCGTCACACGCGAAAGCCTCAGAACAGGCTCCGTCAGCAGTCGTATACCCCCTGAGAATCAACCGTTATTTGTACCTGAAAAATTATTGCAGCCGGCGGCAGGCAGATCGCTACATTGCCGAGGGACTGGTAAAGATAAATGGACGCCTTGCCGTACTTGGAGATCGCGTGGAAAAAACCGACCGTGTGGAAGTGGATCAGAGCGTTCAGAAGGCGAAAGAAGAATACGCATACCTCGCCTACTACAAACCGCGCGGAGTGGTTTCTCACAATCCAA
>DASSSU010000028.1:0-5174 GCA_035708305.1 Minisyncoccota bacterium | reverse complement strand
CAAGCAATTCCGCCGCCTCAATACTGATAGACTTGGCGATGTCAGACGGCCGCAAAGCATCCCATCCGCGCTCTTTGAGATATTTGTGTATTTCAGACTCCACTTTTTTCATGATTGAAGTATAGCAAGTATGAGTATGCTTTGACAGGATCAGATCAGTGGACTCGTATCTGATGTTTCTTTCTGGATTTCTTTTTGAAAATATGCTACATTTCAAGCACACATGCGTCGGTGGCGGAGCGGTCAATCGCAACAGACTGTAAATCTGTCGGCCTCAGGCCTACGGGGGTTCGAATCCCTCCCGGCGCACCATACACAAAAAAGGATTGCTAAAAGGCAGTCCTTTTCTGTGACAATGGGAGGAATTCGAAAGGCGGAGGCGGAGAAAATGATTCTGAATACCGATTTTTCTTGTCACCGTTACTCTTGATATATATACGTATACATGTTACAGTAGTCTCTAGATTCAGCACATCCCGACAGAAAGGAGCAGGCGATGAATGACAAAGTAACATTGGTAGACTACCAGGAATCTCTTTCAATCATGGTCGGGGGGTTTCTTGTCTCGAAGGGATTTGACCTCTCAAACAGCACAGGCATGGCAGCTCGCTCACTGGTTCAGAGTGATTCACTTGGTATCCTGTATAAGAACTCCGAAACGAAGCCAAAGACATATCTGTTCGGTCTGATTAAGCGAGAACCGCGACGAATATTTCTCGGCACAATTTGGTTCAACAACAGCCCGCGCAATGCAACCGAACAGAACTGGGTTTTCGAGACGTACGGCCGAAAATACGTCGAATTGACCGGCCAACTGGCCGAGGAGATAGCTTCCACTTTCAACGTCAAGATTACCCTTCGCCTCGTACGCGAGCAGCCAGATGTTGAGACATATTTCTCCGACTACAGCTGCTAGCTGTGCGGAAGGACCTCCATGACCCCTCAACCGGTACACCTTGTACCGGTTTTTTTACACTCAAAACAAAAGCCGCGGATAAATGCGGCTTTTGTTTTTTATAAATTTTTATTTCACTTGAGAAAGTTCTTTCTTTCGAAGAGGGACTTTTCCTTTCTTCTGCTCCACTTCCACGCAAATGGCGTTTTTCTTCATGTCCACGCAGATCTTTCCGCCGCCCGCGATCCGTTTGGCGATCACATGCGTGGCTACCGGCGTGAGAATGCTGGTCTGAAGGAGACGCTTCAGCGGCCGTGCGCCAAACTGAGGATTGTATCCTTCTTTTGCCAGATACGCGTAGACTTCGTCGGAGAAAGAAATGTCAATTCCCTTTTGCTTCAAACGCTCCTGTATCTGGGCGATTTGAATTTCCACGATCTTTTTCATCGCTTCCGGGGAGAGGATATCGAAGAGAATGATCTCATCCAAGCGGTTCAAGAATTCGGGGCGGAAGTAGTCCTTTAGGCTCGTCAGCACTTTTTCTTTTGCTTGCGCGTAGGAATCTACCTCGGTGTTTTCGGTAAATCCGATGGTTTCCATTTTGTTGATGAACTCCGAACCAATGTTTGAGGTCATGATGATCACCGTGTTTCGGAAATTCACCGTGCGGCCTTTCGCGTCTGTCAGCCGGCCTTCATCAAGTACCTGAAGGAGAATGTTAAAGACTTCTGGATGCGCTTTTTCGATCTCGTCGAAGAGCACCACGCAATACGGACGATGGCGGATGGTTTCGGTCAAGTTTCCGGCGTCTTCATGGCCAACGTACCCTGGAGGCGCACCGATGATTTTCGATACCGAATGCTTCTCCATGTATTCGGACATGTCGACACGGACCAATGCTTTTTCATCATCAAAGAGGAATTTAGCCAACGTCTTCGTCAGCTCGGTCTTTCCTACTCCGGTCGGACCAAGAAGCATGAAGGAACCGATCGGGCGGTTTGGATCGGAAATACCCGTTCGTGAACGCTTGATGGCGTCGGAGATCTTTTGAATCGCATCCGCCTGCCCCACCACGCGTTCCGTGAGTGTTCCTTCCATGCGGCTGAGCTTCTCCACTTCTTCTTCAAGCATGCGTGTTACCGGAATGCCCGTCCAGCGCGAAATAATATCCGCGATGTCAGCTTCTGTGATATCTTCCTTAAGAACCCGTCGCGAACGCTGGATTTTCTTGAGTTTGGTATTTTTGGTGGCAAGCTCTTTTTCCATGGTCGGGATTTTGCCATAGCGAATTTCCGCCGCCGTTGCCAAGTCTGCCTGCGTTTCCGCCGTTTCTGCTTCGGCACGGAGAGCATCCAGCTGCTTTTGGAATTTTCTCATGTCCGTGAGAAGTTCTTTTTCGTTCTTCCACTTCAGCTCCAACTCGTAGGTTTTTTCCTTCAAGTCAGCAATCTCTTGGTCAATTTTTTTGATGCGGCTTTTTGCATGCTTGGCTTCTTTTGTGTTGCCAGATTCTTTTTTGAGCGCTTCTTTCTCAATCTCAAGACGCATGATCTTTCGGTGCGCTTCTTCAAGCACGGCCGGCTTGTTTTCGAGCGAGATGCGAAGGGCAGAACCCGCCTCGTCGATCAGGTCCACTGCCTTGTCCGGCAAAAAACGGTCTGTGATGTAGCGGCTGGAGAGGTTGACCGCCGCAATGATCGCATCGTCTGTGATCTTCACTCCATGGTACAGCTCGTAGCGTTCTTTCAGGCCGCGCAAAATAGCGATCGCATCTTCAAGCGATGGCTCGTGCACAAACACCGGCTGAAAACGCCTCGTGAGCGCCGGATCTTTCTCAATGTAACGCTGATATTCTTTAAATGTGGTTGCACCGATCGCGCGGAGTTCACCGCGCGCCAGAGCAGGCTTGAGCATGTTGGAAGCGTCCAAAGTCCCGTCCGCACCGCCCGCGCCTACGATCGTGTGGATTTCGTCGATAAAAAGAATCAGTTTCCCGTCGGCTTTTTCCACTTCTTTCAAAATCCCTTTCAGTCGCTCTTCAAACTCGCCGCGGTACTTGGTTCCCGCCACCAGTGAGCCGATGTCGAGCGCCACCAACTCTTTTTCCCGGAGTGATTCTGGAACGTCGCCTTTTGCGATGCGCGCTGCCAAGCCTTCGGCAATCGCCGTTTTTCCCACGCCCGCTTCCCCGATCAAAATGGGGTTGTTCTTCGTACGGCGGGAGAGGATCTGGATGATGCGCGTGATCTCGTTGTCACGTCCAATCACTGGGTCGATTTTGTCTTCCTGTGCCAGACGGGTGAGGTTGCGCGCGTACTTCTCGATCATGCGGTGTTTCTTCGGCTTTTCGATGTCTTTGATCTTGCCGCTTCGCAAGCCTTCGAGAATTTCCATTGCGTTTTCTTTCGTTACGCGGAATTTGGACAGCGCGTCGTGTGCCGGGTTCTGGGTCGAAAGAATCGCCAAGAAAAGGTGCTCGGTAGAAACGAACTCGTCATTCAGCTCGGAAACGATTTTGGTGGACTCTTCAAGGATCCCCGCGAGTTCCGGTGTGAGATAGATCTGGTATGAAGAAGAAAGCGTGTTGTTCCCTTCGGAAAACTCGATCGTGTCCAGAAGCGAATCAAGAAGAAAATTGGTATCAACTTCCATCTGATCAAGAATGGAAATCACCAAGCTTTCCTCCTGCAGCAAAAGAGCGATCAAAAGGTGAATGGAGTCCACATGGTTTTGACCCCGCTCGATCGCAAGTTCATGCGCCTTTCGAATAGCTTCTTTCGCTTTGGTAGTAAAATGTTTTAATGGAGGCATAAAATTTTTGTTTTCAAATTATTTACGAGAACATTATATAATATTTTTTGCTAATGGTCAAAAACTTTTTTCTCGTTCTTTTTCTTGCATTTTTTGGTGAAATGACGAAATGCACTCTCTTTTCACGACGCAGGGAGCCCTCCTTTCTTTCTTCTTTTTCTTTGATTTCTTTTTCTCTTCTCTTTTTAATTCTTTGTTTTGATTCCTTCGTTTTGATTTTGTTTATTTGTCTAGTTTTCAGTGCCCGTTCTGTGGTGCCGATCCTTCAAGCTGACGAAGGGTATCCTTGCTGATCAGAAGGGTGTAGGAACCGTTTGAATTTGAAGCAACGTGGATACCGATAGCGTTTCCGTCTGTATCAAAAACTGGCGCGCCGGAGGGTGTATGCGTCCACGAAATATCTGTTTGGATGCGCGCGTAGTTCTTAAAGGCGCCGGAAGAAGAAGACGGGATCATTCCCGTGACGTTTCCCGTGAGAATGCTGTAGCCGTTTTCTCCCCCCAGTGCCACGACTCTTTCTCCCAGTTCAACCGCGGAAGACGAGAGCATTGCCGGGCTTGGCTTTGGAGAATTTCCCGGAAGTTCAGCTTTCAAAAGCGCTATTCCCGCTCCGTCATCGCGAGCAATCACCTGAGCAGACACTGCATTTCCCTGGTACGAAATAACCGTGTTTGATGAAAGCTCATCCGTGCCAACAAGCACTTCGTTTGGTGAGACGAAGAAGCCGATTCCCGTCTGCTGCTTTCCCGCTGCGGTTTTGGCGTAAACCTCCACCACGCTTTCGAGGCCTTTCTGACCGACATCAAGCGTGAGCTGCTCTTTTTGTGCCGCCGCTTTTCCTGCCGGAGTGCTCTCGGTGCTTGAACCATTGGCCGTTTGCGTGCTGGTTCCCGTACCCGTACCGGAGAGATTTTGCTTCGGCTGGTTGTCGAGATCTAAGCGACCGTCCAAAAAAGAAACGACCAAAACCACCACCGCAAGCGAAACCACCGCGCTGACCAAGACGTTCAGAAGAATAAACTGCCATTTCGTGAGATCGTGAAAATTCATGAACATGAAAATATCGTCCAGAAATCAGACGTGAAGTTTTTTACGAAAAACGGCTTTCCGAAACTTCCCAGTCAATCGCTTTCATGAAGGCGTCGATGTACTCCGCGCGCTTCGTGCCGTAGTCCACCATGAAGGCGTGCTCAAAGACGTCCATGATCAAAACCGGAGTGGCGCCGGCAAGGTGCCCCATGTCGTGCTCGTTGACCCAGACATTGAAAAGCCGGTCTGCTTCTTTGTCGTGTGCCAAAACCGCCCAACCGATCCCGCGCATCGCCCCCGTACCGCGAAAATCCTTTTCCCAATTTTCGTACGATCCGAATTCTTCCGCGATTTTTCCGTGAAGTTTGGAGCTTTGGTCGATTCCCTGCCCGTCTTTGGTCATGCCGCCGAAATAATATTCATGAAGCCGCATTCCGTT
>DASSSU010000027.1:0-18062 GCA_035708305.1 Minisyncoccota bacterium | reverse complement strand
TTTCTATACAACACTTCTGAAACTTTACCCGAGATCTTACCGCGAAAAGTACGGCCAACCGATGCTTGATGTTCTTCTGGATATAACAGAAGCGGAACCGAGTTTCTTCAGAAAAATGCATCTTGAATTTCGAGCATGCCTTGACTTACCCGGACATATCGCCGAAGAAAACACCCTGGCGCTTCTGTACAACTGGACCCACGAAATCTCCCCTTCTCTCCGTCACGGAACCATCTTTGCCGGCTTTCTTCTTGTGCCTTTTTGGATGATTGGTACCGCGAATTTTTTGACCGAAACCTCTTTCTCTCCACTTGAGCATAGTTTCCTTTGGAGCGAACCCGTCCTGATCACGTGGGGGTTGGCTTTTCCCGTACTCGCCCTTTTTGTCATCTTCTTCAGTCTTCTCTCACCTGCTTCCCGCCGGCCTTCTTTTCATTTCCGCCGCATATGGCCTGCATTTCTCACCGGTGCCGCCGCATTTTCCATGCTCTTTTTTATGGTGTTCCATTTTGGCGGATCATGTTTTCTGCACAAACCCTTCAATCTCAACCATGCGGTCGGATGTTTCAACTATGGACTTCAAAAAGGCGATCGTGATGGACAAGAATAATAAAAAAACCTATGAAAAATAATTTGAAAAAATTGACAGTTGGAGCCGGAGTGCTTGTGGTCTTTTTCATTTACAGCTTTGTTGTGCGCAACCAAGAAAATCCGGTAATTTTAACACCGGAAGAAGCATCCGGAAGCAGCACCTCCGCAAAAAATCAAACCTATCCCAACAGACACCCCGCTTCTGATCTCCCGCCGCAAACCCCAAGCAACACCATTTCCGCACCAGTCTCGATGAATACTAAAAACACAGCCCCTTCTCCGAAAAACAATACCGGAAATCGCAAAAATTCTTCGCCAATTTCTTCCTCCCCGAGCACAGGAAAATATAAAGATGGAACCTACACTGGCTCTTCCGTAAACGCCTACTATGGAGATGTCCAGGTGGCGGCGGTTATCAGCGGCGGAAAAATGACAGACATCAAAATTCTTGACTTTCCAAATACTCACGAAACATCAGTGATTATTAACCATCAAGCGCTTCCGTCTTTAAAACAAGAAGCCATTCAAAACCAAAACGCAGATGTCCATGTCATTTCTGGCGCTACTTTCACCAGTGAAGCTTTTCGAAATTCGCTCGCATCAGCGCTCCTCCAGGCACAAAACACATGAAACAGACTGAAATTATCATGGGAATGCCGATCACCATCGAAATCGCCGATCATGATACCCAAAAAAGTCTCTCCGAAAGTTTTGATTACTTCAGAAAAATCGATAATCGCTTCAGTACCTACAAGCCAAAAAGCGAGATATCACAGATCAACCGCGGTCTGCCAGAAGAAAAATGGAGTCACGAAATGCAAACAGTCATGAAACTCTGCGAGGAGACAAAGCAGCAATCAAATGGGTATTTCGACATATCTCACAACGGGAAGCTTGATCCATCCGGCCTCGTCAAAGGATGGGCAATTGCAGGCGCAGCGAAAAACTTGCGGCTTCGAGGTTTTAAAAATTTCTCCATTGAAGCGGGCGGAGATATTCAAACAAACGGCGGAAGTGCTAGCGGAAAACCCTGGCGAATCGGCATCAGAAACCCGTTTCACATCGACAAAATAATTAAGGTTATCGAGCTTTCGGGGGGTGCTGTTGCCACCTCCGGTACCTCCATCCGCGGCGCACACATTTACAACCCACATCAGCCGGACAGACAAATTTTAGAAATAAAAAGTCTCACGGTTGTTGGGGAAAATATATACGATGCAGATCGCTTTGCTACTGCCGCCTTTGCCATGGGGAAAAATGGCATTCATTTTATTGAATCGCTTCCCGGCTTCGAAGGATATCAGGTCGACGCCAACGGAATAGCAACTTTTACTACTCACTTTGAAAAATATGTTTCTTTTTAAAACAATAGACGGCTGGATTGATCAAATCACCATGTACCGTTTGATGCTTTACTATCTTGGAGGTTTGCTGCTGGTTTCTTTTTTCTTCAGCACCGTAAATATACTTCATTACCGCCCCATCTGGATTATTATTGAAGCAGGAGTTTTGCTTTTTTCGTGCTGGATCATCAACAAAATCTTCGCTTTTGTTTTCAGCTCCCCCACCAACCCGGAATCAAGTCTCATTACCGCCTTAATCTTAACCCTCATCATTACTCCTTTTCAGGCGCCGGGAGATTCTGGCCTCTGGTTTGCTTTTTTGCTTGCAGCAAGCGGCCTTGCCATCGGATCAAAATATCTCCTCACGATCCACAACAAACATATTTTTAACCCCGCCGCACTCGCCGTTTTCTTCACTGCTCTTGGCGCTGGACAAACAGCAGGCTGGTGGGTGAGTTCTGGTGTTCTTTTGCCTTTTGTTTTGTTCGGAGGCATGTTGATTGCCCGCAAATTGCGCCTTTTTAAAATGGTCAGCGTTTTCTTCGCGGTGAGTTTATTCGCAACCACCCTTCTTTCTTTTTCTTCAAACGGATCTCTCGCCGCAAGCTTGATCACTTCTCTGTCCCAATCACCTCTTTTTTTTCTTGGATTCGTCATGCTCACGGAACCGCAAACCTTACCGCCCAAACTTTCCTCACGAGCATGGTATGCCGCCATAGTCGGTGCCCTTCTGCCGCCGCAAGTACACTTTTTTGGTTATTACACGAGTCCTGAACTTGCTCTCTTGATTGGAAATATTTTTAGCTTCATCGTCAGTCCCAAACAAAAACTCTTTCCTGTTTTACAGCAGAAAGTGCAGCTTGCACCAGATATTTTTGAATTTGTCTTTCACCCCGAAGAAAAAGTTCGGTACTCTGCCGGACAATACATGGAATGGACGCTTCCCCATCAAAATACCGACACTCGCGGCGCGCGGCGATACTTTACTCTTGCAAGTTCGCCGACAGAACCGGAGCTGCGTCTTGGTTTGAAATTTTATCATCCTTCCAGTAGCTTCAAACAAGCCCTTCTTGAGAGCAATCAAAAAACCAAAATTTCAGCGGGAGGGCTTTCCGGTGAATTTCTTTTACCCAAAGACAAAGAAAAAAAACTTTGCTTCATCGCTGGCGGTATCGGAATAACTCCCTTTCGAAGCATGATGAAGTATTTACTTGATGTGAACCAACCCCGTGACATCATTGTGCTTTATGCCGCCCAAAATTCCGATGCGCTCGTTTATAGTGAAATTTTTGAGCAAGCGAGAACAAAACTTGGCATTGAAACAGCATACTTCATTAGCAATACAGATGAAAATCCCAGAAATTTTCGAAATCCGTATTTTATTTCCGGTCTTATTACTCCAGAAACCATAAGAAGAGTTGTCCCGGACTTTCTGGATCGTTCTTTTTATCTCTCAGGGACTCACGCCATGGTGCTTGCCATGCGGAAAAATTTGCTTATGCTCGGAGTCCCGCGCCGGCAAATCAAAGAAGACTTTTTTCCTGGTTATGTTTAGATAAAAACCCCTCACCTTTCTGCTTTTTTCAGACTTTCATCTTTGTATTTTTCTGCTATGCTGTAGAAAATCGGGCGAGTGGCGGAATGGTAGACGCGCCTGCCTTAGGAGCAGGTCCTTTCGAGGGTGGAGGTTCAAGTCCTCTCTCGCCCACAACAAATAAATGAACCTGATGCGACAACTGGAAGCATCGGGTGATTTTATTTGTAAGGTGAAGAGGAGCTTGAAAACTTTTTGAGAGATTTTCAGAAACGAAGTGAATGAAAATATCCAAAAGGTGTACAGAATCTGTAAGATTCAAGTCCTCTCTCGCCCACAACAAATAAGGAGATGAATGCGACCTGAGAAGCAGTTTTGACACACTTCTTTTTTCATCAGCTTTGCACTACCGTGGCGGTTTTTGAGTGTGGATTCGGCGGGAAAAATTTACGCATGCGCCGTTTGAGGACAGCAAAGAAGCCGTGTTTGTCGATCCATGCCGCGTATTCTTGGTACACGGGATCGCTCATCAAATGCCGCTCTTCTGTTTTTGCGCGGAGAAAATAAATCACATTGACCCCTCCCAAAAGCAAGGAAGCTTGGAGCGCATGCACGAGGCCAAGATGCGGAATAAACGGAATGCTGATCAGCCACCAGCTGATGTTTTTGCTGATGTACGCCGGGTGCTTACTGAAACGATACGGGCCGCCGGTGATAATTCCGCGGTGAGTGAGGTTGGAAAAACGCTGCCCGAACGAGACCGTGCTCGCCACATACACCAGCATGAGAAGAATGATGGCCCCGCCCCAAAACGCGAGCATCCACGGGTACGGCCGGAGCCATGTCCCCCATTCGAATCCATCGCTATAAGAAAAATACGTGCTTGAAAAAAATGACCAGAACGGCTGATAGCAAACAAGTGTCACCACCCACCCGAGCGTACTTGGCTGCACGGATCGAATATGACTTCCAAAAAGCCGAAGCGTGAGCGTGTACCCCACCACCGTAAACAGCACGTCGATAAAAAATATGCCATTGAAAGCAAAATCGTACACGGGTAAGAGCCAGTTGCCGCTCGGTAAAGACATTTGCGTAAAGGCACTTAGGGCATTGAGCGCATTACCGTTCATGTACACCACCATGAGCGGAAGAAAAAAACCTTTGATCGCCCACCCGCCGAAATGTGTTTTGAGAATATCCCAGTTCGGGCGATTTTGGAGTGTCAGAACTTTCCCCAGGTGAAGATAACTATCTTCCGGATCAACCTGCGCACCATCCACAATCCAGAAATACGGAAACACAAGAATGAGCATCACCACGCCCGCAATCCAAAGAAAATTCCAGTAGGGATCATAAAAGCTGCCGTGGTACTCGGGAAAAAGCCAGTACGCAAACGCGACCGTTCCAAGCGTGAAAAGCAGTGCCAAGAGCTTCCGCAATACGCGAGAAAGAGACGGTGTGAAGTGTGAAAAATCAAGTCCGGTGTCGGAAGAGCGGTGGATTTTACGCGCGAAGAGATTGAAGAGGATGAGCATCCCGGCGAGCACTCCGCACGCGATCAGGACGTTTCGCTCCGGCGTTCCAGGAAAATATTTTTCACAAACGGCAAAGACACCGAGTGAAACAACGAGCGACACTAAGCTTTGAAAAAAATTCGTCACCGAAGCCGGCTTTTTTGCTGAATTCTTTTTCATGAATTTTGATTATCAATATTGTATCACCGCATCTTCTTTTTTGTGTTGATTTTTCAGAATTGATATTTGAAAAGAATCGTGCTAAAAATCATTCCGGCATTGCTCGTTCACATTGCAATTTACTTCAACAAAAGGGTTTGAAACATGGAACTCAAAAGAGACCGCTGGTTCGTCCGTTGGTTTCACTATTCTTCACTCATCTGCGATGAATTCTTTCATGAAGGACGCGGTTCCAGACACCGAATAAAAGACGGTATCAGCCTCTGCATTTTTACCAGTACAATTTTTCTCGGAACGGTCATTGCGTTTCTTCATGCCGTTCTCTACCTCACAACGATTGCTGTCCTGACAGCCTTTCCCATCTACCTCTTCGGAGCCACTCACTACCTGATTGCAGTTGCCATACTTGCAATTGTCTGCTTTCTTGGAGCGAAAATAATACTTCATTTGGAGAAGAAAAAGAAACTTGCTGCCAAGGCAAAGGAAATAGTGGTGGTAAAACAGAAGAGAGAAAGCGGCTTCGTAGACCTTCTTTGGCAATATGCCAAAGCGACCAAAGAGAAAGTGTGTCCGATCATATATTTTGACTGAAAGGGGACAGAATGATGGAAATGGAAACACTGATAGAGAATTATGTTCTCCCTTTTCGCGCGTTTGTAGGCCTTACTTTCGCAGTGCTCCTTGTATTCCCCGTTCTGGGTGTGGTGTCTTCGATCGTAACCCAACCCATCATCCTTGTCCAAAACGCGTCGTGCAGAGTCGTTTCAGTCGGAGTGGATTCGGCTGATTCATACCCCTTCGCAAAACTCTCGTGCGACGTATCAAAGAAAACAGAGGTGACGAAAAATGCAAAGTTTATCATTGCCTATCTCAAAGATCCCGGCCCCGCTTCCTGCACACTCTACGACAGAAGATACGCAGACTGTACTCTAAAAAAGAAGAATTAAAAAAACCTCAAAAACCCTCACCCACGGCTCGCGTTTCGGCGCGGGCCTTTTTTCTTTCCAAGTTTGGCGTGATAAAATAGGTTGTTGCTTACAGGCAGTGAAGTTTGCCTTGAACCGCAGGCAATGGCCGGCCAATAACTTCTAAACATTACCCTTAACATTCTTCAATATGTTTTTAAGTTATCTCATGATCGGCACCGGCTCTGCTCTCGGAGGCATGACACGGTACGCTATTTCAAAAGTCTTTTCCGAAAACCTCCCTTTCGTTTTCCCCATGGGAACTCTCGTCGTCAACGTGCTCGGAAGCTTCATTGCCGCACTTGTTGTCTTCTTTCTTGCGGAAAAAAGCCTGATCAGCCCCAACACCAAACTTTTTCTCATTACCGGCTTTTGTGGAGGCTTTACCACCCTCTCGACCTTCACGCTGGAAACGACAAGCTTCTTCAGAGGAAATGAGTTTGCCTTTGCCTTTCTGAACATCCTCTCAAACATCATCCTTCCGATTTGCGGCATTTTCCTGGCACTTTACTTATCACGCTTTCTCACAAAAATTTAAAAAAACAAAACTATGGACACCATCAAAAATGCAAAAATTTTAGGAATTTACATTGGAGAAGCAGACACCCTGAAGGGGCAGCCACTGTACGAAAAAATCATTCTTTTGGCAAAAGAAAATCACTTGGCAGGAGCCACAGCCGTCAAAGGAATCCTCGGCTTTGGTGAGAACAGCCGGCTCCATAGCGCCAAGATCCTCGATCTTTCTGAAGACCTCCCGGTTATCGTTGAAATTGTTGATGAAGATGAAAAGATCCGGAATTTTTTGCCGATCTTGAACCAACTCATTGAAGAAGCAAACATCGGCGCCACCGTGACGCTCCGAGATGTGGAAATCATTCGCCACTCAGCATCGAAATAAACACTCCGCTGAATTGACGAAGACAAGAGAGGTGCTAGTATTGAGTATGAAAACACTTGCTCATGGAACTCATTGCCACCGACAAAAAATTTGAAGCATTGAATACTGAGCTGAACGCTCCCGAACAGCTTCTTGCCTACAAACGTCCGTACGAAGATTATCACGTGCAGATTATTCCGCGGATTTTGGGCACTTTCCTTGTGTGGTGCGGAAATTTCGTCTACGGACACAAGCCGTCGTATTTGAAGTTCCGCGCCGTGGAAGTGATCGCGCGCATCCCCTACCAGTCGTGGTCTTCCGCCGCGTACACTCTCATGACGCTTTTTTATGCAAATGAGAAAAAGGCGATGGAGCTTTCCAAACTCACCCAGCACGCGCGCTTTTCTCTCGACAACGAGACCATGCACGTGATCGTGGTTTCGCACATTACCAAAGAGCATGAGAAAGCCGGCTTTTTCCGCCATACCTTTGTCCCAATGGTGTTTGCTTTTTTTTATTTCTGGTGGACCTACTGGTTCTATCTCCTCCGCCCGCGCTGGTCGTATGAGCTCAACTACATGTTTGAGCAGCACGCCTTTGATCAATACAGTGAGTTCATTGAAACATACGAAGAGGAGCTGAAAAAACGTCCGGTTTCCAGTGAATTTCTCGCCTGGTACGGCCGGCACCCGCGAAGTCAGTACGAATTCTTCCAGTCGGTGCGAAATGATGAAATTATTCATCGCAATCAATCCGTCGGCGCCATCGATTTTGAAGCCGACGCAAAACGCATCCGTTTTTTGCGCTCTTCAGCCGCTTTCATAGTTCTGGTTGTCGTTATCGTCATCGTGAGCATCCTCCTTTTTACTTAAAAGCAGCTTTCTCTGCTTTACCTCATGTGGTATAAATACCCCATGAAAATTCTTGGCATTGAAACCAGCTGTGATGAAACTGCTGTGGCACTCGTGGATGGTAAAGGAGATTTTTCAAAAACCTTCTCCCCTGTTTTTCGCGTGCTCGGAAACACCGTCCTCACGCAAATCCCACTGCATCGGAAATATGGCGGCGTCTACCCTTCACTTGCCAAACGCGAACATGCAAAAAATCTCCTTCCCGTTTTTATCGAAACGCTGAAAAAGGAAAAAGGTTTTGAGAAAAAAAATCGCGCGTCTGCCTTTGACTCCCAAACAGAAGCAGAACTTC
This sequence comes from Minisyncoccota bacterium, assembly GCA_035708305.1. GTDB lineage: Bacteria > Patescibacteriota > Minisyncoccia > Phycocordibacterales > DASSSU01 > DASSSU01. Next base: position 9,855 of record DASSSU010000027.1, on the reverse strand, counting down.
AAAAAATCTTCGTCCGCGAACCGGAATTGCTGGAGCAATTTCTGAAAATTATTCCGACACTCAAAAAGCCAAAAATCGATGCCATAGCAGTGACGTATGGCCCTGGACTTGAGCCGGCGCTCTGGGTCGGACTCAACTTTGCCAAAGCACTTGCGCTGGTGTGGAATCTTCCGGTGATTCCCGTGAACCACATGGAAGGCCACGCGGTCTCTGCACTTCTGGAAGAAAAAGCAAACAAAAAGAAAGAGCGGGGCTTCAAAAAAATCATCTACCCGGCTGTGCTGCTCTTGGTCTCCGGCGGACACACGGAGCTCATTCTCATCAAGGCGCCGCTACGGTATCAACTCCTCGGCGCAACCCGTGATGACGCGGCCGGCGAAGCCTTCGACAAAACCGCGCGGCTGCTCGGCCTTCCGTACCCAGGCGGACCAGAAATCGCCAAGCTCGCGGAAACTTTTAAAAACAGTACGCTTTCCAAAAAAACAATCCAAAAAAACCGTTTTTCTCTTCCCCGCCCGATGATCAGTTCTGATAATTTAGATTTTTCTTTCTCCGGACTCAAAACCGCCGTGCTTTATACCCTGCAAAAAATCCCCAAGAAAACTTCCACAGTCAAAGCTGAAATGGCAAGTGAAATTGAAAACGCGATCACGGAAACACTCGTTTCTAAAACCCGAAAAGCGATGGAGTCCGCACGCGCCAAAACACTCATCTTGGGCGGCGGCGTGACAGCCAACAAAACCATCCGCGCGGCGTTTCAAAAGCTCGCAGAAGAAAACCATCTTGAACTCCTCATTCCTTCCGCCGAACTCACCACTGACAACGCGCTTATGATCGCGCTTGCTGGCTATCTCCGCGCCAAGGCCAGTGAAAAAAATCTCAAAAAATCCTGGAGCGCAATCAAAAAGATCAAAGCAAATGGATCACTCGAACTTTTGAAATAGAGCATCTCAATCTGAAACTGTTTTCAAAATTTTTGTGGCTTTACGAAAATCATGCTCAGCAAAAAAAACTCAAGAATATTCTTTTTTTGTGAAGCCCACAAACTTCAAAAATAACATTCTTGAGTTTTTTAACCAACTACAGCCCCAACTCGTTCATTCCGTCTTTTTCCGAAACAATTTTGATGTTGGTGCTTTGCGCATACTCGATCACCTGCCGGAGAAAACTCGGACTTGCGTTGTACTCATTCCCCGATTCGCCAATATGGTGAAACGTGACGATCAGCCACCCGCCGTTTTGATTCGCTTTGTCGATCCAGCTTTTGACCTGTGCAAGCGAAGTGGTCTCCTCTACCGAAGTAGCACGCAAACGAAACGGATCGGTTGACGGAGTATTCTCTCCTCCGTTCGTGGTTCTCCCGCCGCGGTACCCTGCTTGCTTTGCTGTGTCAATCACCGATTGATTAAACTCTCCGTACGGGTACGACAGCAGAGAAATTTCTTCGCCGGTCAGGTTTTCCAGATATTCTTTCGCATTCTTCAGTTCCGAAGCAACCTCATCCGAAGAAATTTTCGTGAGATGCGGATGCGTTACCGTATGGCTTTCGATATCGTACCCTGAGTCACTCAGGTTTTTCACTTCTTTTGGCGTCATGTAACCGGACCATCCTTTTTGGAGCGGTTCAGCGATAATGTAAAACGTTGCCGGAATACCGGTATCTTCCAAAACGGGTAGCGCTTTTGTGTACTGCGTCTGCCATCCATCATCGAAGTCAATCGTCAGCATGCCGCCGGAAGTATTTTTCTTGCTTTCCACCTCACCGGAATCACTCTCTGACACTGAAGATGTTTTGTCAGCACTCTGTGTTTTTTGTGTATTTGTTTTTTCCGATGGAGCACTTTTTTGAGAAGTGAGATCAGACACACTCTGTTGTGCCAGAATTACTGCTTCCGCAGCAGAAGAAGTATCTTCTTTTTTCTCACCCGAGACAGATCCCTGGATCGTATTTTCCGGCAGAATATTTTCTAATACAGAAACCGTGGAAGACGGATGACGTATTTCCGCAAGCGTACTGGCCAGTGCCGCTTGCGCACGCGTGATACCTTGTTCCGCCGCGCGCTGATCGCCCTGAGCAAGCGCCTGCCCCGCCACGGGAATCTTTATAAAATATCCGTACCCGGCAAGAAGTCCACACAAAAGCGCTACCAGCACAAAAAGCTTTGTTTTTTGATATTTTTTCTCTTTCGGTTTGAATGCCTTGTTTTGCTCTTTTGGTTCCATGAGGGCTTCAGATTATCACGCCACGAAAAACTCCTCAAGGATTCACGAAGTTTACACGCCTTCAGACTTATGATAGAAAACGAAGAATTATGGACCCATCCGCCACATTTTTTTATTCGCAAAATACCATTCCTCCACCTTACGAAGGAAATCTCAGTTATTTTTCAGGGGGTATTGACAATTCTCAAGAAAGTTTTTACAACTTTTTTTCAAAAGATTCCCCCAGTGCTCCACTGCTGAGTCTCCAGACTTCCGAAACACCACTGCCATACTTCCCGTTTGTTTGGCAGCAAGAAGAGCAGCAAGAATCAGTTTACCCGCAGAAAATTTCCGGCGCACGCGTGCTTTCCAGATTCCTCGCAACGTTTATTTTCCTTGCACTCGTTGTGGTTGGAATTGGAAAAGTCGTTTTTACCGCAGACAACCCATACTTGTTTCTGTATCTCTACGGCGTTTCGGTAACGTTCGTACTTTTGACGGTCATGTTTTTCTCCATCACCCGGTATCGGGATCCGGCAGAGGCAACCGACAATGCTGAGAACAACGCAATTGCTTTTCCGTATCCATTCCCTTCCGCTTTTGTATCGTGCATGATCGCCGTCCACAACGAAGAAAAAATCATCACCCGCTGCATTGAATCTTTTCTTGCGCAAACATATCCATACAAAGAGATTATTTTCGTTAATGACGCCAGTACCGACCGAACAGCGGAAATCCTGGACTGGTACGCCAGCCAAGGCTTGATCCAAGTCATTCATTTGGAGAAAAACCTCGGAAAGAAAAAGGCACTCGGAACAGCCATGCTCCAGGCACAAGGAGAAATTTTTTTCTTCTCAGACAGTGACTCAGTGCTTGCTCCGGATGCAGTGGAAAAAAGCACGCTGATCATGGCACAGCGCCCAGACCTCGGTGCACTCTCCGGACATTGCCGCGCACTCAACAGCGAAAAAAATTTTCTCACCAAAATGCAGGATTCCTGGTACGAAGGACAGTTTTCCGTTCGCAAGGCGTTTGAAAGTATTTTTGGCGCCGTGTCTTGCGTTTCGGGACCGCTCGCTGTTTTTCGCCGGGAAGCGATCTACAACTACATCCCGGCTTGGGAAAATGATTCATTCTTGGGACAGGAATTCCGCTTTTCCACCGATCGCACACTGACTGGCTTTGTACTTGGCAGCCGGCAGATCGATGCAAAGCTGAAGAAAAAATATGCTGGATCGCCTTTCGTGGAAATGATCAACTACCCTCCCCGAGACTGGACCATCGCGTACGCAAAATCCATTCACGCCTGGACAGAAGTTCCGGACACATTCACAAAATTTTTCAAACAGCAGGTCCGCTGGAAGAAAAGCTTCATCCGCAATATTTTTTTCACGGGAACGTTTTATTGGCGAAAGCCGTTTCTCGTCTCATTCTTTTATTACCTGCACGTACTGTTTGTACTCATGGGACCGTTCATTGTTTTCCGACACTTGGTCTACTTGCCCATGCACGGTAACGCGCTTTCAGCATTTTTATATCTATCCGGCATCGCTTTTGTTGGACTCATGTTTTCTTTTGCGCTGAAACGGGAAGAACCGACCAGCGATCTTTGGATGTACCGGCCGTTCATGAGTCTTTTTTCCACTATCTTTCTTTCACCGCTTCTTTTTTACTCTCTGCTGACGATTAAGAACAACGTATGGACACGAGGATAATCAAAAAACGAGAGATCGGCTTTCTCTTTATCGCGTTTATCATTTGCGCGGTGGTCGTGCTGAAGTATTACAATCCGATGTATTTGGAAACTTTCGGAAAGCAAAGCCTGCTCCAATTTGCTTATTTCAAATACATCATACAGATGGAAATCACACCGAAGCCAAAAACAGCGATACCTGAAGCGGCGCCAGATTCGCTCAAAACTATTCCGATTTTGCTCTACCACGGTATTTCCACCAACAAAACGCAAAGCGGAGTAAACGGCGAAGGGCGCACGGTGCTTCTCAAGGATTTTGAAAGCCAAATGTTTGCTCTCCATGCCGCTGGGTATCGCACCATCACCCTTGCACAGTTTGTGGCGTTCCGTGAAGGAAAGGCTCATTTGCCGGATAAGCCGATCATGATCACCTTTGATGATGCAATCAAAACAAGCTACTACCGTGCCGATCCAATTTTTCATGCGCTCGGATACAACGCAATCATGTTTACCATTTCCGGACATGCCTTGGGAGCACCATCAAGATATTATCTTTCAAAGAGCGAACTGAAAACGATGATCCGAAGCGGACGATGGCAGGTGGAATCCCACGGGGATCTATCGCATCAATCCATCCCCACCAACGCGACGGGAATACACGGGAACTTTCTTTCCAACAAAATGTACAGAGAAAAAAACCGTTCCGGAACCCAAAACCCCGGCCTTGAAACCACAGCGGAATACCAAGCGCGGATTACTTCAGACCTTGAGAGCGCCAAAAATAGCTTAGAAAAAGCTTTTGGAATTCAGATCATCGGATTTGCCTTTCCCTTCAATGACTTCGGACAAGCAACCAAAAATTTTCCGGGAAGTGGAAACATCATTCTGCCGGTTGCCTCATCGATCTATCCCCTCCTTTTTTATCAGGCGTGGACAGAAACGGGGTATAGCCAAAACTACTCATACGAACAATCTCCTTTGGTCAAGCGTATTGAAGTTCCCCCCAACACAAGCGGCACAGAGCTTTTGGAAAAAATCGAGCAGGGTGAGACGAAGAACCTTCCCTTTTCCGACTCGTTCAACCAGAATCGCGGCTGGCTGGAAATGTGGGGATCGGCCACCATCAAAAACAAGCAGCTGGTTATTTCCTCCAGCGACACTGACAGCGCGTCTGTATTTCTTGATGGAACCGGATACTGGACGAATTATGATTTTTCCGCCAGTACAAACTGGATCGCAGGAAAAGACCTTGAAATGGAGGCGCATTTAAAAAACAACCAGAATTTCCTCTCCTGCCTTTTTCAGGCAGGAGGAGGAGTGTATGCAAAAGAAACAAAGAACAACACATCCGAAATCCTCAAAGATGTTTTTCCGCCTGAGGGCGTACCGCACGGAAACCACACCTTCGGGATTGCCGTGGATGGAAACAAAGTCTCGTGTTTTATCGATGGAGATGCTATCGTAAGCGGTGAAAGCGACGGAACACTTGCAGAAGGAGGCATTGGCATCAAAACATGGGATCCAGAAACAGGAGGAGCCCACGTGAACATAGAACAGGTCTTGGTCTCCACCACATCACCATCTCAACCATGAACATTATGAAAGTTACAAAAAAAAATATGTCTGTTCTTATCGTGATTGTCGCACTGCTTGTTTTTTTTACAGTATTTTTTTTCATATTACGGCCGAATCAAAACCAAACACTGCTTCGGAAAAACCAAGCAATCACATACGATTTCAACCAGCAAAAAATTATCGTCGAAGCAAAGTCTCTGGAAGAAAGCACTGATCAGTTTTGGTGGGTTTCTTCCGGCGGATATTTGATACAAAAAAACGGCGTTGGTGAAACCATTCAAGGCGATTTGCCGCTTTCTGATCCACGTGCAAAGGAGGAGGCGAAAAATAACCCCGATGAAACAGATGGCGGCATACATCCGCAAAACATTTTTCGCATAGTAACCAAAAGTACCTCAGAAAACTACACCGAGCAAGTTTCGTTCAAAATCAACCGCCTCAACCTGAGCAAAAGCAAAAACCGCGATCAAACCAACGGGATTCATCTTTTCAACCGCTATCAGGATCAAAACAATCTTTACTATACCGGCATCCGGGCTGATGGATACGCCGCGATCAAAAAGAAACAAAACGGTCAGTACTACACACTTGCTTATGTGCCGGTCTGGACAGGAAAATACGATCGCACCAAAAACCCGAGCCTGATCCCAGTTGGACAGTGGATGGGGCTGAGAAGTACTGTAAAGAACACACCGCAAGGCGTCGAAATCATATTATATTTGGACCCACACAACGACGGCCATTGGCAACAGATCGCCTCCGCTTTGGATAATGGAAAGATTGGCGGAAGCCCACTGTGGGACGCCGGACACGACGGCATTCGCACGGATTTTTTGGATGCTTCTTTTGATAATTTCATCATTCAAGAACTCCCGAATAATTCAAGATAATATTTTAAAGGAAAAGAAAAACGCCACAAAGGTGTTTTTCTTTTTTTGATTTTTAAATTCTTTTCTTTTTCAGACTTCGGAACCTGAGGTACGAAAAGATGAGGGCAATAATAGCAAGGATGAGAAGATATTTGTTCGGACTGAAACCACTTCCCGCAGCCTGTGCAAGGTTCTCACTTGCTTCTGGCCCGGCTGCCTGCGCCGTGTTTGCGAGAATACTTCCTGAGGTCTGAGGATCATTATCTGTTTGTGCTTGTATACCTCCATTCGCGTTGTTTGCTGAACCGTTTGAGTCTGCATCCGTCGTGAGCGCTGGCGTGGATGTCGCTTCAGATTTCACCTCAAATGTCTTTCCGATCACCGTTACCGCACTGGTTGCCGTTTCCGAGACAAGCGGCAGAGCACCAGTGGAGCTGCTGTTTGTATACGAAACATTCGCGCTGTTTGTGTAGAGCCCCGTGAGTGTAGAAGCATCAAATTCTGCACCATAGGTGATGGTGATTTCTTCGTTTGGCCGGATCGTTCCCAGATTCCATTGCTGCGAAGACACAACGTCTCCATTTTGGTTGCGAAGGGTGTCATGAAGAATGCTCTGATATACCGCATCGCCGTTGTTATCGATCACAATCGTGTAGTGCACCGTGCTTGATGCGGCAACCGTCCCAGTCGCATCGTTGGTTTTGGTGATGTGCAAAGCCGCTTGTGGTGTGGTAGTGGCGTTCTCCTGTGTCTCCGGTGCACTTGGTACCCAACCACCGCCACGAGAAACATTCTCTTTTTCACGGTAGAGCGGAATGGAAAGCTGCTCGGTGTTGTTCGCTGCATTCTCATCCGGTTCAACGGAAGTTGCCAAAGCCGTATTGGTCGTGTACGTCTGCCCGTACGGAATATCATTCGCCACTTTCGCCGTGTAAGAAACTTGCTTACTCTCGCCCGCTTTGATCATCCCGATGTTGAAACTCACTTTCCCGGCTGCCACAGTTGTTGTTCCCACGGACCCCGATTGAAAAGAAAGATACTTCCCGAGCTGATCCGTAAATTTCACGCCGGTTGCATCCGCGTCGCCTTGGTTGCTGATCGTATACGTATATGTGACCTTGCTTCCCGGCAACGCCCCTCGCTTGGTAGTGTCTACATTTGCCTTTCCTACCACCAGCAAATCCGGCTTTCCAAAAGTAATGTCACCCTTGAAATTTCCAGAAATGTTTACGGCCCCGTACAGGAGGTTCTTGCCATAGAACGTCATGTTGAAAAGATTTTGCACGATGATGCTGCTGATCGCATCACCAGTTTGGATATTCGCATTTGCCCCGCAGGCCGTGTTGGTGCCAGTTTCGGCAGTCGCTTTAATGTTGTTTTTAATTTTTGCCGTGCTCGTACTTTCGATCGTGGTCGAAGCAAAGCTCGTACGGGTTGAGGGAGCGATTGTACTTGCCGCATTGGTGGTCCCTGTACCCGTCGCATTTTCGCTTGGTGCGTTTGAGAGCACAAAGCCAGTGTCTGTCTTGGTTAGCATAATCCCGTCGGGAAGACCGTAAACATTTCCGTTCCATCCGCCATCAATTTTAAAAATAACATCCACCAGCGGCGTCCCCCCAACCCCCAGTGTTCCGGCTTCGTTGCGGATGATGGAAGATGAGTTGGCATCACCAGTTTGGATGGAAGCGGCGTCCCCTTTCGCAGTATTGTCTCCCGTTTTTACCGAAGTAGAAGCCGTGGTCGAAGCTGCTCCGGCGTTCGAAAGATGAAGCATGAGCGATTGAAGCGAAACAGCGCCGGGATCTTGGAAAAAGTTTTTTCCTGGGAAAACTACATCACCAATAAAATCTCCAAGAATATTTGCGGAAACAACAGAATACTTGGAGTCCACAAACGTGTTGTTGACAAAGTTCACGACATTTGCGCCAGCTTTGGCATCCCCAGTGGAAACTGCCGCATCTCCATCGAGAGAACAGGCTGCGTTTCCTCCCGTCACAGCGGAAACGGCCACGTTGTTTGTCAGATCTGCCTCATTCATATTTGAAAGCGTCAGCTCCGCAAGCTCCTGCGAAGAAAGTGTCGTAGAGGCATCTGGGCGAAGATCAAGCGATCCCAAGAATCCACCGCTACTCAAAAGCGCAATCACCCCCGCAGAATTGATTTCGCTTGTATTCATTTTGTTCAAAAGATCCAGAAAAGCAGCGGCATCACCGGTGTTCACCACAACGTTCTTGGAAGTTGAAGACGCGGCATTTTCACCAGAAGAAGCAGTAGTGCTTGCCGTGCTCGTCGCACTCAGATTGTTGTCATTCTTTACGTTCGTGCTCACCGGAACCGTGCTGGTCGCAACCACAGGAAGCGTGATACTGACCGACGAACTTGACGCGTTTGAGGTGGAACTTGCCGTGGAAACCGTGCTGGAGGCCATAGGCTCCGTGCTGGTAGAAAAATTTTGATCCAAGTTTGGTGTGCTGGAGGAAGCGGTTTTTGAACTCTTGGTTTCGTCCGTTCCACTTCCCTTCGTACTGCTCGCCGACGAAGTCGCGGTTCCAACATCAAGCGCACTGGTGTTTACATCGTTTGAAAGCTCAGAGCTTGCTCCAGCATTTCCGGTTTGTATCGTTGTGGTTGTGGCGTTATTGCCGCTCGGGGTATCTGCGGCCACTGTTACCGCCGAAGTTGTTGCTGTAGACGTAGCAGATGTTCCTGTCTCTTCCGCAAGCGAAATACCTGGCATACTCCCGGTAAGCATTCCGATGAGCGTAAGCGCACTCAACGTTTTTCGAAATCCCTTCCGCTGTTTTTTTCCGAAAAATTTAAAAGAAAGAAGATACATAAGCGAAGATGTTGTGAATAAAACTAATAATCACCGAAGGAAATGCCTGTGCCGTGCTCGTTGCCGCCTTTTCGGAAGAAGTCCCCGTCTGCACGCCTACCATGGCGATAATATTTTGTACCGATGAAGACGCCGGAGTTTCCAGCAAACGGATTGTGCTGGCAACTGCCGAGGTGTTTGCAGGGTGTCCGTTTTTCAAATTTTGAGTCGGGACGTTTGCCGTACCCGTCGCGTGCAAATCATTTTTTGAGAGAAATTGCTGCAGCTGCGCTTTTATCTGCGAAAGATCTTTTTCTGTCTGCTCTGTTCCTGTGCTCGTTTCCGTGTGAATCACACCACCCTCCGACTCCACCACACTTCTTACGCTACCAGCGCCATGAATCACTTTGTCAAAAACATGCTTTTGACCATTCACGTCAGTTTCCACGTGTACCGTGGTTTGGCCGCCACTTTGCACAACAGTCCCATTTTTTACCACCGTGTTGCTGCTGCCTGATGTGTCCACAGAAACAGATGAATACGAAGAGCTTTGGGAATCAGCCAAAGCATTCGGTACTTCAAAGCGGAGAAAAGCCGGCACAGCAAGCACGGAAGCGAGCAAAATTGCGGAAAGAGTGGGATCAAAATTTTTTTTCTTCACAAAGCGCATAATAATACAAAAGAATAAAAGTAAGATGAAG
>DASSSU010000026.1:0-10154 GCA_035708305.1 Minisyncoccota bacterium | reverse complement strand
AAATAATGGAAGATTTGGATTATCTTTATAATAAAAATCTTCAAAAAGGAAAAAGCAAAAAAGAAGAAAGTACTCAAGCAACGCTTATTGACCCTCCGGATGTAAATAGCTGTATTAAAGGGAAAATTGGTGATGCTGTTAGAAATAAACAAATGGAAGAATGCTTGAGGAAATTTCAAGAAGTTACAGGTATAGCTATTGACTTTGAGTATGTTGATTACTATCGTCCGCATAAAAAAGTAGAGTTAAAAAACGAAGAAGGAATAGACATACAGTCCTTGGGTTCGGGATATGAAATGTTCTTTTCAATCTTATATGGATATATTTTAGCAAAACGCTCTAAAGAGCAAATAATTTTTCTTATTGATGAACCAGAAATGCACCTTCATCCCAGTTTACAAGAAGAACTCATCAAATTTTTACTTGAAGCCTCGAAAGAAACACAAGTTGTATTAAGTAGCCACTCTACTTTAATTGTTGAGCAGTTGATTGCAGCTGGTTTTCAGAATTTTAAAATTTTGGAGAAGAAGAACAATGAGGTTATTGAGGTTAAACAACTACAAGCGCAGAAACTTCCAACCATTACTTCCGCGGAAGTAAATTTCATCGCTTTTGACAGATGTACCGCTGAATATCAGAATCTTTTATATGACCGCGCAAGAGATTTAGCTAATTGTAATGGGCACACTGCTTTTAGTAATTGGATTCTAAGTAAAGACAAGAGTCGAAAACAAGTTGCTTGGACTAAAAGCACAAGTGTACCACCACAACAGTTGGTAATCGATGTTTGTTTACGACATTTGTTTCACTACCCAAGTAATCTATCGTTAAATGGTTGTGATATAAATTCAGAAATTAAAGATTCTATTATTTTTTTAAGGAGCCTGCTGTGAAAAATGAAAAGAGCCGGGGTCCGCTTGGGATCCAGCTCTTTTCTCGGAAGAATGCCTTTTTATTTTTTCGCGAGGAACCGTACGGAGCCCCAACACAAAAGGACTTACTTCTTATTTTAAGTATAAAACAGTTTTGTAGGTTTTGAAAGAACTGGTAAAGTGTAGAAAACGAAACAATGAAAAAGAATCAAAATAATTACGCGTTTATTGATGGGCAAAATTTATATTTTGGTACAACAACCGCAAGTGAGCCATGGCAGGTAGATTTAAAGCGTTTCCGCTTTTATTTAAAAAGAAAATATAATGTTTGCAACGCGTATTATTTTTTGGGATATGTACAGGATGGCAGGGAAGAACTCTATGAAAAAATACAGTCAGCGGGGTTTATTCTTAATTTTCGAGAACACAACTCCGCAATGCTTGGGAAAAAGAAAGGCAATGTGGATACCGACATTGTATTTACCATAATGAAAAAACTCTACAAGCAAGAAGATTTTGATAAAATTATTCTTGTTTCTGGAGATGGAGATTATAGATCGCTTGTTGATTTTCTTATTGAAGAAAATAAGCTTGGAAAAATTTTATTTCCGGATCAAAAACGCGCTTCTTCTTTATATAAAAAGATTGATACGAAGTTTCAAGGAAACTTGGGGTATTCAGATGTAAGGAGAAAAATTGAGCAAAAGAAAAGGGCTCCTTAGGTAGTTAACCGTTCGGAACCCTTTTCGTCGTGATAGCCATAGTATAGCATATTGCCTTTTCTCGTCAAGCCCCTTGCTGTGGAGGAAAGATAGGTTGAAACACGTTGACAAATAAGAACAAAAACAGGATTTAAGCTAATATGAAAAGCATCAGATTTTGTTAAGATAAAGATATGAAATTTCAGTTTAATAAAGATTTGGAATATCAGAAGGAAGCGGTTGAAGCGGTCGCAGAGCTTTTTGATACCGGGCGGAATCTGGTGCTTGCTGATGAGACGGCGGGGAATGTTTTGGTCATGCGGGCGCCAACATCAGAAGGAATGCCGGTGGTGGCAAATGAACTGGAAATGGACAACAGGCGGATCAAACAAAACTTGCGGGCGATTCAGGAGAAAAACGGCTTGCGGGAAGGCGGGGAGACTTCAGATGGAAAAGAAGGTGACGAGTCGGGCGAATCGGACGAGGTGGGTGGTTTGGACATTTCAGACATGTCGGATTTTTCGGTGGAAATGGAAACGGGAACGGGGAAAACCTACGTGTATTTGCGTACGGCGCTTGAGCTCCACCGGAAGTACGGTTTGAGCAAATTCATCATCCTCGTGCCGTCGGTGGCGATTCGCGAAGGAGTTTTGAAAACCCTTTCCCAGACGAGAGAGCACTTCCGTGATCTGTACGGTGCGCCGTACGGGTATTTTGCCTATGATTCAAAGAAGCTTTCTCGGGTGCGAGAGTTTGCGCAGTCGATCAATGTGGAGATTATGGTGATGACGATTCAATCTTTTAATTCTGACACCACGGTGATGCGAAGTACGCCGGATCGCTTCGGTGGGGAGAGTCCGCTTGCGATGGTGGCGGCGGTTCGGCCGGTGGTGATTATGGATGAGCCGCAAAACATGGAGTCCGAACTTTCGAAAGCGGCGATTGCGGATTTGAATCCACTTTTCAAACTTCGCTACAGTGCGACGCACAAAGACAAGAAAAATTTGGTCTACAGTCTGACGCCGGTCGAAGCCTACAAGCGCGGGCTGGTGAAAAAAATCGAAGTGTACGGCGTGGAGGAGGACGATCCCGGTGCGTTTGTTTTCAAAGTGAAAGAAATCCGTACGCAAAAAGGAAAAAGCCCGGAAGCAAAGGTAGGGCTTGAGGCGAGGCGCGCGGGTGGAGAATTTGCCTTTCAGGATTTTGTGCTCAAAGCGGGAGCGAATCTTTTTCTTAAAACAAAGAAAAACGAGAAATACGCGGGAATTTTGGTGAATGAAATTGACGCGCGGCGGGGAACGGTGGAGCTTTCCAACGGGAATTTCTATAAGCTTGAAGAAGAGAGCAGAAACAAAGGCGAGATCTTCCGCACCCAGATCCGGGAAACGATCAAAGCACATTTCCGAAAACAGGAAGAGCTTGGAGAAAACGTGAAAGTGCTTTCGCTTTTCTTCATCGATAAGGTGGCGAACTATGTGGAGAAAGATGGAATAATTCGTGTGATTTTTGAAGAGGAATTTGAAAAGCTGAATAAAAATTTCCCCGACTGGAAAAACGCGGATGTTTCCAAGGTGCATAGCGGGTATTTTGCAAATGCGAAAGTAAAAGGTGCGGTGGAGTACAAAGATACGACGGGGAAGACGAAAGCGGACAAAGAAGTTTACGATCTGATCATGAAAAACAAAGAGCGGCTGCTTTCACCCGAGGAGCCGACGTGCTTTATTTTTTCTCATTCGGCGCTCAAAGAAGGATGGGACAATCCGAACATTTTTCAGATTTGCACCCTGAACGAAACGCGTGCGACGATGAAAAAGCGGCAGGAAATCGGGCGCGGTTTGCGGCTTGCGCTGGACCGAAACGGACGGCGAATTTTTGACCCAAACGTGAACGTTTTGACCGTGGTGGCAAACGAAAGCTACCGGGATTTCGTGAGTTCACTTCAGACGGAGTACACGGAGGCGGGATATCGGGAAACAGTCGTACCACCGAACGGACGAAATCGGGAAGTGGCGAAGTTCAAAAAAGAAATGGAGACGAACGAAGATTTTCAGAAACTTTGGGAGCAAATCCGAAGACGGACGAAGTTTAACATGGAAGTAGATACAAAAGAGCTGGTAAAAAATGCCGTAGAAGAAATTAATGCGCTTGATATCGGAAACCTCGTGGTGCGGGTGGAAAAAGTGATCGTGGACTTTGACAAAGATGGAAAAATGAAAACCGTGTACGAAGGCGGCGGGGCGGGTGAACGGATTGCGGGGAAAATCGTAATCGGAAACCTTGTGGAGAGAATCGTGCAAGAAACCGGAATTACGAGAAGGACCGCGGTGGAAATTCTTCAAAAAATAAAAAATCTGGAGCTGCTTTTTGAAAACCCGGAAGAATTTCAGCGAAGTGTGATGATGAAGATAAAAAATGCTCTGAACGATCTGCTGATTAACGACGGAATCAAGTACTCACCAAATGGCGACGTGTGGGAAGTGACGCTTTTTGAAGACTGGGAAACTTATGCGGAAAACAGCATTCCGAGCGAAAGGTCCGTGTACTCTCGCGTGGTGTACGACGGAGATGGTGAGCGAAAGTTTGCGGAGAGTTTGGAGACGAGTCCGCGGGTAAAGCTTTTTGCCAAGCTTCCACCGAGATTCCAAATCGAAACGCCTCTTGGGACGTACAACCCCGACTGGGCGATTGTGTGGGATGGTGATGAAAGAGGAACAAAACTCTACCTGGTGAGAGAGACGAAGTTTGTGAAGGATATAGAATTTGATTTACGAAGAGTGGAAGATCAGAAAATTCTCTGTGGCGAGAAGCATTTCAAGGCACTTGGGGTGAACTTCAATGTGGCGACGAAAACGGGACTTGAAGATTTGGTGCACGGTGCGCTTCCGAAGAAGAGGAGGAAAAAATTCGGCGTGTAGTCTCTAAAGGTTTTGGGATGGTGGTTTTAAAATTGGCTTCTTTGGGGAAGCTGTGGTAAAAGAAAAAGATGAACATCCTGCTGACGAAAACGGACTTTAAGGAATATCTGCTTTGTCCGAAAAATTTTTGGCTTTCAAAGAAATGCCCGGAAGAGTATATTCCCGGGGAGTATTCGCTTTTTCTCGAAAAGCTGATCAAAGAAGGGTACGAGATTGAAGCATATGCACAGAAACTTTTTCCGGGTGGGGTGGAACTCTCCGGCGAAAAAGAAGAGTTGGTTGCACAGACGGCGGCGCTGCTCCGTGAAAAGAAAACCATTTTTCAGGCTTCGTTTGTCATGCCGGACGGGCTTTTTGCGAAAATCGATATCTTGCATTTCAATGCGGAAACGGAGAAATGGGATATCTATGAGGTAAAAGCGAGCACAGAGGTGAAGACTGACCGAAAGCACAACCACTTGAAAGATCTTGCGTTTCAGACGGTGGTGTGTGAGCGCGCGGGGGTATCGGTGGGGAAAAGTTCGCTGGTTTTGGTAAACAAAGACTACCGCCGCGATGGAGAGATCGATCCTACGAAGCTTTTGGTGGTGGAAGATATGACGGAGAAGATGGAAGAAGAGAAAGGGAACGTATCGCGTGAGATAGACGGTGCGCTTGAGATTCTTCGCAAAGATGACGTTTCAAAGAAAAAGTGCGACTGCGTGTATCGGAGTCACGGGCAGTGGTGTGACAGCTTTGCTTTTTTCAATCCCGAAATTCCGGAGTACTCGGTGCATCACGTGGTCACGGGAAAGAAGCTCCACACACTTTTGGATGATGGAATTTATGACGTGAAAGATATTCCCGAGGATTTCGAGCTCACGGAAAAGCAGCGGGAAAAAGTGGTGCTGCAAAAGCTTGGGGACACAATCGTGGACAAGGCGGCGGTTTGCGAAACACTCTCGAATCTTGTTTTCCCGATCTATTTTCTGGATTACGAAACGCTGGCAAAGCCCGTTCCGTTTTTGGACGGGTACAAAACCAACCAAAACCTTGTTTTCCAAGTCTCGCTGCACGTGCTTTCTGAAGACGGCGCGCTTGAGCATTTTGAATACCTGGCGGAAGAAATGGGACACGCAACGGAGGAACTGCTTCGCGTGATGAAAAAGCACATTGGTCCCGTCGGAAGCGTGCTCGTGTGGTATGAAGCGTTTGAAAAAACACGAAACAAAGAGCTTGCGGAGCTTCATCCGGAGTATCGGGATTTTTTGGAAGATGTAAATGCCCGGGTTTTTGATCTCATGACCGTCTTCAAGAAAAACTATCTCCACCCGGATTTTCACGGGAGCACGTCTATCAAAAAAGTGCTGCCCGTGATCGCGCCCGAGTTTTCATACAAAGATCTCGATGTGCAAAACGGCACGATGGCCATGAGCGAATGGGAAAAATTAATGCAGGGAAGTTCGGAAGCGGATGAAAAAGAGGCAATGCGAAAAAATCTTCTGAAGTATTGCGAACGCGACACGTACGCGATGGTTTTGATCTACCAATTTTTGGAAAAGCTGTGCCGAGGGTAATTTGGATTGGTCGGGTGTTTTTTAAAAAAAAGAAAACCGGCTTGCATGATAAAGCCGGTGAAGGGAAGATATTGAAGGAAGAAAGTAAAAGAGCTGGAAATCCATCACTCACTGCTCATTTTTGTGCGATGATATCTCTATCGTAACCTTGGAAGTATAATCAATATACACTTCAAAAAGGTAAACGCCGGAAGTTTTTTTGAGCGGGAGGGAGAAAGTTTCATTTCCAAAGAAGTAAACAGTGCGAAGCGGTGTTTTGTTTCGTGCGGAAATGTCCGGCGCCCATGAAGCGTTTACTGTCCAGTACACAGGGTCCGGATGCTCCCAGTAATCTTTTTGCAGTGACCGTGCGGAGATCTTTATTTTGGCGTGTTTTTGTTTGCCGATTCCTGCTTCTGTGCGAAAATAACAAATTTCAAAAGTGCCATCTTCCGGTCTCTTCAGAAGAAGCGGTGTGGCACTTCGGTCATCCATCTTCACAGTGCATGTTTCTGCCTGGGTGTTTCCGGAGAGTAAAGCCGCAATGGTGATTATTGGAAATATCAGAAAAAAAATTTTCACAGCCCGTCCTCCTGAAGGTGCTTGGAAAACTACAGAAACGGTACAACAATTTTTATAAAAAATAAAGCAGGTTTTTTTCGACTATAAAAAACTCAGAAGGCTGAGAAAGATTTCAGCGGCGGGAAAGAAGTGGGACAAAAAAGCTCGTGCGCAGAAAGCGGGCGAGCTTTAATCATCGAAGTGAACTACTGGTATATATTTTATTGTCAGTTCTCAAAAAGAAAGACAAAATGCAGTTTCAGAACGTCTATTTTAAAATCCGACACCATTTCCCGGGCGGAATATTTCTGTGGATGTTTGTCCTACCTTCTTCGGTTGGGAGCGTTGGGTCGGAATGTTCGATGATTGCATCACGCAGTTCCGGGATCAAGGATTTCAGCGCATCGTTTAAAATGGAGACAAAAACAGTCAGACAGCCATCCTCCTGCACCCGTCCGTTTGTGACGCACAGAATCCTTCCGCGCTTCCCAGTATTTTGCCAATAATTCAGCTTTATTCCACCAATGAGAGCTTTCCATCCTGCTTCAAGATCAGGGTGCATTATGAATTGACATGACCGGAGTATCTCTCTTTCTGTCATATTCTCCTCCTGTGGTGGGTGCAAATCTTCCAAAAATGTAGTACAAAGGTGAGAATTTTTCAAGAGGTATTTTTTGCAAAAAGTGGATTGCGGAGAAGAAACGTTGAAAAGGTTGACTTCTTTTGATTTTTCATTATCATTAGACGCATGTTAAAAATGAGACTCCAAAGAGTAGGGCGCAAGCACGATCCGTCTTTCCGGATTATTGTGCAGGAACACACCCGAGGACCGCGTGCGGGAAAATATGTTGATCTGCTGGGACATTACGAGGTGAAGAAAGGAAATGTCAAAATTGACGGCGAAAAGGCCAAGCTGTGGATTTCTCGCGGAACACAGGTTTCCGGAACTGTTTGGAACCTGCTCGTTTCTGAGGGAATTGTGGAAGGAAAGAAAGTGAACGTCCTCCCGAAGAAAACCGCTCCAAAGAAAGAAGAAGAGGTCGCTGAAGTAAAAAAAGAAGGAGAAACAGCCGAAGAGGGCGCATCTGAGACGATAGAAGCACCAGCATCCGAAAGCGAAACACCGACAGCTGAAGAAGAAACACCTGCTGAAGAAACAAAAGCCTAATTCTTCTCATTGTTTCCTCAAAAACACCGCCCCACTGCGCGGTGTTTTTCTATTTTTCGTCTACTTCATGCCAGCTCCTTTCCATTCGCTATCTTCATTTTCATTGACACTTCATCTAAAACCAATATCATATATTCTATAAGTCATGCCGATGGCTCTTCAACAAAAAAACAGGAACGCAGCAAATGCAAGAACGCACGGGGCATAACTTGGATTATCAGATAAGCACGAAAGAAAATTATGGAACGAGATCAGGAATTCCTTGAGTACGTGGTGAAGTCATTAGTAGACAATCCCGACGCTATTAAAATCAATCGCACGGTAGACGAGATGGGAGTCCTTCTCACATTGGATGTGGATTCTTCCGATATGGGGAAGATTATCGGTCGAAGCGGAAATACCGCCAAAGCCATTCGCACCCTCTTGCGCGTGGTGGGAATGAAAAACAATTCCCGGGTAAATCTCAAAATCAACGAACCGGACCGCGGAGGCCACGAGCATTCTGTAAATACGGCAGATGATTTGAAAATATAATCCGCGTTCGTCTTCTTGCTTAACGAAGCATCTCAAATCCCCGCGTGGGGATTTTTGTTTTTAAATATTTTCATGAAGCATTCCAAACTTGTGCAAAAACGATAGGTTATTATTGGACTTTACTTTTGCAATGCACCAAAGAATGCTAGGATATGCCCATGAATTTTTCAATCATCACCCTTTTTCCGGAAGTGGTGCTTCCGTACGTGAACGCGTCTATTTTGGGGCGCGCCATCAAGGCAAAAAAAATTTCTGTCACCTGCCTTAATCCGCGGGATTTTACCACAGACAAGCATCGGAAGGCCGATGAGCGTGCGTACGGCGGCGGTCCGGGAATGGTGATGAAAGCAGAGCCAGTTTTAAAGGCGGTGCAAAAAGCGAAGGGGCGGAAAAAGAGTGTCAAAGTACTCCTGTTTGCGCCGAGTGGAGAAATGCTTACGGAAGAAAAAGTGCAGACACTTGCCCAAAAGTACAAAAATCTCATTCTCATTTGTGGGCACTATGAAGGAATCGATGGCCGGGTAAAAGAAATTCTCAAGGCGGAAGAAATTTCGATCGGCACGTACACCCTGACCGGCGGGGAACTTCCGGCACTGGCGGTGGTGGATGCGGTTTCACGCAAGATCCCCGGAGTACTGGGCAATGCTGCTTCACTTGAAGAAACTCGTGAGGCGAGCCCAGAAGTGTACACACGCCCAGAAGTGCTGGTGTATGGGAAGAAAAAGTACGCCGTGCCAAAAGTGCTGCTTTCGGGTCATCACGAAAAGATCACCGAGTGGCGCAAAAAGAAAAAGCACTCGTAGAATTTTTTCTGGCAAAGCTTAAGAACGTTGCAAAATCATTTTTCAACGCGGCGGAGTTTGCCCATGCTCTCGCGGATCATGCCTTTGATCTCCATGGAAGAAAGCAGGATGTTGGCTTGCGTGATCGAAAGAGAGAGCGCTCGGAGGACTTCTTCTTTTTCTTTCGGTTCGTCCAGAATCTGCCACACCGCTCTTTCCTCATCGGAAGCGCCTTCAAAAAGCTGCAGTTGATCTCCTTTTTTCTCGGGGTCTTTTTTGATGCCGAGAATCTCAAGCAAGTCTTCCGGATCGGTGATCGGGTGTGCGCCTTCACGGAGAAGGCGGTTGGAACCCTTGGATGAATCGGAAAAAATTCCCGCTGGAACCACGCATACATCGCGGTTGTAGTCCATGGCGAGCCGGGCGGTGATGAGGGTTCCAGAGCGTTCTTCGGCTTCGATGATCAGGGTGGCGTGTGACATGCCGGCCATGATGCGGTTTCGCTGCGGGAAGGATTCTGGCCGAGGATGGTGGTCGTCTGCAAATTCCGAAAGGAGTGCTCCTCCTTGAGAGAGAATTTCCTTTGCGACCTGAAAGTTGGTTTTCGGATAAATTGCTTCCCAGGAAAGACCCGAGCCCGGGACGGCGACAGTGGGGAGTCCCGCGCGAAGAGCGGCTTCGTGAGCGATCGCGTCAATCCCAAGCGCTAAACCTGAGACAATGGTCACACCACTCCCGGCAAGTGAGGCGACAAGTGCTTCGCATGCTTCCTTTCCGTACGGTGTGTATTTTCGCGATCCAACGATGCAGAGCAGGGTGCTTTCCGGAGCGGGAAGCTGCCCGCGAAATCGAAGTCTTTTCGGCTGATCGGGGATTTCCAACAAGAGCGGAGGAAAATTTTCTTTGGGAAGTTCCTGAATTTCATATTCCATAGGCTTGATAGTATCACACCTGCTTTTCAAATCAGAAATGTGGTTTCAGTGAGAGTCTTTTAAAGCTTTGGGTTTTAAACACTTTTCTTCTTGATTTTGAGACTTTTTTTGGATACTATCAAGGGTACCATGCTTGACATTAAATTCATCCGGG
>DASSSU010000025.1:0-23745 GCA_035708305.1 Minisyncoccota bacterium | reverse complement strand
CGTCTGTTCCGTGTTTTTTTCAGTGTTGTGGTTTTGTTCCATGGCAGCAAATCTATCGTAAATAAAGAAAAAGTCAAAACTTTACAAGGTTCTCCTCAAGTACTTTTTCTGAAGGCTCCGGAACCAGAGACATGGCCATTTCATAAATATCACCTGCCCCCATGATGAGCACAACCTCGTACTCAGGAATCAAGGCAAGAATTTTTTCCTGCGTTTCCGAAAGGTCTTTCGCGTACCAGACTGGTTTCTGATATTTTTTCCTGAATGCCTCCGCCAAGTCCTGCGAACTGATCTGAATATTTTCTTCCCGTCCGGGAACATCGTAAATTTCAGAGAAAAGCACGCCGTCTGCGTCACCGAAAGCGTTTACAAAATCATCAAACAAATTTTTCGTCCGGTCTCGCTGATGCGGTTGGAAGACGGCAAGGATTTTTTTGTCAGAATACTGACTTCGCGCCCCCGCTAGAGTTTTGGCAACCGCTGTCGGATGATGAGCGTAGTCCGTGTAGATCACCGCACCGTCTCTCTCGGCTATTTTTTCGAAACGCCGCCAAGTACCGTGAAAATCCGCAAGAGCATCTCGAATCGCTTCCTTTTCTGCTCCCAAAGAAAGCGCGGCGAGACTTGCGGCAAGAGCGTTTGAAACATTAAACTCGCCCGGAAGGCTTAGGAAAAACTCACCCAAATCTTCTCCCTGCCAAGACAGACGGAACGTCTGCCCAAGGAAGCCGTTTTGTTCTGCTGGATGAACGTCTTGTGCATACAGATCGGCGGTTTTATCTCGAAGGCTGTAGAAAAGTTTCCTTGCATGGCCCGTTTTTGCGGCTTTTACCGTGTTTGAGTCGTCGGCGTTTACTACGAGCGTGCCATCTTCGGGAAGTTTTTGGATGAAAGTTTCAAATGCGTTCATTACATCATCCAAATCTCGATAATAGTCCAGATGGTCAGCTTCGATGTTTGTAAGCACGAGCATTTGCGGTGAAAGAGAGAGCATGTTGCGGCGGTATTCACATGCTTCTGCAACAAAAATTTTTTCTGTTTCTGTCTTCTCCAGCAAACGCAGATTTCCATCCCAGCCGGGCACCTTTCCGCCCACCACTACGAGCGGATCCATTCCCGCCCTTTCAAGTATTTTTCCCAAGAGCGAGGTGGTGGTCGTCTTCCCGTGCGTCCCAGAAACCGCGATGCCATGATAACCTTTCATCACTTCTCCCAAAGCCTGCGGGTAGTCAAGCAGTGGGATGTTGCGGCTTTCGGCGAAGAGCAATTCGGGATTGTCTTTTGGGACTGCCGAAGAATAGACCACAAGATCGGTATTTTCAGGAATATTTTTTGCGTCATGCCCAACAAAGATTGTTGCGCCGTGTTTTTCCAAATCGTTCAAAGTCGCTCCAGGTTTTTGATCTGAACACGTTGCTTCCGCGCCTTTCGAAAGAAAAAATTTTACCAGTGCAGAAATGCCGATGCCGCCCGCCCCGACAAAATGAATGTGCTTTTTTTCAAAAATGTTCATGATTTTTCAGATTACATTTACATGTATTTTGCTTTCTGTTCCGCATGCTCCTTCAGTGTTTCGCTGTAGTGCATATCGCCGTTTTTGTCGGAGAAGTAGTAGAGATAGTTTGTTTGTGCCGGATAAAGTGCGGCGTCAATCGAATCCATCCCCGGATTCGCGATCGGACCGATCGGCAGACCTTTGTATTTGTACGTGTTGTAGGGCGAATCAATCTGGAGGTCCTGTGCGGTGAGTTCGTAAGTATTTTTCCCCAGGAAATAGGCGAACGGTGCATCCACCTGAAGTGGCATGCCTATTTTCAGACGCTTCCAGAGAATGCCGGAAACAATTCTGCGGCTTTCGGGAGTTTTTGCTTCTTTTTCGATGATGGATGCCATAATAATTATATCCCGAAGCGATTTTCCTGAGTTCTTGAGGTCAGGCTGAATACTTGCGGTTTTTTTCTCAAAGTTTTCCGACATTTTGTCAATCACGGTTTGCGGTGTGACGTTCGGGAAAAATTCGTACGTATCCGGAAAAAGAAAACCTTCTCTCGGTGCTGCAAGCTTTATGAAGGTATCGCGATCGAAAAGCGGAAAGGTGTCTTTCAGGCGATCAGCAATCTGATTCACTGTGAAGCCCTCGGGAATAGTGACCTGCTTGGGGAGAAAACCAAAGTTTCCGCTCGTGAGGCGCTTTGCCATTTGGATCGTATCAAGCTTTTTTCCGAAGTAATAGCTTCCGGCAACTACTCTTTTTTCTCCCCCAAGCATGCTCACGGTCCATTCAAAAACCTTGGAACTCCTGATGAACGAAAGCGTTTCAAGGTTGTTTGCTACATCCGCGAGCGTGGAGCCGGCGTGAACCTCCACAACCTGATCAGAGGGAAACGTCACCGGAGCCTCCATGTACATGTTGTAGAAAAAAATACCGGCCGTAATGAGAAAAAACACAATAGCCGCAAGCAGAAAGAGGCTTTCTGAAAGAAGCGTGTGCTTTTTTCTCCGCTCAAAACGGCTGCGGAAAGTTCTTTTCTTTTTAAGAAGTCGGAGCATGGTGCTGGTGCATTATATCAAAAACTAAATTGGAAGATTGGCTGGCGGCTGGCTTTTGTGAGACTCGATGCGAGCAAAGCCAGGTGGTTCGGCGGCGCGAGGAGGAAAGTGATAAATCGTGGCAAGCTCTTCCGTGTTTAAAACAAATGGTTTTTCTTTGAAAGGAGAGTAGAAATATGAGCGATATCGGAATGCATCAAAAATTCCCTCTTTTTTCTTTGCTAAGCGTTTTCCGCGATAATCTTCCCAAGGGAAGTTGATTTTTGTCGGATTTTGGGGTGCGAAGCTGTTGCTGTTTTCCGAAGAAAACTGCTTCATGGTCCCGATTAGCGCACCAATGTTGAGCGGACTAAAAACATCTTTTTTGGCAAGGTAGACCGCTCGAATACCGCAATCCAAACCGATTTTACTGATAGAACGCTGAAGCGAACCGATGGCGTTTTGTTCTCCGATGGTCAAATCACCAAACTTCCCTTCTGTGCCCTTGAGGCTTGAGACGATCTCGTTTGCTTGTGCTTTCCAGTCTTGCTTCCCGAAGAGAGAACTTTTTTTGCTAAATCTTTTTTTGGTTGCCTGAACGAGTATTTGAAACCAAACCTGCTCGCCTTTCTTCATAGAGCCAAAAAATTCCAACACCGGCAAAATCGGATCAGTTTGGTTCTCTGATTTTTGTACATCCGACAAGCCGAACTCGATATAGGTTCTGATCGGATACGGATCGGGCTTGGTCAACTCAAATTCTGTCCCAAAAAGATCCCAGGTCCCATCATGATAATCTACGTTTTTCGTATAATCTTCCACTTCATAGATCTCGATACCGGGATATTGAGAATAAATTTTTGCTTCAACGTTGTTCTTCATGTCCACAGGAACGCGGATAAAAAACTTTACCGATCCTTCGACGGAAACGATCTCAAGTGAAGACCAGAGCATCACACGGCCTTTGTAAAAGCGATCCAGCCAGTTGCCGGTTCCGGGTTCGTGAAAAGCGGTGAGCACGATCTCCATTGCAAGTGGGGTTTTCTGTACTTCTTCCGGTATGAGAATCTCGAGCATGGTCCACTTGATCTTGGAAATATAATCCCGCTGACGGTAGTCAATCCAGAGTTCCCAGGCAATGAACCCCAAAAGAAATGGTAGCCACCAAGACGCCGACTTATTGAGGAGCGACAAGCCGTAAAAAATAAGAGTAAATCCAGTAGGAACTTCAAACATGCTCCTTCATTTTAGCGTGAAAAATGAAGATAACCAAGGAAGTTTTCCTATCTTTTCCTCCTCACAGGGCTTTTAACGTACAGAAAATCCCGGCTTTTCGTTCAGTCTTTTTGTTACTTGATCCATGATCCGGTTGGCTTCTTCATCAGAGAGTGTTCGGTCCTTTGCCTGAAACACAATGTGATACGCATAAGAAGTTTTCTTTAAACCGTCTTCAAACGTTTTCTCAAAGATGTCAAAGAGTGTCGTGCGCACCAGAAGGTCTTTTCCCTCCTCCGAAATAAGACGCAAAATCTCGAAAGCATCTTCTCCTTCGGAGACAAAAACTGCAATATCGCGAAGCAGGAACGGGTACGAAGAAATACTCTCGTATTTTTCTCCCGCCGCTTTTTTTTCTAAAACATCTTCGTACGAGAACTTTTCAGGAATATCTGCAATGAATTCATCCAGGTTGATTTCAACGGTTTCCCCTTCCCGATGCGGAAGCTTTTTTCCAAACGCTTCTTGAAAACCTTCTTCCACTTTTTGAAAAATCTCTTCCGCTCGCTGCTGTTTTTTGCGCTTCGTGTCGCGGATGCCGATAGCAAGGGCGGTGTGTTCTTTTCCTTCGGGAAAAACAATCCCAATCTCAAACAACGTAAGCACTTCTTCTCCAAAAAGTGGTGCATTTTTCTCGTTCAAATCAAGACTTTTTTGCATGTTTTCAAGCAAAGAAGTGCGAAGAAACGCCTTGTCTTGCGCCATGGGGTTTGCTACGCGGACATCTCCTTTCCTTTGCAGGGTGTGCGTGTAAATTTCTGAAAAGCCAAGCGTGAAGAGGATATTACGGATTTTGTTGACAGCAAAGAAGAGTCGATGAATCTTGGGTGAGAATGTTTCAGTGGGCAATGGTTTGGCAGAAATTTTTTCGTAGCCATAAATTCTTCCAATTTCTTCCACAATGTCTTCTGGGCGTTCAAGATCGAGACGATGTTCCGGCACGGAAACGAGCCAGCGTTCTTTGTGCGGATCAGCCATTCGGCGAACTCCAACAACTTTTTTAAACTGCTTGCTTTCCTTCATCTTTTCGATGACCGCTTTTTGCTGCTCTCGGCTTGTGTGAAGGATATTGCCCTCTCCCAAGTAGAGTCCCGCATGATCCACTCCTTCTGGGAGCTCTTTCCCCGGCAAAAAATGCACGCTTTTGAAGTAAATCTGCTCTTCGGCAGCATTGGAAAAGACCACATCTCCGGGCAGCATATCTGCGAAAGCAACTTCTTCGCCAAAGAAATACTGGTCAACCGCCAAACGCGGAACCAGCATCCCGGCTTCGGCAAAAAGAAATTGGATGAGTGAAGAACTGTCAAATGATTTCGGTTCTGTTTTTCCCGTAGACTGATCCGCCCCGTATGCGTATTTGGTTCCCGCGTATTTCGGTGCAAGATCAAGCATTTTTTGAATCACGTTCGTTTTTTCATAGGGAAATTCCAGCCGGTGAAGAGTTTCTTCAAGAACATCTTCAGAAATTTCAACTCCAAGAATATCAGACACGCGCGATGGATTTACGGAAATTTTTATTTGCCGATACTTTTCCGGATAAATATCTATTTTTTCTTCAAAGATTGGCTGTTCTTTGTCAGATCCGGAATTCTGGTGTAGCTTCAAAAGAACAGAAGAAACGGTTTCCATTCCCTCCTCTGCAACTTTCAGCGGAACTTCGTTTTCAAAGCGCTTGGAAGAATCCGTGCGAATATTCACGCGTGCAGAAGTTTTTCGGATGTTGGTCGGATGGAAGTTGGCAGATTCCAGAACGATGTTTTTTGTGTTTTTGTCCACCTCGGCTTTCTTTCCACCTTTCACTCCGGCAATCGCAAGCGGATCTTTTGCATCGGCAATAACAAGCGTGTTTTCGTCGAGTGGCACTTCCTTTCCGTCGAGTGTGGTGATTTTTTCGCCCGAACGTGCAAGACGCACAAAGATTTTTTCACCATCCAGCTTGTCCGCATCAAATGCATGAAGCGGCTGTCCGGTTTCGTACATGATCACGTTGGTTGCGTCCACGATATTGTTGATGGACTTTTGCCCAATCGCTTGCAGCTTTTCTTTCATCCAGAGTGGGGATTCTGCCACGGTGATACGAGAAACCTTTCTTCCAATATACCGCGGGCAAAGTTTAGAATCTTCCACCGAGATCTGAAGCTTGGTTGGCTTGCTCTCAATTTCTTGAATCTGAAAATGTTCTGGGGTTTTTGTCTTTTTTTCAAACAAAACGCTGATCTCTTTTGCCACCCCTTCATGCGAAAGGCAGTCCGAAGATCGGTTTGGCAAAATGTCGATGTCCAAAACAAAATCATCCTTCTCTTCTGCCACACTCTCCACTTCGAAAGAATGAAGCGTCAGATAATCGGCAAGTTCTTGCGGATTTGGAAGCGGATCATCAAAATGTTCCTGAAGCCATCGGTAAGAAAAAAGCATATTGGTAAAAAATTTTAAAATTGATTGACCAGCCGCAAATCACCGGTGTAGAACATGCGGATATCTTCCACGCCATACTTGAGCATAATCAAACGCTCTACACCCACCCCAAAGGCAAAACCACGCCACTTTCGCGGATCAATGCCGACATTTTCAAGCACCGCAGGATGCACCATGCCGCCGCCCAGGATCTCGATCCACCCGCTTTCTTTGCAGGAAGTACAGCCAGCGCCTTTACAGCGGAAGCACTGCATGTCGATCTCCACTCCCGGCTCCACAAACGGAAAATACCCGGGGCGGAGCTTGATGTTGATTTCTTCACCGTAGAGTTTTTTCAGAAGTGCTTGAAGCACGTATTTCAAGTTCGCGAGAGAGAGATTTTTTCCCACCACCAGGCCTTCGATCTGGTGAAATTGTGTCTCGTGAGTCGCATCCGTCGCTTCATAGCGGTACACTTTTCCAGGAACGATGATCTGAAACGGCGGCTCATGCGTTTCCATGTAGCGCACCTGTACGGGCGAAGTATGGGTTCGTAAAAGACGCTTCTGATAATTTTTTTGCTTCAAGTCAGTTTCATCAGGACGAAATGAATCAGCTGAAGACGGGAGCCAAAATGTATCCTGCATGTCGCGCGCGGGGTGATCTTTCGGGACATTTAGCGCGTCGAAGTTATAGTACTCTTCTTCAATCTCTGGTCCGGAAGCAACTTCAAAGCCAAGCTCGGTAAAGAGCGCCGTGATTTCCCGTATTATGATCGTAATCGGATGGAGGTGTCCAAGTTTCTCTTCTTCTCTCATCTCTTAACTATAAAGGAAAAGGGCGGCTTTCTCAAGCAGTTCAAGCGAGAATTTTCGCTCCCTAGAAAAGAAATCCTTTGGAGCCACCTGTCAGGCTCGAACTGACGACCTGCTGTTTACAAAACAGCTGCTCTACCAACTGAGCTAAGGTGGCGACAAGCCTCGCAAAAAAGAAGGCTCTTAATTAAAGTTTACTATAAAAAATGGAAAAGAACGTTCTTAGCCAAGAACATTGTAGCGTGTGAAGCGTGCCACGGCGATTCTTTCTCCAAACTTCTGCACAGAGCTTTCGATAAACTCGCGAATCGTAATATCCGGATTTTTCACAAACGGCTGCTCCAGCAAAACTTTTTCTTTGTAATACGCATCCATTTTTCCGTCGATGATTTTTTTCTGCACATCTTCCGGCTTTCCTTTGACCTGATCCGCGCTTTCTTCGTTGATCACTTCCAGGATTTTTTCTTTTTTCTCTTCGGAAATTCCATCTCGGTCCACCGCTTCAGGATTCATCGCCGCAATGTGGAGAGCGATCTCTCGGGCGAGCGTACCAAACTCCTCGTTGTTTGCCACAAAGTCCGTTTCTGAAACAAGCTCCACCAAAACTCCCACCGTTCCGCCGGCGTGGATGTAGGAAGCAATTTTCCCGGCGCCGAACTCACGGTCGGATTTCTTTGCTGCGATCTCGCCGCTCTTTTTGCGCAAGAAAAGGAGTGCTTTTTCTTCATCGCCTTTCGCTTCTTCCAGCGCCTTTTTGCACTGCATTACGGAAACACCTGTCTTTTCCCGTAAACTTTTGATTTGTTCAGTGGTGATCATAATTCAAAAAAGATAAAGAAAATAATAAAACCGCAGAAGATTCGGTAAGACGGAGAAACTCGATTATCGGCTTTCTGTTTTCCCTGCTTGGTAAGCAGTAACGACTTTTTTCAAGACAAAGTCGATGGTCTTCAAGGAAGCGTCGTTCGCCGGGATTGGGAATTTTGCTTCCGACATGTTGCAGTCGAGGTTCATGAGAGCGATCACTGGAACACCACACTTCTGTGCTTCACTGATCGCGATTGATTCATGCTTCGGATCAACAACAAAAAGCGCGTCTGGTGTTTCTTTGAGAATTCGGATACCGGAGAAATATGTCGCCAATTTTTCTTTTTCGCGTTGGAATAAAAGACGTTCTTTTTTGGTGTATACTCCCAAACTTCCCTTTGCCTCTTCTTCTTCCAGTTTTTCAAGCCGAGCTACACGCTTCTTGATTTCTTTGTGATTCGTGAGGGTTCCGCCGATCCATCGTTCTGTCACATACGGCTGTTCCAAAGTGGTTGCTGTTTCATGAATGGCCGCCTTTGCTTCCGCCTTTGATCCGACAAAAAGAATCTGCTTTCCTTCTTTCCCAAGCTGAGTTATGAATTCCAGCGCTTCGGACAAGTACTCAAGGGTTTTTTCGAGATCAATAATCTGTACGCTGTTTTTTGAACCAAAAATCACCGGCTTCATTGAGGGATGACGTCGGCTGCTTGAATACCCGTAGTGAGCGCCGGTCTGAAACAGCTCCCGCATGAGATTTTCGTTGCTCTTATCCGTTTTTTCCATATGCCGAAGATAGTAGCAGAAAAAGATATTTCTGGCAATATTCTCTCTTAAATTCACCTCCGCTGTCAGACAAAAAGAAACCTCCTCGTCAAGATCAACGAGGAGGAGCTCCATCATGCATGTTTTCTGCTTTCTGAAGATTTTTTACGATTGTCAAAAAAAGAAAGTACCTTCAAACCAAGAGCGAACACAAACGGAAGAAAGAGTGCTGCGACATAAGCAACCGTGGACCACATTATTTGTACAAAATGTTTTTGTCCAACAATGCACAGATAAGTAATTCTTGCCTCAAAAACGACAAAAAAGAACAGGATAATGCCAAACAGGATCTTCTTTATGTTCTTTTTAAAAAATTCCTCAACCTTCTCAAGCAGTCTTTCAAACCGTTCTTTGCTTAAAAGCAAAAGGACTATGCAACCAAACAATCCAACAAACAGTGCTTGGAACACAAAGAAAGCTTTCAAGAAATCCCAATTCATTACGAGTACCTCTTTGTTGTGGAGCTGCAACCCGTTTATATTATAAATTATTTTTCAAAATAGTCAAGTTACAGAATTTCCCGCTCTCGAGTAAACACTTCCAGTCTCTTGTAAAACAAAACTTTCATTATTCTGCGTACGGTGAGTGACAAAAATTACCTTCTGACACAGCAGATCGCTGATTTTGAAAGTTTTAAGATTACCGCCAGCCTTTTTTCTGGAGCGCTTTCTCCGCCGCGTTCTGCTCGGCTTCCTGCTTGGACGGACCGTCTGCTTGTGAAACAAGTTCGTCACCGATAAAAGCTCCAGCAGTAAATGTTTTGTCGTGATCCGGTCCCGACTCATGAAGGACTTCGTACGAGGGTGTTACATTGTAAATTTCCTGCACACGCTCCTGGAATAGGCTTTTTGCATCCTGCCAAAGGCGTTTTTCGACGATTCGGTCAATTTTGGGAAAAAGAATACGGTGTAAAAAATCTTCCGCCACTTGGTATCCACGATCAAGGTACATGGCGCCGGTAACCGCTTCAAACGTGTCTGCAAGTATGTACTGTCGTGCACGACCTTCCTCATCGCGCGCTTCGCCTTTGGAGAGCAGCAGATAGCTGTTCATGCCAAGTTCCGCCGCCGTTTCCGAGAGAGAGTTGGTGTTGACCAGACCGGCACGATACGACGTGAGTTCGCCTTCCATGGCATCAGGATATTTTTTGTACAGAAAATCACTCGCCGCAAGCTCAAGTACCGCGTCACCCAGAAATTCCAGGCGTTCGTTGTTGGCAAGCGGACTTTCGCGGTGCTCGTTGATGAAAGAGCGGTGCGTGAAAGCCTGCCGGAGTAAGTTTTTGTTGTGAAATGTTACGTTGATTTTTCTTTCGAAGATTCCAAGATGTTCGTCAGGATTTTCCATATCTCTGTTTATGTTTTTTTAAAGGAAGTCACTGCTTTTGTCACAATCGGCAAAATATCTTCATAAAAATTTAAGCTCGCCGCCTCCGCAAGCGGGAACCACTTGGCGTCATCCAAGCCGCCACTCTCTCCCTTTTGGAGCGGCTGATACTCCGACTGTGCGAGGAAATATTTGACGCTTTTCCGTATCTTTCCTTTTTCTGGATCAGACGCCACATATTCGTTTTTGCCAATTTCTTTTTCTACAGAAGCCGCAATCCCTAGCTCTTCGCGGATCTTTCGGACGGCAGCTTCTTCCTCGGATTCGTTGCCCTTTAAGTGCCCCTTGGCAAGCGTCCAGTGCCCAAAAATGTCATGCACAAGCGCGAGATACACATTGTCTTCTTTTATCGCGTATACTACCGAGCCGACAAGGGCGTCCACCGGGAGATTGGCAAGCTCAACTTTCTTCCGCTCTTTTTTGTTTTTAAAACTCGTTTCGTTTTTTCCCGGTTCGCCGAGTTCTTTATAAATAGCGCCAAGCACACCGTTTGCAAATCGGCCGCTTGATTCGCCACCAAAACCTTTTGCAATTTCGATCGCTTCGTTGATAGCAACCTTTGGCGGAACTTCACCGCGTTCAGAAAAAAGCAGTTCGTAAATCCCAATGCGAAGGATATTGCGGTCAATGATTGAAATTTTTTCAAGCGGCCATTCAGGTGCAGCTTTTTCCAAGATTTCATCAATCGTCTCGTGCTTGTGCAAAATGTTACGCAGGAGGTTTTCCGCAAATGGATCAGAACCCACACCAGGTGCAAACTCGGCAAGGTTGCGGAAGAAAACCGCTTCCGCTTCTTTTTCGGAGAGATCACGAAAATCCCACTCAAAGAGTGTTTGCAAAACAAGCGAGCGTGAAAGGTGCCGATTCGCCATAAATAATATTGAAAGATCTTTCAAATCCGGCTCTGACCAATGCAAGAACAAAAAACCTCACAAAAACTAAGCCTGTGAAGTCTCTTCTTTTTTGGAAGCCTTTGCGGCTTTTTCTTGCTTTGCTCCGAGGCGTTCTGCGTTTTTTATTTTCTTCTCCGCATCCTTCAGAACGTTCATAACCTGCTTTCCGCGGTAGGTTCCGCACGCCTCGCACGCGTGATGGCGAAGATGCTTGGCGCCACATTTGGCGCACGTAGAAAGCCGTGCTTCTGAAAGAGCGTGATGAGATCGTCTATTTCCCGTATGTGCACGGGTGTGGCGCATTCGTACTGACATAAAAGCAATGATAAGGATTTTTAAGAAATAATCAACCCCCTCGATACAAGGGGGTTGTATTGGGAGGGTGTGTAAGGTACTAGGCTAAGCCCCGCTGAAAGAGATCATTGAAAATCTCAGAAGATAACTTTTCTAAATTTGCTGTGATGATTCCTTTAGCAATCGGAAAGTAGTATGAAGTCTCACCACCCATTTTCAAAAGTTCCTCTGGAAAATTTTTCAGGCTCTGAGGAGACAAGCGAGAAATATTCATTTTAACCGTGAATCTTTTTTCGGAATTCATTTTTGAAACTCCATTGATGATTGTGTTTCATGCCCTCCAGTCACTACACTACCACAGAAATTTCAAACATTCAACTAAATTATCCCCTTTTTCATATTTTCTTCATTTTCATAGAACTTTTTCAGAAATGAAAGCCTGTGGATAACGCACGTTCCGTTTTTTTTGATTTGCTGATAGTGAAAAAGCGTACCGTAGCCTTTGTTCTTTTCAAAGCCGTATTCGGGATGTTTTTTGGCAAGGGCGATCATTTTTCGGTCACGCAAGACTTTTGCCGCCACGGACGCCATAGAGATGATTTTTTCCGTTTCATCCCCGCGGATGATCGTGATTTGGTTGGAAAAAGACTTGGGAGCAGCAAGCGCACCGTCCAAAAGCACCCGCATTTGAGAGCGCCTGCACGGCGGCTGCACCTTGGTGAACGCGCGCTTCATGGCGTGACGGATGGAAAACACAATTCCCTTTTCATCAATCATCGCCTGCGAGCTCAAGCAAGCCGCGAAGTCCAAATTCCCCTGTTCTTTTTCTGCGAGCATCTTTGCAAACCACATTTCCCGCTGCCCAGCCGTCAGCTGCTTGGAGTCCTTGATCCCATCAAACACTGCAAAAACTTTTTCTTCCAAATGCCGCGGCACGCACACGACTCCGACCGCCACCGGTCCGGCGATCGGTCCACGACCAGCTTCGTCCACTCCGGCCAAATATTGGTACTCTTCAAGCTTCATCTCTCTCATATTTTCCCCTCATGATACCGCTCCAAAAAAGAAAAATCTATCAACAAAAAACTCGGTCGTCAGAAGAACGGCCGAGTACGAATAAAGACTGAAAATCTCAATATAATATCAGGGGAATTTCTCAAAAAATTTCTGTATACGCATCAGCGCGGGAAGAAGGATGACCAGCGTGATCAGTATCAGCAGAAGAATATACTTCCAGGTGAAATACACGACGAAGATCATCAGTCCCAAAAAGACAAGCATCCAAAGTCGTAAAAATCTTCTGTCCATCTCCTCAACCTCTCTTTTTGTGAAAAAGGCCCAAAAACAGAAAAAGACCAAAAATGGTCTGGGAATTGAAAAAATAAAAAATAGAAAAGAAAGAACAAAGTATCCTAAAGTAAGGATACGAAAAGTATATTCCTTCCTCTTTTTTTGTCAAGAATCTCGCTGTGGATAACTTATTCAGTACCCACAATAAAGCCGCCCGAATACTCAGGGCGGCTTGATGGAAGTTTCACTTCTGCATAATCGCCTGAATCTTCAAAAATCTTTTCCAGTCTTTTTTAGAGCTCCACAAAGACCA
The DNA here is from genome assembly GCA_035708305.1 of Minisyncoccota bacterium. Lineage (GTDB taxonomy): Bacteria > Patescibacteriota > Minisyncoccia > Phycocordibacterales > DASSSU01 > DASSSU01. Next base: position 10,927 of record DASSSU010000025.1, on the reverse strand, counting down.
GCAAAGGCCTGCGAAGATCAGCAACACAAGCAATACGTTAACGGACAGCCTTTTATCAAGGCCTTTCGTCGAAATTTCTGAAAGAACCTGCGCGAGCGTGAAGACTTCCAGAAGAAATCCGCCGACTACCAACCTCAACTGCCACAGCAGTCTCTTTCGATTTCTCTCGAGATCGTCCTGAGTATAAATCACCCAAGGCTGCCACTTCTGCGGCTTAAGATCAGAAAAGAATTTCTCTTTCATTGCTCTCTCCCCTGACTCTTTTGGTTCAGTCCAAGTAAATTAAATAATTTTTCGGCGTAAAAGTCAAGCGTTTTCCACAGAAATTTTCTCTCGCCTTCCTGTGCTATAATCAAAGAAAATATGGCCTCGTCTTTCGTCAATCTGAATGTACATTCTCACTACTCCTTGCTTTCCGCATTGCCGAAGATTCCGGAACTTATCGCCCGTGCCAAAGAACTTGGTATGAACACCTTCGCGCTCACGGATTTGGGCAATCTCTATGGCGCAATTGAATTTTACAAGAACTGCCAAGAAGCGGAGATGAAGCCGATTTTGGGTGTGCAGGTTTTTGTGGTTTCCGACCGGAACGAGAAAAGCGGAGCAGATGCAGAAATCCATGATCTGGTCTTGCTTGCGGAAAACACCGCTGGGTATCGCAACCTCATCAAAATCGTCACCCGCTCTTACCTGGAGGGATTTTTGGAAAAACCGCGCGTGGATCGCAAACTTTTGCAGGAACACCACGAAGGACTCATTTGTCTCTCTGGCGCGGACACTTCCGAGATTTTTCAAACTCTGTCACATCGCGGTGAAAAAAGTGCGGAAGCAGCAGCACGAGCCTACCAAGAAATCTTTGGTGCAGAGAACTTTTTCCTCCAGATCACCCATCGCCCGCGCACGCCGCACCACGCGGAAACCGTGCAGAAAATCGCCGCCTTGGGGAAAAAGCTCGATATTCCTTTGGTGACGGCACAAGAGAGCTTTTATTTATTCCCCGAAGACAAAATGGCCTACAATGCACTTTTGTCGGTGCAAAACGGCCGGAATCAGGTTTTTTCTCAGGAAGATCTGTCGTTTATTTCGGAAAAACAGGCCAAGGAATACTTCCGCGAGTATCCGGAGGCGCTTGCAAACACGCGAAAAATCGCCGACCGCTGCAACGTGGAGCTCAACTTGGGTGCCTGGGTATTTCCGAACATTGAAAAAACCGAAGGCATGTCCTACGACGAAATGTTGGCCGAGCGCGCCCGGAAAGGTATTGCTGACCGCGGACTTCCCGAAAGCCCGGAAGTGCTGGAGCGCATGGAGTACGAACTTTCCGTGATCCGACAAAAAGGATATTCACCATACTTTCTCGTGGTTTCGGATCTGTTGGTTTTTGCAAAGAACAGCGGGATCTTTGCCACCACGCGAGGTTCCGCCGGCGGTTCGCTTGTTGCGTATTTGATTGGCATCACGACGATTGACCCGCTCTACTACAAGCTTCCCTTTGAGCGCTTCTTGAACCCAGAACGCCCTTCCGCGCCGGACATTGACATGGACATCGCCGACAACCGCCGAGACGAGATGATCGCCTACGCACGAAGAAAGTACGGAGTCGACCACGTGGCACAGATCGGTACTTTTGGAACCATGGCAGCACGCGGTGCGGTGAAAGACATTGCCCGTGCACTCGGCTATCCGTACTCCGTGGGTGACAAGATTTCAAAACTCATTCCCTTCGGCGCACAAGGCTTCCCTATGACCATTGACCGTGCGATGGAAGAAGTTTCGGAACTTCGGGAACTCTACCAAAATGAAGATGAAGTAGAGGAAATCATTGACCTGGCAAAAAAGGTGGAGGGTTCGGCACGGCACATTTCAATCCACGCCGCCGGAGTGGTGATCTCTCCTGGTCCGCTCACGGATTTCGTTCCGCTCCAGCTCGACCCGAAGGGTGGCAAAATCATCACCCAGTACGACATGCACGCCGTAGAAGATGCCGGGTTATTGAAGTTTGACTTCCTCGGTATCCGCAACCTTGCCATCCTCTCAGACGCCATCCGTCTCGTGAAAGAGCTTGAGGGCGTAGAAGTTGATATCGAAAATGTCCCGCTTGATGACAAAAAAACATTTGAGCTTCTTGCGCGCGGCGAAACAGTCGGACTCTTCCAGCTTGGCGGCATCGGCATGACGCGCTACCTCATGGAGCTGCGCCCGACCACCATTCACGACATCAACGCCATGGTAGCGCTCTACCGCCCGGGACCGATGGACGTGATCCCGGACTACATCCGCCGCAAAAACAACCCACAGCTGATCGAGTACCCGGACCCGCGAATGAAGCGATACCTGGAAGAGTCGTATGGCTTGGTGGTGTATCAGGATGATCTGCTTTTCTCTGCGATCGAGCTTGCTGGCTACACCTGGCTGGAAGCAGACAAGTTTCGCAAAGCGGTGGGAAAGAAAATCCCGGCGGAAATGGCCGCGCAAAAAGCAAAACTCGTGGATGGAATTATCAAGAACGGACAAACCAAAGCTTTTGCCGAGCACTTGTGGAAACTCTTTGAACCGTTCCAGGCGTACGGCTTCAACAAAGCGCACGCTGCGAGCTACGGCCGTGTGGCGTACCAGACTGCGTACATGAAAGCCAACTTCCCCGTTCCCTACATGACCGCCATCCTCACCGCTGATGCCGGCAACACAGAAAAAATCGCCGAGATCATCGCGGAATGCAAACGCATGAACATCCCGGTTCTGCCGCCGGACGTCAACGAAAGCATCGGAGACTTCAGCGTAGCTTCCGGCGCAACAAGAAACGACAGCATTCGCTTTGGGCTCTACACCATCAAAAACCTCGGAAGTGCCATTTCCGACGCGATCATTGCCGAGCGAAAAGCAAACGGAAAATTTTTCTCTTTTGCCGATTTTCTCGACCGGATCACACACAAAGACTTGAATAAAAAGTCCCTTGAAGCGCTGATCATGTCCGGCGCGATGGACACACTGGGAGAACGCGGCGCACTCCTCGCCAACTTAGAAGACGCACTTTTGTATGTAAAGGAAAAAACTTCGGAAATTACCAAAAACCAAAACTCACTTTTTGCCGGACTCACCAACACCGGATTTTCAAATTTCACTTTGCGTGAAGCAGCACCGGCAAGCATAGACGAACGCTTAGCGTGGGAAAAAGAACTACTCGGCTTTTATCTCACCGGACATCCGCTTCAGAAGTTCCAGGAACGCCTGGAGAAGAACAAATCCAGCCTGAAAAAAATCAAAGAGCACGCACGCGCCGAAAGTGTGGTGGTGGCCGCGGGAATTCTTGAGGAAATCAAACCCATCATGACCAAAAAGGGCGACCGCATGGCGTTCATCCGTCTCGCGGACATGGAAGACGCGCTTGAAGTGGTGGCCTTTCCGAAAGCATTTGAAAAGTTCAAAGATATTCTCACCGAAAACACCTGCGTAGTGATCAAAGGAAAATTCTCCAAACGAAACGACGAAGCATCTATGATCGTTGAACAAGTCAAAAAACTCTAATTGCTTCACTCTTACCACTCGCTCTTGAAAACACCTCTTTTTATACCTGTTTGCAGTTTGTGACAAAAAGTTAGATGTGATGTATTGTTGTAAAATGACAAAAATGGTATAGTGCTTTTATCTTGTATCGGATAATTGCTCTTTGTTTTGGCAAAGGGAGGAAAGTCCGAACACGCGCTTTGTTTCGGCAAAGCAGCACGGTAGCGGGTAACACCCGCCGAGAGCAATCTCCGAGGTGCGAACAGTGACGCCCGTGATCGAAAGATTAGGGCACCCTTCGGGGTGAATTCTTGCGGAAACGCGAGAAGTGAAACGGCTAAATCCTTACCAGCGTGCAAGGCCGTGTCCCGCTTGCGGGAAGTGCCGCTTGAGGAATGCAGCAATGCATTTCCCAGATAAATAATTATCTCCGCTTTTTGCGGAACAGAATTCGGCTTACAGGTACAAGGCATATCAAAAAACTCTGTGCAATACGGAGTTTTTTGATATGCCTTGTCAAGCGTTTTCTGGTAAGGAATTTTGGGTGAGGAATTCTAGGGTAATACGCTCTACTTCGTCCGCGTCTTTGGCCTCCATGAGTTTGATGCGAAGTTCTTTCGCGCCGTCAAAACCTTCCACGTACGCCTTGTAATGCTTTTTCATGAGTGCGAAGTTTTTTGCCCTGCCAATGAGTTCTTCAAAAAGTCGGGTGTGCTCGATCATTACGCGAAAGCGTTCCTCAAGTGACAAATCTTCCCGATTCGTTTCTTGGCTGAAAAGCCACGGATTACCAAAAATCCCGCGCCCGATCATCACGCCATCCACGCCGGTTTCACGGACCTTTTCTTTCGCCTCTTTTCGGTCTTTCACATCCCCGTTACCGATAATGAGCGCTTCACTCCCAAGTGCATCGCGAATTTCCACCGCACGCTTCACCGCGTCCCAATGCGCTGGGACCTTCGACATCTCTTTTTTTGTTCGCGCATGAATCGTAAGCGCGACTGGGTCTGCCTCCAGAATAGCAGGGATCCAGGTTTCGATTTCGTTGGTGTTGTAGCCAATACGCGTTTTTACGGAAACGGGCAAATCTCCCGCACCTTCTTTGGTTGCTACGACGATCTCTTTGGCGAGTTTTGGGTTTTGAATCAGTGCCGCGCAGGCATTTTGCTTCTGAATTTTTCGCTCCGGACAACCCATGTTGATATCCACCCCATCAAAGCCAAGCTCTCGCACCAGCTTTGCCACTTCAAAAAAATGCTCCGGCGTGGCGCCAAAAATCTGCGCCACAATCGGATGCTCACTTTCGTCGTACATAAAATCAAGCAGCAGGCGTTCTCGCGCATCTGGGTGCACCAGTCCGTCCGTGGAAACAAACTCCGTGAAAATCACATCCGGTTTGCCGTACTTGGCGATAATTCTCCGAAAGGCGGCATCGGTCACGTCCGCCATTGGCGCCAAAGCAAAAATCGGTTTTTTCAGGTCTTTCCAAAAGTTTGACATACAAGGAGAAGATTAATAAAATTTTGGTGGACACACAAGCATGATGGAGGCCGCCATGCGTACTCATCAAGTCTGTGGATCTTTCAAGGTTACCATAAAACACCCCGACGGCGTGACAACATTTTACCGATACGTCGGCCCTTTCCGGGATCAGACCACCCTCAAACGTTTTGCGTCCCGATTATATCTAGAAGGGTTTCAACATTCCATATGTGCCCGACATGTGTCACCTCGCGATTTTTCTTCCCACCGCATTGAACGATCACCAACGCCCATGAAGCCGGATGAATTTCTTCGGTTTTTGGAAAATCGACTCAATGCCATGGAAATGGAAATCGCAATATGCACCCTACCAGGATAACCGAACCACAGCAACTTCCTTAAAGCAGCTTTTCTTTGAAAGGCTGCTTTTTATTTCTGGCCACAAAATAGCCGAAAAGGAAAGCTGAAATTTCTCTCATTTCGAAAAATCCTCATTCGTCAGCTCGATCCGATCCCCCGGAAGGACGTCGCCAGAAATGATTTTCTTCGCAATCACCTGCTCTACCGTGTCTTTAATCGCCCGTTCCATCGGCCGTGCGCCAAACGCAGGATCGTAACCCTGGTTGACCGCGTATTCGATCAGCGGTTCATTGATCACCAGTTCGTAGCCTTGAGTTTTGATTCTCTTCTGTGCATCCTGAAGCATAAGCGTTGCCACTTCCCGAATCTGCTCGCGTGAGAGCGGATGGAAAACAATGATCTCGTCGAAACGGTTCAAGAATTCCGGACGATAAATGCCTTCATTGATTACGTACTGCACCAGCTCATCTTTCATGTTCGTCACATCCTTCCCCTGCTCAAAAGCTTCCCAGATCAGGTTGCTTCCGGCGTTCGAAGTGGCGATAAAAATCAGATTGCGGGCGTTAACTTTTCGCCCACCCATATCGGAAAAAAACCCTTCGTCAAGAACCTGCAAAAAAAGATCATGCACATCGCGGTTGGCTTTTTCAAACTCATCGAGAAGGAGCACGCCGTAAGAACGACTTTTGATAAGTGTGGTCAGTGTTCCCACTTTGCCGGTATCAAAGGATCCGATCAGACGTTCCAGTGCATCATCCGCCTGGTATTCGGACATGTCCAACCGAGAAAGCGCATTGCGGTCGCCAAAGAAAACCTGTGCAACAGCTTTGGCGGTCTGCGTTTTCCCGACTCCAGTTGGGCCAAGAAAGAGAAATGAACCGATCGGCTTCTCAAGGTTGCGTATCCCGGCACGCGAGCGACGGAGAGCGTCCGAAAGTGCTTCAATTGCCTTTTCCTGCCCGATAACGAGCGCGTGCAAGGATTCTTCGAGGTTCTCAAGCTTATCTTTTTCTTCTTCATCGATCTTTCCCATCGGGATGTGCGTTTTTTGGCTCACGTACGCCTGTACAACTTCTTTGGTTACCAGCACGTCGCCATTTTCTCTTGCTGCCGGCGCAATTTCCACCAGCAGATCCAGTGCCTTGTCCGGCATCACCCCTTCCGCAATGTAGTAAACGGCCGCTTTCGCCACTTCAAGAAGCGCAGGGTACGTGAAAAAAAGTTCGTACTCCTGCTCAAGAAAGAGCGCTCTTTCCTCCAGGATTCCCACCACGCTTTCAAATCCCGGCTCTTCCATAGTGACCGTCTGGAACCGGCTGGCAATCTGAGAATTCGTCTCAAAAAATTGATGGTATTCGGACTTGTTTGCAAGAGCCACCACGCGGAATTCCGCAGCGTCAAGGTAGCGATCCAAAATCCCAAGTGCGTCCGATCCGGAGGCGTGTGCACTTTCCAAAAATCCGGCGAAATCAGGAAAAACGAGAATGACATTCCCCGCTGATTGTGCATCGGAGAGAATGCTCATAAACTCAAGCTCAAAATTATTTTTGGTTTGTGTACTCGAAACAAGCAGAGCCGTATCGAGCTCTACCATTCGATGCGCCACCAGTTCGGGCGTGGTGTTGCCAAGGCTCACTCGTCCAGCAATGTCCCTCAAAATATCTTCTTTTCCCACACCCTCATCTCCGATCAAGAGCACATTCGCTTCTGTCTGCTTGGAAAGAATCGTTTCCACCGCCGTCACATATTTTTTCCGTCGTTCAAGGAAGTCTGCTGAAGTCTCGTCAACGGCGTTTCCAGAGATATCGCGGCTGTAGCGAGCAAGTGCAAATGCCGCCCCGTAGGACCATTCGTTGCCAAGCCCGGGAATCTTCGCAAGCCGATCGCGTGACCACCACCGTTCCTGGAATTTGTCACGAAGATCCAGCTCAACCATCCATGAAAGTGTACTCAAGAAAATTTCTTTGGAAATGTTGTGTCGGAAAAGGAACTGAGAAAATTCTTGATATTTTTCAAACAGGTACTTTGCCAAGTCTTCCCGTGTGATGATGCCGTTTTGTTCGATTTCAAAAAAACTGACCGTGCGTTTGTCTTCCCGCTGCTTTAAAAAATTCTCTACCTCATCATTGCCGATTCCGAGACGCAACATGGTCATTTTTCCAAGTGCTGAGAGCAAAAACATCCGCAAGATGTCCCCACTCGGATCATCGTGGAAGTATTCGATCACTTCGGAAACCGTTACATCACGGCGGCCGGTTGTTTTTGCCACATGCTCGCGATTGTGATAATACAGTGAGCGGTAAAATGTCTCCAGTACATACACAAAACACCAAAAAGAAAAACCAACGAAGAAAATACCACTCGCCTTTTGAATGATCGTATGAAGCGCGTCAGGAGAGATGGAAAACGGCAAAGCGGAAAAGCTATTTCCCGAAAAGAGGAATAAGAGCGAGAGAAATGCGAGAAAAAACGCAAGGAGAATCACCAGCCCAAAAAGACGAAGAAAGGCATGACGGCGAGCGTGTGGGAACACGTCTTCCAAAAGAAAAAGCGAATACACGGGCATTTTTTCCGGCGAAATAACTTTTTGGGAGTAGGATTTTTCCCGCTTCACAAACGGAATTTTCTTGAAGGATTTTGAAACAGAAACGGCGGGCAACGTAGCTTTTGTTTTTGGCAGATTTGGGAATGTCGCGGCAGGTTTGGAAACTGAAGCTGGAATTTCTTTTTTTTCTCCCATCGGAATTTCAGCAATCGGCGTTCCTTCAAGCACAGAAGATTCTGCTTCGTCAAAAGTTGGAGCGGATGTTTCAATCGTCTGTTCCGTTTGATCCTCCGGCAGATTCAGACCTTTTTCCTCCATTTCCGCTCGTGTGTGTGGGATGAGATGTTTCATGGCGTTTGTGAATTTACAGAAGCAGCAAGGCTAACCCAAAACCGAAAGAGCCCAGAAGAACTAGCGGCATAAAGATCCACAGCAGAAAAATAAAAAGCCCGAGCACAATGACAATCGTGAAGAGAGCCAAGCTCAAAGCAATAAAGATCACCCGCACAAAAAGCCCCACGATACGCATCATGGTGTTCACCACCAGAGCAGCAGCGATTTGTCCGGGATCAAACACACCGGGACGCTTGGAGTACGGTTCTGTCATCCGCCTCCACGGAGAAAAAAGTGTCCGCAGAAGATCCGGAAGAGAAAAAACACGGTAAATAAGCCGCATAAAATTCATCCAAATGAAACGCATGTCTGAGAGAGCCTGGCCGTAATGCCAAGAGAGAAGCATGCGTACGAGATGCGCCGTGTCCATGCTTTTATTATACAAGTCTTTTGCAGAAGCAAAAATGTTTACTTGTAGAAAACTCGATTTCCAAAACGAAGATCAATGTACTCTAGACTTTGAAGTTCTTTCTGTCCGCTCGTTCCTCGAAAAGCGTCTGAAGCCAAGACTGCTTTGAAATTCTCAATGACCTCCGTGGGGTTTTGGGTGACAGAAAACCAAACCTGATAGCCCGATTCTGTTCCCAGAGAAATTTTGTCCTTTCCGTCCCAGAGGGCGTAGGTCACCGCGATGTCATTTTCTTGCAGACCGTTCACTACACTGATCAGTTTCGCAAAGTTCCCCGCGCCCAAGAAAGAGCTTCCCAGCGGAGATGCTGTATCTGGGGTGGTAGAGGCAGTGGAGGAGGCATTTGGTGCAGCACTTTGGTGAAAAAGCGGCCCATAGAATTTCAGATATTTTGCCGTAGAACTTGCCGACTCATCGGCAAAAAGGTAGCCATTGCCGTCTAATAGATAGCACTGCTCAGGAACATCAACGACCAAGGCAGGAGTATCTCCTGTGCTGCTTGCGGAAGTTTCACTGGCGAGAGCAGCTCCGTCTGCTGCTTGAGATGTTTGATTGCTTCCGATTTCCGCATTTCCTTCAGGCAAAGAAAGCCCACACCACGAAAACGCCGCCTTGCGTTCAGTGAGAGAAAGCGCGATCTGATGCAACCCAGCCCGGTGGATCTCCAGTTTTAAAATTCTCGGATAGGTATTTAAAACATCCCGCGCAATCTTCTTCTTCGGATAGAAAAAAATGCTTTTTTTGGGGATGATGAACCAGTACGAACCCTGCAGATCTCGCAGAACAGTTTGACGAAGATCTTGCGCGCTAACCGACTGATTGCCTGAAATTTCAATATTCTGAATCGTGAGAGATTTGCTTGAAAATAAACGCGAGACGCCAAAAACAACCAGCACACAAAGAAGCAGCACCAAGATCACTTTGATGAAAAATACTTTCCTTCGCCGCCGTGCAATGGCGGAGGTTTTGAGCGTGCGGCGTTTTCGCAAAAAACGAGCGGACATAGGGTGAGGTGATTATCCGATCTTCTCCTTGCCAAAATATTCTCTGAGCGACTCCGGAATAATGATTGATCCGTCTTCCCGCTGATGATTTTCCAAAAGCGGAATTAAAACACGCGGCGTCGCAACAGCTGTGTCGTTGAGGGAGTGAGCAAACCGAAGTTTTCCATCCTTGTCGCGGTAGCGGATATTCAGGCGGCGCGTTTGGAAATCATGAAAATACGAAGCTGAATGGGTTTCGCGATACTTCCCTTCCGATGGAACCCATGCTTCAATGTCGTACTTTTTCACCTGCCCCAGCCCGAGATCACCGCCGCAGTTTGCTACCACACGGTACGGGATTCCCAGTTTTTGCATGAGCGTTTCGGCGTTCGCGGTCAATTCTTCGTGGTGCTTTACGCTCGTCTGGTGGCTTGCCTCACAGATCACCACCTGCTCCACTTTGAAAAATTCGTGCACGCGCATGAGGCCTTTTGTGTCTTTTCCATAACTTCCCGCTTCCCGGCGGAAACACGGAGAAAAAGAAACAAACTTCAGTGGCAAATCTTTTTCTTCGAGAACCGTATCCGCCAAATACGACATGGTCGCCACTTCTGCTGTTCCGGAAAGGTACATTTCGTCTTGCGTTTTATATAAATCATCCTCGCCCTGAGGCAAGTAGCCAGTTCCAAGAAGCGTTTCTTTGTTGACCATCGATGGTACGATCATCGGAGTGAAGCCGTCTGCCGTCAAATGCCTGACGAAAAAATTCCATAGTGCAAAAGACAGCGTTGCCCCTTCGTTTTTCAAAAAGTACCCGCGAAAACCAGAAACAGCTGTTCCTCTCTTGAAGTCCGCAAGGTCATGCTGCTCGGCAAGTTCGATGTGGCTCTTAGCCGAGAAAGAAAATTTCGGGATCTCGCCCCACGTACGTATTTCGAGGTTGTCTTCGTCAGATGCTCCCTCCGGCACGGAAACGTCGGGAATGTTCGGTACCTGGAGCATGAGGCTTTGCCATTTTTTCATCACCTCTTTGAGCTCTCCTTCTCGTTTTTGAAGATCTTCCTTCAGCTTCCGCATCTCGATAAAAATCCCTTCTTTTTCGTTCTCGTTTGCTTGGGGGATCTTTTGACTGAAAAAGTTTTGCTCTGCTCGGCGCGCCTCAATTTCTTTCAAAATTTCCCGCCGCTGGTCGTCGGTTTTGATCAAGTCGTTCACATCGATCGCCACGTGCTTCTTTTCTGCCGCTTCTTT
>DASSSU010000024.1:0-17429 GCA_035708305.1 Minisyncoccota bacterium | reverse complement strand
CCTGGTTTAATTTGACTTGTTCGGTTTTTACCTAAATACAAAATATTAAAATCTGAATGACGCTCTACCCCGTGATCATTAAGCACGTCAATTTTAAGGTTTACCTCTTCCGCTATTCCCTTAACTGGTTTATAAGAGCGTTTCTTTGTGATTAATTTTGATAAACGCAAAGAAGTATCCACTTCTCTAAATTTTCCCTCAAAATAAAACCCTGTCGCATTAAAAGTAGAACCTTGAGTTGCCATCTGAACCGGAAATTTCTCATTACTCTCTACATGTATTGAAGTAATTTTTTCTTTATTTCTTAAATCTTCAAAAGAAAAATTTTCAGCGTAATTTCTATTTAATGCTACAGCAATAGCGTCTAAAATTGAAGTTTTGCCACACCCATTCTCGCCCAACAAAACCGTCATTCCAGATCCTGGAGTACTACCATCTGGAATCCCGAGATTTTCTAAAAGAAATTTTTCTTTGAAAATTCTAAAATTTTCAATTTCTACTCGAGAAATCATATTCCTTAAATCACCTTAACCGTTAAATTTCTCACCAAATTTACTTTCGTGGTGTCGTCGAGGGCGGAATCGAGGCAGACGAAGAGGGTGTCTTTGGGGAGTTTGAGCGCGTCTACTTCGTCTTGAGTCAAAGTTTTGGCAAAGGTGACGTACAGCTCTCGCGGTGCGGTCGGGGCGGCTTCGGTTGCTTTCTTCGCCTTTCCTTTGCTTTCTCCGTCCATTTCACTCACCTTTTCTTCCGCAAAATCCTCATGATCGGAAACATGCCAAAGATCCAAGCTTCCGTGCGTTTCTTTTTTCACTTTGGCGTTCAGACTAAAGCCTTCTTTCAAAAGCACTTCGTAAACGACGGACTTTTCATCATACCGATCGATCAAAGGTTTCTCCAGGAAAAGTTTGGTTTGCGCCAAGAAGATCTCTTCGTCGTCTTCTTCGGTAAGCTCGCGCCAACGGCGATAGTTTGAAGGCAAAAGCGTAAATGCTTTGAAGCCAAGATCAAGATTTTTATTTTTTGAAATATCAGATCGAACAATATCTCCATTCTTCATCTCGTATCGATCCATTTTCTCATAGCGTGCTTTGATTTTCTCTCCCGCACGGCGGATGCGTTCCCGGGAAATCTGCGCGATCGTCTCGTACCCTGCTTTCCGTGCTTCGGAATCTTCTGCGGTTTCTTCGGGAAGTTGTACGCAAATGAAGCGACGGCTTCCGCCATCTTCGGCGTTCAAATCCATCACGGCATGCGCGGTTGTTCCCGACCCTGCGAAGAAATCAAGAATTATGTCATTTTCTGAAGTTGCAAGCTGAACCATCCTTTTAATGTAAGGAATTGGTTTGACTGTATCAAAAATCTGAAAATCAAAAATATTTTTGATCTCATCAGCAGCGTTTGCAGCATTAGATGTATCATCCCAAATTGTAGCAGGAATATTACCGTCATTTTCATCAATAAATAATTTTCGGTAAATTTTTTCGCTTCCTTTTTTATAGACGAGGCGATCTTCTTGATCCATTTTTGTCAACGAATCCTTGTTCATTAGCCAAAGTCTCTCTGAGAAAACTTGGCCTGTCTTGGTAATAAATTCAAATCTTGAACCGCCTTGGGTGCCACGTGCCCAAACTCCAAGCAAACGATACGCTCCGCGTTTGTCATTGTCTGCATTTCTATAAGCCTTTAAGGTGACTTCTTCTAATTTGAGCCTACTAAAAGCTGCTTTATCGATATAACGTGCATAGACTAAAATATATTCATGATTACGACTCATGAATTTTGCTGAATTGTCTCTTCCTCTTTTGCGCTGCCAAACTATCTGCGCCACGAAATTCTCCTCCCCGAAAATTTCGTTCATGATCGCGCGAAGGTTGTGGACCTCGTTGTCGTCGATCGAAACAAAAATCACGCCGTCCTGTCGAAGCAAGTTTTTCGCCAAGAAAAGCCGCGGGTACATCATCGTGAGCCAATCGCTGTGATAGCGGCCGTTGCTTTCCGCGTTGCTCGTCATTTTTATTCCGCCGTCGCTCTGCCCCGTGCGTTCATAATAGTCCGAGACATTTTCACGGAAGTTGTCCTTGTACACAAAGTCCTTTCCCGTGTTGTAGGGCGGATCAATGTACACCATTTTTATTTTCTCCCGATAATGCTTTTGGAGGAGTTTGAGCACTTCGAGGTTGTCGCCTTCGAGAAAAAGGTTTTCCGTGTCGTTCCAGTTTTTGCTTTCTTTTTCCGTAGGCGTGAGCGTGCCGGTCGCGGGGGTGCGGATCGCGCGGAAGGCGTCGCTTTTCCCCGCCCAGGAAAGGCCGAATTTTTCATCACTTGCTCCCGTTCCGGACCCTGAACCCGAAAGCATTCCTTCATCTTCAAAAAACTTCCGAAGTGCGTCAAAGTCAATCGTCTGCTCCACATGCTTTCCGTTTTCGTCTTCCTTCCACGCTTCTTTCACAAACTGCGGAAAAACCGCGCGAAGTTTCGCAAGATTTTCACTCTGCATATCCTCGGACGCCATGGCAACACGCGGAATCTCCACTTTTCCGCTTTTGTTTCCTGCCGTTTTTACGCTCTTTTCCACTTCGTTTTTCATTTCTTTCTCATAATATCCCACATTTCCTAGAGATTCAAATGAGAAATGTGCGAATTGTTATCCTCTTCCCATTTAAGCTGATATGGGTTAATCTAAAAACAGAAAACACCCTTTCGGGTGCTTTCCATTCCTTTAAAGAAACGTCCTATCTGGGGCGTTTTCTTTTGTCTTCATTTTTGGAGAAGACAATCCAGCTTCCATTCGGATGCTGGCACACCATCATGCCATCCTCCGTAGGGAAACATTTTATGAAATAATTCATAAAAATATTTGGTTACGCTCTTCTCAATTTTCAATGAGAAACGGGGTGTGAGCTTAATAAAGCCCCGCGCCTGAATTCTAACCCGCAAGCCAAACGCGATTCTCTATAAAATTTCACCCTTCTTTATTTTACCGCACCACAAAAATTCCTCCTAATCAATAAAAATAAACCTAAAAATAAGGCTTCTTTTGAATTTCGATACTTTACCTTGGGGGATAGATGGGGATAACTCACTTGCAAATAAAAAAGGCGGCTCATTTGCCGCCCTTGGAAATTACAGATTTTCCAATGTCTTCTTTTTGGACTATTTTCCCTCTCAAAGAAATCGTGGAATCATGAGAAGTTCTGCCATCTCTCTGGTAATTTTCGCAGCCAAAGAAATAACATGCATCTCTCCGATTTTTTCTTAAGATAAAGATCCCTCCACACTTGCATTTTTTCCGAGGAAAATACCCTATTTCTTTTAGAATACTTTCCACTTTGAACCGAAATTTTTTTGCCAAGAGGTTTCCGTCTGACTGTGAACGGTTGAACCTTCTTTGCATTTTGATCGGGTGAATCGGGCAAAAGTTATCCGCCCGCACAAGAAAAATACGTACACGATCACCATCGCACTTACGGAAAGTTCGTGCGTGTAAATCAATACTTGAATATACCAGAAGCACTAAACCCCGAGGAAGTAAAAGAAGATAGATTAGCTCTTTTACTTCTTTGGGTCGTCGTCTAAGTTCCCATTTTTTCTTTTTTTCGTCCCATTCCCAGCTGTGCAGATAACACCAATGAGGTGCTAGCATCCAGAAGAAATAGCTTTCAAGAATTCGCTCGAAATCTGCTTGAGTTTTTTTGCAATATCGGGCTGCGCCCATTTTGTGCTCCTAAACAGTGAATCCTATTCTAAATTGCACTTTTTAAGAGTAATTGTCAACCCAAACAAAAAGGAGCATCAATTTCTGATGCCCCCGAATAACGCGATGCGTTTGTGAAGTGGTTTTTAGGTTGCGATGGAAAACTTGGTCTGGAGAGATCGGACAAGTCGGACGAACCGATCCTTCAGGCTTATGAGCATGCCGAATGCAGTCAGAATTGCACATTCACGCTCATATTCTCGGATCAGCGCTTTCATGCGCCTCACATGCACGTTGGTTTGAACATGAATGGAAGCCTGAAGCGCTTTCTCTGCGTCTCGTTTTTGATTGCCAACGGTCTTATGCGACCAAGCAAACAATTCGCTGATTTCTGGCACACTTTTCCTCTCGGTGCCAATGGCCCAAAAGTGACGAATGTATTCTCTTCGGTCCGGTTCCACCACTCCTTCTTTGATCATCTCCAGGGTGATGTTTATCGCTCTGGGATCATGAATGACCCCTTCGGGAACTTTCACGTTGAAGAATTTCCACCAAAAACCTTGCAGGTTATATGTGGGCATGAGGTTCCTCCATATTTTCCCAATATTTTTTACATTAAAAAATTTTTTCTGTCAAATACTTCAGTATCTCAGGAGGCTTGTGCTGTCGCTGGATCGCGGCCGTTTTGGATGTCAGTGATGTATTGGTCAATTTGCTTTTGGAGTTCCGGGTGTGCTTGTGCGAGAGCCTTGAGTCCAGCTATCGCATCGCTGTTGTCGCCGTTTTTATAATATGCATAAATCAGCGACATTTGAGACTGCACATCATCGGGGTTTTGTGCCACACGCGCTTTCCAGAGATTTATTAACGCTGGATAATCCTTGATGTGCGCGTACGCGTTGATAATGCTCGTGTCAGGAACAGCAGAAGTGCCAAAGGCTTGTGTCAGAAGATCTTCCGCCTCTTTAGTTTGCTTTTCGTAAATCAAAGCAGCCGCATAGAGCTTGGTGGAATCCTGATCCCCCGGTGCTTCAAGGTAAGTCATTTTTGCATTTTGGATCGCATCATCATATTTATTGAGTCCAAAAAGGTACATCGTCTTCATGTTCAAAAACTGCTGCTTGAGCGGCGAAAGTGCAAGTGCTTTGTTTATCGTGCTCAGTGCTTTGTCTAGTTCTCCGTAGTGAGCATAGAGGCTGGATTCAAAGAAGTATGAACGAGCAGCTTCCGGCCGCTCTTTTTCGGATTTTTGAATTTCTGAAGCTGCAAGCGTAAAGTATTGCTGGACTACGGGAGACTGGATTTTTGTTGGGTCAAGGGAGGTGGCAGTTTCTACAATCTGCTCACGCGTTTCTTCATTCCCAAAGGTGTTGTAAGCAAGCGCTTTCTTAAAGAGATCCAACCGCAAACCGGCATCCGAAGCAGAGAGGGCGCGAGAAAGCGTGAGGTTTTGCATCATCGGAAGATAGTTGGCTTCGTAAATCCCCACCACGACAAGTATGCCAACAACTCCCACCCACGCACCGCGAGAAAAATTTCCAACCGACTTTTCTCCAAAAAACGAAACACTATTGCGGGATGCGCGCTCATGGATGAAGGCCAAAAGAAATGCAAAAAGAATGAGACTGCAAAGGTTTTCAAAAACAAAAAGGTTGTGGATGAAGTACGCCGCAAGAAGTCCGGTAAGAATACTTTTTTCTAGAAACGAAAATCCTTCGTATTCCGAATTCTCGGAAACGACAGATTGAGGCGCAGAGGTGTTTTTGGTTTCACCTTTTTTGTCCTCCGCCCCTTCCCTTTTTTCTTGTTCTTGTTTGAAGCGACTTGGGACAAACTTCATTCCAAAAGCTTTCAAACGGCGGAAATTCCAGAGTGAAAACAGCGCAAAAAGAAAGACCGAGAGATACCCAAGTACGCCCAAAATTCCCGCGGAAGAAAGCTCATCAAAGATCATGCTGTGTGCGCGATCAAACCATGCTTCCTGTGAATACATATCCGGAGTGTAGTATTTCGTGAAAAGGATCGGGAAGTTTTCCGGTCCCCAACCAAGGATTGGATGTTCCTTGAAGCCGTCTAGACTCATCCCCCAAAGCATGTAACGCGCCTCACCGCCGCCACCGGTAAGCGAAATGTCCGTGAAACGCGAGAGTGTCGGGTTGCCCTGGATAAATGCCGTATGACGAAAAGCGAAAAAAAGCAGCGGCAATGCCACAAAGAAAATACAAATACCAATGGCAATTTTTCGCAGCATCTGCCGCTTCCGCTCAAACAGAGCAAGCAAAAGCATAATCACAAAGATCCCACCCAAAAGTCCAAGAATACTTCCGCGTGTTCCAGTGAAGTAAAGCACGATGACATTAAAAATGCCGGCAATTCCGTAGAACCACAGCAGACTGGTGTCATACCCGCGCTTTCGAGCATTTGCAAAGAGATACGCGGCGAGAAAAATATGAAACAGTGAGTAGATTGCCAAGTAAATCGGATTGCCAAGAGTTCCGGACACCCGCGTCACCTGTGGAGAGATCTGCAGCAGGCCTTTGATGCCTACGACAATCGAGATTGCCAAGGAAGAAGCAAAAAAAGTATGCCAGATCTTCGGCGTGCGAAAGACGGAGCCCACGATCAGGAAGTATACAAGAAGGTGGAGGTAGGTAATCACGCCGATCATACGCTCATAGTTGCTCCAGAAGCTCCTCACGGGATTTTCCCCAAACATCCCCGCCAAAAACATGATAAAAATGTAAAAAACGAGGGCAAGAAAAACACCCGACCATTTCGGGCGATACATCGGGTTGCGAAGTGCCAAGAGGACCCACACAACAAACAGCACTTCAACCAGAATTCGGAAGACAAACGCTTTGCCGGTAATATATGGAAAGAAAAAGTTGCTAAAAACCAAGAGCGGGATCAACAGCACGGCGAACAAGCCGGTGTAAAGGATCCACTTGAGGGTATTTTCTAAGTTCATGGAGAAAATGATAGCACCAAAACGCTCGGAAGAAAATATTCTTGTCAAAGCAGCACCATCTCTATCCTCCCCAACCTTTCGCGCTGGTGTTTTAGAGGGTAAAATACAGGTATGGTATTTCAGCACCTGCACACTCTGAACGACCGGATCCTTCGCCGAGCCGGAAATTTTTTTCACACCGATATGACCTACCTGGCGAAGGGTGGTTCCTGGCTCACCCTTTCACAGGTTCTCTCAAGCGCCGCGTCTTTCCTGCTCTCTATCGCCTTCGCGCACCTGCTTCCGGTGGAGGAGTATGGTTTTTATCGCTACGTACTTTCGATCGCCGCGATCCTCGCCATCCCCACGTTAAACGGCATGAACACCGCACTCATTCGTGCCGTTGCTCGCGGAGAAAACCAATCATTTATCCCTGCGACTCTCACCCGCTTCAAATGGGGTGCACTCGGGAGCTTGGCAGCCCTTGCCCTCGCCGCATGGAATTTTTTTACCGGGAGCAATGAACTCGCCATTGCTTTTCTCCTGTGCGCCATCTTCGTTCCCGTCATGAATGCTGCAACCACCTTCCTGGCATTCTTGAACGGAAGGGCAGAGTTTCGCCTCCAATCCGTGATCGGAACTCTCACTACCGCTCTTGCCGCTCTTGCGATTTTTTTCGGACTTCTTTTTCATCAGCATGTACTCGTCATTCTTTTTCTCTACTTCGCTTCCAACACACTTTTAAATCTTTTTTTCTTTGCACTTACACTCAAACGCTTTCCCTCAAAAACTGAAGCCATCGACCCCAACCTGTCAGGAAAAATCAAAGAAACGCTTTCTTTTGGCAAACATTTGAGCTTGATCAATTCCTTCACCCTCGCTTCTAAGCAGCTGGACAAGATTATCCTTTGGCATTTTCTTGGCCCCGCAGAAGTCGCGCTCTACACCTTCGCGCAGATTCCGATCAGTCAAATGCAAAACATTTTTAGCCGCATCGCTTCCCCACTCACCCAGCCGAAATTTTCCCGCAACAAACTTCCCGTTCTTCAGCAGACCCTTCCGGGCAAAGTCCTGAAGCTTTTCATCGTATTCATCCCCTTCACCTTGCTTTACATTTTTATTGCACCATACCTCTACCGCTTTCTTTTTCCGGAATACATGAGTTCTGTTGCCTATACACAGCTTTTCGCTCTTTCTCTTCTGGCTTCCCCGATCAGCTTTTTTACTGATGCACTTGTTTCTCAAAAAAAGCAAAAAGAGCTCTACTACGGGAGGATCAGCAGCAGCGTCATTCTTATCGCTGCCATGATTGTCCTCGGAAAAATCTATGGCGTTTGGGGTGTCGTCATTGCCCAGACGGTCTTTGCCTTTTGGCTACCGCTGCTTTCTTTTTTCCTCTTCAAAAAAGCTAAAAATTAAGTTATGCTGAGACCATGAAAAAATTCTTTCTCGCTCCCGCGCGCTTTGTTTTTTTACGCGCCTACCGTTCCGACAGTTTACGCAAGCTCCTTCTGCGCTTTTTCGTTCAGCTACATTATCGTTCGTACCTTTTTCTTAAAAAACTGGTGATTCCCTATGGCGGAAGCCACCCCAAGCACGAAATGCTGCGCTACGATCTTTTCTTCACAGGCAACATCTCTTCCACAGATCGCGTGCTCGATATCGGTTGTTCCACCGGAAGCATGGCGGCAAAACTCGCCGGTCAAGCCAAGGATGTGGTTGGAATCGACATCATTGCAAAGGATATCGAAAAGGCGAAAAAGCTACACCCAGAAAAAAATCTCACCTTCATCGCCGGTGACGCCACCACGTATCCTTTCGAAAAGAAATTTGACACCATCACACTTTCAAATGTCCTTGAGCACATCGACAAACGCGATGAATTTTTAAAGAAGATCTCCAAACTCGCACCAAAGATCCTCGTCCGCGTTCCGCTTGCCACGCGTGAATGGCTTGCCTTCTACCTTCGTGAAAACGGCTATGAATACCGCCTGGACCCCACGCACTTCACCGAGTACACGGAAGAAGAAATCCGCGATGAGCTCGAAAGAGCTGGATTCCATGTCACCTCTTTCTTTGTGAAATGGGGCGAATGGTACGGCGTATGCATACAGCAGAAAAAATAATATGCGCACCTTTCATCGAAGACACATCGACCAACTTCAGAAAAAATACCGAGATCTTTACCATGGGGTTGTGCTTGATATCGGCGGACGCGACCGGGGAGTTTTTCAGAAACCAAAAGGAAGAGTACAGCAGTGGATTTTTGCAGATATCGCACCCGGGCACCATCCCGATATCGTGCTGGACGTTTCCGACATGAGCCCAATCGAAACCGCCAGCATCGACGTTGTGAGCGCTTTGGAGCTTTTTGAGCATGTAGAAAATGTCGAAGCTGGACTTGATGAATGTGCCCGAGTGCTGAAGCCGGGCGGCACGATTCTTCTTTCTGCGCCTTTTCTCCACCCCATCCATGCCGATCCATTCGATTTTCAACGCTGGACAAAATATAAATGGCAAAAAGAATTAGAGCAGAGAAAATTTCGTGTTGAAAAAATTGAAATTACAGGATATTTTTTTTCCGTTCTTGCCGATATGGGGCTTGCCTTTGCCAGATCTTCTCCTCGCATTCTGCGCAAGCCACTTCAGCTTCTCGCTTCTCCTTTTCTCTTCTTTTCTTTCTGGCTTGATCAAAAGAAATGGATAACACAGCATCCGAAACTTTCTCAATATCACGGTGGATATTTCATTGTTGCAAAAAACCATGAATAAACCCTTGATTTCCGTTCTCATAGTAAATTTCAACACTGTCGATTTCATCGAACTCTCTCTTTTTGCTCTGAAAAAACTTACTAAAAACCCCTACCGTGTTTTTATTGCAGATAACGGATCCGAAATATCTGATTTTCTGAAGCTGCAAAAAATCGTCGCCACCTCCCCTGAAGTATCACTGAAACGATTTGAAACTGACTTACGCGGCAGCTTGGCGCATGGAACCGCTTTAAATGCTCTCACGGAAAAAGTTAATACCCCTTTTTTTTCTATCCTTGACGCAGACGCAACCTGGCTCATCAAAGATTGGGACGAGATCTTGATAAACAGACTAAAGGGACAGACTAAAGTCATCGGCACGCAGGCACCTCCAGGAAAACCACAGGATTTCCCGCTGATGTTTGCTTCACTTTTTGAGACGGAAACTTTTCGCACGCTTCACATTGATTTTCGTCCGAAAGATATTGCCCAGAAGCAGGACACCGGCTTTGAAATGCGGGAAAAATACTTGGCAGCCGGTTTCAGGGGCGAAAACATCGATTTTTTCAACACCCGTAATTTTCACATCGGTTCTTTCCCAAATGTGACTTGTGCAGAATACTACCTTTCCGGCGAACCGCATATCTTTGCAAGTCATTTCGGAAGAGGTTCCACCCTCGGAGAAGCAAAATACCGGAAAGGCTGGAAAAAATATTTTTATTCTCTCCCTCTCCTTGGGAACAACCTTCTGAAAGCACACGGATCGAAAGAAAAAACCGAATGGATCAGCATTTGTCGAAAACTTATCCAGGATCAGATTTGAGAAAGATTTCAAAACCTCACAACTTTTCAAACTTATTTTAAAAGATTCTGCTCCAAAAATTCATCGCCTGAGCTTGTTTTTCACTTTTAAGAAAAAAGAAAAAGCAAGAAAAAATTTTGATTGAAGCCAAGAAAGGCGCTTCGTTGTTGCCTCTCCTGTTTTTGTTTTTTCAAAAATTTCTTTCAAAAAAAGGAAATATTGTTTCGTAACCTTCTCCATCTCAGGAAAGGAAATACGGTTTTGATAGGTGGCATATTTTTCCGCTATTTTCTCAAAAGACTGCAGAACATCTTCTTTTTTTTCAAAAAGCTCTCCACCTTTTCCCACGATTTCCGGATGTCCACCGTCTTTGAGAGCAACCGCCGGGAGACCGCAGTGGAGCGCCTCGATCAGAGAGTTTGAACACGGGTCATTTTCCGAAGCGGTGATAAAAATATCATGCTTTTTGAGTTCTTCCGCAAGTTCTTTGGTAGCGAGTGGTTCCAGATGGCAGATATTCTGGAACACTACCGGAGAGTGCCCGATAAAAGTCATTTCGTATCGTGAAAAATCCAAATGTTCATCCAAATACTGATACACAGCAAATCCCTTTTTCCAGTTTGATGACCAGCTGGTTGCAACAATTTTTATCTTTCTTCCTTGTGAAAATGGAATTTTCCCGATTCGGTTAAAAATCGTAGGGTCTGGCGCATTCAAAATCGTTATTTCAAAATTCTTTTCCTTCAAACCGAGTTTTTTGTTTTTCTCTTTACTCCACTTTGACTGAAAAATACTCCCATCAGCGATATGTCGGTTGAGCCAAAAAATTATCTGATCGGTTGTTGTGTCGTTTCCACGAATACTGGTAACCGGACCGTCAATACGGTGAAGAAAAATTTTTTCAGGAAATTTTCGTTTGAGTGAAATAATGTGAGAAGCCTCATGGTGAGAATTGAAAAGAATCACATCGGCATCTTCGGGATTTTCACTGTACAAATTATCTTTTCGCAATCCTTCCCGAAGCGCCTTGAGAAACTGGTTTCCTCCACCCCAGCCGCCTTCTTGAAATTGATAGAGAATATGAATTTTCATTTTGCAATTTTTTTATAGATTTCATTCACGTACCGCGTCGCTATTTTCTTGTTTTCAAATGCCTGCACACTCCGGAACCCCTCGCGGACAAGTTTTGCACGCAGATCTTTGTCGTGCATAAGCGCCAGTACACACTCTGCGATTTTTTCGCTATCTTCCACCGGTACAAGCAATCCGTTTGCTCCGTCAATCAAAAAATCCGAAACCATTCCGACATCTGTAGAAACAAGCGGCACACCCGTTGCCCAGGCTTCCAGCAGCGCTTTTGGCCCACCCTCTGCTCTCGATGCCACCACATAACAATCAAGCGTGTGATAGTACTTCGCCGTTTCGTGGTAATCGATAAAGCCCAGATCAGTGAAGGCAATTCCTGCTTCTTTCAGTCTTTTTTTCACATATCCGCGCGCGGGGCCGGCAAGCAAAATGTGAACTTTTGTTTTTTGCGGTTCGGGTAATTTCTGGAGTGCATCACAAAAAATATCCGGTCCTTTGATGAGCTTCGGGGTGTTGCCTTCCCCCAGCCCGTTGCCGTCTTTTTGAAAAGATCCAATGACAAATGCATCTTCCGAAATGCCGAGCTCCTTGCGGACAGCTGTTCTTTTCTCTTCGCTCCCGAGCGGGAAAAACGTGAGATCGATCCCCAGCGGGATCACCACTGTTTTAGAAACATCGATCCCGTGCGTGGTCAAAATTTCTTTTGGTTTCCGCGCCGAAGTGTGGATCATCTCTACCGCTTTATTCACCTCTGAAAAAAACTGCAAGCGCGGATTTCTTTCTTCGATGTAATACGCCGTCAAAACAATTTTGTTTGAAACATGCGGCTTTTTGATCCCTTTCTCAGAAACAAAGGTCCAAGCGGAGCCGAAATGAAGAATTTTGTTTCGTGCACCGCGTGCTGTTCTCCGAACCGCCGCACGGTATCCCAGTTTTCGAAATTCATCGGTCAGAGTGACCCCGTCCCAGTAAATCGCCCAGTCTATTTTTTCTACAATATACAAAATCTCGCTCTTTCGGTCGAAAATATTTTTTACCGTATCGCGCGCTTCCAGCCAGATTTTTTTCCAGATATTCATAATGCTATAAATTTTTCGTAGAATTTTTCCGGTGAGTGAATTTCTCGAACCGTTTCCTGTGCTGCCGAGCCCATTTTTACTATTTTTTCACGATCCTTCAAAAGAATCTCCAGCTTTGATTTCAAGTCCTCTGTGTTTCTCGTTTGAAAAACACAGCCGTTTTCTCCGTCCTTAATATAGCACGAGGTGCCGTTTCCGTCCGAACTGATCGCCAGCAAACCGAAACCCATTGCCTCCAGCACAGAAATAGAAGCCGGCTCGTGAAGCGTGGGAAGCACAAAAACATCATTTTTTTCATACTCTTTTTTTGCTTCTTCCCATGGCAAATCTTTTTTCCAGGTTATTTTTTCCTCCAGTTTTTTTTCTTTCGCAAAACTTTGCAGCACTTCAAAGTATGTTTCGTCTGCACTCGCGCCGGCAAATGTAAGATGAAAAGAGACATCATCAGGTAATTTTGAAACTGCCTCAAGAAGCACTTCTTGTCCCTTGTTCGGCATGTATTTTCCGATCGAAAGAATATTCACGCGATCGCCGGAAAAGTACGTGCGATTCCCCTGAAACGGTTTCATCACAAAAGGAATCACGCAGAGGTTTGGAATGGCTTCCAATGTTTTTGGAGAGACAAAAAGCGGCGTAACCACTTTTGCATTAAAAAGCTTTCCGGCAAGTTTGATGGACTTCTTTTTTTTCTGAGCCGTCGTGTCGTTCACCTGGAGCAAAACGACTATTTCCTTTTTCAAAATCCATCTTCCAAAAACCAGAGAAACCACCGAAAGCACGTTCGTGATGTCACGGATGACGATCACGTCCGGACTTCTTTCCTTCAGCGCATGGAAAAACTGAAAGAGCGGCGGGAAGCCAAAGCGGCGCAAAAAATCGTTGCCGATCAGTTTTTCGCCTGAGATTTTTTGAAAAATTCCAAAAATGGACGCGTATCCAAAAACTTCCGGCGTGAACTGCTCTGTATCTTCCTGCACCAGCCGGTGCAGTGTAAAGATCTCCACGTCGTGCCCGTGCTCTCTGAGCGCCGCAAGCATCGGCGTCAGGTTCGTATGATACCGCGGAGCGATAAAAAGAAATTTTTCTTTTTCAGATGGATTTTTCATACAGGAAGTCATCCAATTGCTCGCGGATTTTGACAATGTCGTATTTCTGAAGAACGGTTTTTCTCGCTGCTTCGCCCAAGCGTTTTGCTTCTTCAGAGTTTTCCATAAGTTCTCCAATCTTTCGCGCGAGATCTTCCGGATCGCGGTTGATGAAAGTCAGGCCGTTTTCGCGATCTTGAACAAGCTCGGCGTTTTCGGAGATGTTTGAAACCACGCACGGAAGCCCCGCACCCATCGCCTCAAGCAGTGCGTTGGACATTCCTTCTAGAAACGACGGGAAGACAAATATATCCGCCGCTGTGAGAATCTCAAACGCATCATCCCGCTTGCCGAGAAAGTCCACCTCACCACCGAGTTTGAGCGCCTGCGTTTCCGAGAGGATACTCGTTTTCTCTTCTCCGTCTCCAACAAAAAGCATGTGAAAGTTTTTTCCTTCATCTTTCATTCGACGAAGTGCATAGAGCAGCATCTTGTGTCCTTTGAGCGGATGAAGCCGCGCTGTATAGAGCAAAATAGGAACGCCGTGAGGAAGCTCGAGTTTCTCTTTCACTCGCTCCCGCACTGCCTCGGTCGGGTGTTCTGGAACCGCCACCCCGTTTGGGATACAGGAAATTTTTCTCACGGAAAGATCAAACTTTTGGTGATAATAGCGCTCGTTTGCTTTACTGTTCGTCAAAATAAAGTCAGAAAAACGGTAGGTGAGATGATCCAAAAATGCAAAAAGCGGGCGTTCTTCCCGGCTGCGCAAGGAGGAGATGACTTTTGGAACGTGGAAAAATTTCCCAAAAACTCTCCCAAAAATATCCGCATGGATGAGGTAGTTCACTTGGGCATCAGGATGAAAAATTTTGAGCACGCGACGGTACCGCCACACACCACGCACGTCGAGTCTGCTTTTCATATCCAGATAAAAAACTTCGATGCCTTTCTCTTCAAGTTTTTTCCCGATTTCGCCGCGGCCCGTCATGGCACACACCACATTTTCTGTTTTTTTGAGGTACGGCAGTGTTTTCAGCAGCATCGCCTCCGCCCCTCCGCCAGATTCTACTCCCGTGATAAGATGCAAGACTTTTTTCTTCATAACTCCGGGAAATAATCAAAATTTGTTTCAGTATACCAGCAAAAGTCTCGCAACCAAAGGCTATGAAAGCGGATCAGAAACTTTCTGAAGGATTTTCTGTAGGTGAAAACGCTTCCGGGTGAGCGAGAATCACTTTTTTCCAATGTGCTGCAACTTCGGCAAAGTGCTCATCTGCAGAAACAGCGGGAAGATCTCGCGCCAAAATCTGTGCATGTCCTTCAAGCTGCGAGAGAGAAAAGGAGTCGTTCATCATTTGAGAAAGTCGGGTATAGACGCACGTTGCGTCTTTGGGATCACAAACCGCCAGATGCTCTTTGGAGAGCTCTGCACCCACGACCCCCACTTCTGTGGTCACGGTCGGACAGCCGGAAACCGCTGCCATGAAAAGGTTTTTGCCAAAGCCGCTTTGGTTGGCCGTAGAGAGAAAGAGTGAAGCGGTTTTGAAGTAGGAAATCAAGTCCTCTTTGTTTGTCCAAGGTTCAAAAGCGATGCGGCTGATCAGACCAAATTTTCGTACTTTTTTCTTCAGAAATTTTTCCCGGCTTCCCCCGCCCACGATCACCACGCCCCAGTTCGGATTCCCGGACAGTGCCATACGAAGCGCTGCGATCGAGAGCAGAACGTTTTTTTCTTTTTCAAAACGCGAAACGATCAAAATAATCTTTACAAATTCTGAATACTTTTCCTCCAGGCTTTTTTGCGGTACAAAGTTTCTGATCGCGAGCACATCCACAAAAGGCGCGAGCGTGTACATGTACGGGATGTGTCCAACTTCAAAATGCAAATTTTCGTACAGAGAATCCTTCACCCGTTTGGAAAACGCACGGATAGACTGCGCTTTGGGCAAAAGAAATTTTGCAAGATAAAAGCACGCAAGGTTTTTTAGATTCTCCGATCGAAAAACCGGACTAAAAACGTCATCCGGAATCTGGATTTCAAACGGCGTACCCGTTTCGCGCGACACAAACCATCCGGCAAGCCCTGCACGAAACGGGTTTTCACACACCATCAGATGAACTTTTTTTGCCCGTATGGCAAGCTTGACGGTCCGCGCTGCGTCGGAAACCGCGTAAAACATATGCTTGGAGTTGGTCGGATACACCCAGATGTTTTCCGCCAGTCTCTTTTCTGCAAAGCCGGAATTTTTCCGGGAAAGCACAATGACATACAGCTCCTCCACTACCGCTCCATACGCTTTGATTCTTTTCTGCGCCGGAGAATCCGCAAAAATACTCTGATCCTCAGTGATCATCACAATCCGATACGGGATCTTTTCTTTCTGAGAGATTTCCCCCTGCATGGTTTTGTTTTAAATCGACAGTTTCTCGATCAAGTAGGTGGAGAGTTCGGAAATCTTTACCCGCTCTTGCCTCATGGTGTCGCGCTCGCGGACCGTTACGGCTTTATCTTCAAGAGAGTCGAAGTCAAACGTCACGCAAAACGGCGTTCCGATTTCATCTTGTCGGCGGTATCGCTTGCCGATATTGCCGTTGTCGTCCCATGCTACGCCCGTAAAATCCTTCCGCAATTTTTCCAAAACACCACGTGCGTTTTCCACCAGCTCGGGCTTGTTTTTCAAAAGCGGAAAAACAGCGATTTTGACCGGCGCGAGCTTCGGCGAAAGTTTCAGGAGCACCCGTGTTTCTTCGCCATTCTTTTCTTCGCGATACGCTTCTAAAAGTACCGCCAAAACCAGCCGATCCAGCCCCATAGAAGGCTCAATCACGTGCGCTAAGAAACGTTCGTTGTTTTCTTGATCCAAATACTGCACGTCAACACCGCTGTGTTCCAAATGCTTCCCCAAATCATAATCCGTACGATACGCCAAGCCAAACAGCTCGTTCTGACCAAACGGATAATCATACTCGAAGTCCACGGTGCGCTTGGAGTAGTGTGCGCGATCGCCGTCCAGAATCTCAACCTCGTGTACATGCTCTTTCGCAAGGCCGATTTCTTCCGTCCACTCACGAAGCAGCCGGAGCCACTCTTCAAAGTGCTGCTGCCAAGCTTTTTCCTGAACAAAATATTCAATTTCCATCTGCTCAAATTCTCGCGCACGAAAAAGAAAATCCCGCGGAGTGATTTCGTTGCGGAATGCTTTGCCGATCTGTGCAATACCAAACGGAAGCTTTGGATGAAACGAATCCAAAATGTTTTTAAAATTCACGAAGATCCCCTGTGCAGTTTCCGGACGCAAATACGCCACCGACGAAGAATCCGCTGCCGCCCCCACGCGCGTTTCAAACATCATGTTGAACTGCCGCGGCAAACTGAGCTCCCCGCCGCATTCTGGGCACTTTTCTGTGTTTTCCAGATGATCCGCACGAAAGCGCCGCTTACACTTTTTGCATTCCACGAGCGGATCGGTGAAGCCGGACACATGCCCGCTCGCTTCCCAGACCTTTGAATTCATCAAAATCGCCGCATCGAGACCATACATATCTTCCCGGTCATCGACAAACTTTTTCCACCAAAGCTGTTCAATGTTTCTCTTGAGCTGCAGACCGTACGGCCCGTAATCCCATGTTCCCGCCAAACCGCCGTAAATGTCCGAACCAGGATACACGAAGCCGCGCCGTTTCGCCAGAGAGACAATCTTTTCCATGGTGTTTTCAGCCTTCATGCTTTTAAATGTAGCATGAGGGTCAAAAAAAGAAAAGCCGAAAACGATGATATTTTCGGCTTGAATCTACTCCCTTCAACCACTTTTTCGCTCTTTGATTTGCCATGTGGATTTGCGTCCCTGTCGCCCTTCAAAAATTTCGAATGTTCTGAAATTTAGAAATCTTCCCACCATTCCCGCAAGCACCTGTGCCCGAACCGGATAGGCAAAAACCTGATGTCCTTTTTGCCCAACCGAGAGCACTCCGCGAGTAATAT
>DASSSU010000023.1:0-12062 GCA_035708305.1 Minisyncoccota bacterium | reverse complement strand
ATCAAAGACATCTCTTTTTCTTTAGTTCTGAAGGATCTATTTTTTAATATTCACTGATTTTCTTCATCACAAATTTATCTCTCTCGGTTAGATAGAGAACTTGATTGCTGGCCTCCTCGGTCGCGGAAACTTTTCCATCAAGATCCACAAGACTTTTTTTGAAAAAATTTTGACTCATTTGGACGCTTCTCGGAATCATTCTATATCTTGAATTTTTTCTTCTTTCCATCGAATACGACCTTACTGCGATAGCAATTGAATTTCTTTTAGCCCATATATCAAGAATTTCATTTATAAAATGTTCAAAATAAGTGGCATAAAAAACATAAGCGAGTTTGTACTCTTTCCTTTTTGCGAACTGTGCCCCTTTTTCTAATAGGGTTGAGTGGTGGACGATAGTAAAAAATAAATCTTCATCTCTTTTTGGAAGAATCTGTAATAGTTTTTTACGAATGGCTTCTTTGTCAGAAAGGTCTTCAATACTCAATTGCCCATTAATAAAAGCTGATTCAGCAAAGGCTTCAACAATCTCACGAGCAAAAATATGATCTTTCTTACTTTGAAGGGCTTGGGCTGTATGTGTCTTCTTTTTCATATACTCCTTCAGAATCCAAAACTATCACGACTTGGCTGCCGGGCTAGGACTCGAACCTAGATACTCAGGACCAAAACCTGATGTCCTACCTTTAGACGACCCGGCAATTTTTAAAAAATTTCTTTTCAAACTTTAAACTTTCCTTTAATTTTTCTTGAAAAATCTCTGGAAAATTTAACCTTCACCATTTTGCATGAGAAGCCGCACCAGTGCAAGCTCCAGCGGGAGTTCGGGCAGGTAGGCGTCTTTCATCTGCTCAAGCGCAAGTAAAAGTTCGGAAATGGCTCGGGAGTTGATCTTTGCTTTCGGATCGGCGGCAATTTTCTCCAAAAAGGAAAATTCTTCCTCCGTGAAATCTTCCGAAAGGCTCTTTTTCATCTCCGGCGCGAAACGAAGCAGGAGAATCGCACGGAGTTTCTGCAGCGTCATGCGGAGAAAGATTTTCAGATCTTTGTTTCGCTCCCCCGCTTCCCGTACGGAAAGGAGCGCTTTTTTCAGGTCCTCTTCCGCAAGGGCGACAATGAAGCGGTTCACACTCTCTGCTTCCGGAGCACCGGTGATCGCGGAAACCGTTTCGGAAGTGATTACCCCCTCTCCGCGCGTGGCGGTGAGCACTTTCTGCAGCACGCCAAGGGTATCGCGGAAAGCGCCGTCACCCAAAAGCGCGATCAGGTCCGCCGCGGCCGAGTCCATCTTCTTCCCTTCTTTTTCCGCCACCGAGAGGACGTGGTTTTTCAAGATCGCCTGGTTCGGTTTTTTGAATTCATGGATCTCACAGCGCGAGAGAATGGTTTCAGG
This sequence comes from Minisyncoccota bacterium, assembly GCA_035708305.1. GTDB lineage: Bacteria > Patescibacteriota > Minisyncoccia > Phycocordibacterales > DASSSU01 > DASSSU01. Next base: position 10,669 of record DASSSU010000023.1, on the reverse strand, counting down.
AATTTTCTGCAGTTCGGTGGTCGCCAGGACAAACACCACGTGCTCCGGCGGCTCTTCCAAACTTTTCAAAAGCGCATTGAAAGCCTCTTTCGTAAGCATGTGCACTTCATCAATAATGTACACTTTGTGCGGCGAAGAAAAAGGCAGCGCATGAATCGACTGGCGAAGTTCGCGAATGTTTTCTATTTTGCGGTTGGATGCCGCGTCAATTTCGTAAATATCCTGCTCTTCCGTGCCGATCGCCCTGGCAAAAATCCGCGCCATACTGGTTTTTCCCGTACCGCGCGAACCGGCAAAAAGATACGCGTGAGAAAACTTGCCATTTTCGATCTGTCCAAGAAGCGTGCTGGTAACCTGTGACTGTCCAAGGACATCGTCGAACGTCTGCGGGCGGTATTTGCGGTAGAGAGTGGTATTTTTCATATGATTACTGGTGTCTTCTGATGCTTTGATTATAACAGAAAGAACGAAACTTCCATTATTTTTGGAAAGTTTTTAAAAAAGAATTATTTTTCTTGTGTTTTTTCATATTTTTTCGCATCTTTTCTCCGCTTTTTTGTAAAAGAAGAGAATGATGCTTGGCATGCCTACGCGAGAATGATAAAATAAAAATTATCGTACTATGAATTTTCCTGCAACGCGCCGGGTGCTGCTTGTGGCCGCAATTCTTCTTACAGTTGTTTTTGCAAAAAACGGTTTTGTCTCTGTGGCCGAAGCGGCGAATACTGCCTCGTCTCAAAACGCAAACCAGCAGATCGCTGATCTCAACCAAAAAATTTCCGAATACCAAACAAAACTCAAACAAGTGAGTTCGGACAAAAAGACACTTCAAAACACACTGAAAACCCTGAGCATTCAGACTGACGCAACCAAAGCAAAGATCTCTCTCGCCGAACAAAACATCCAAGGGGTGCAATCCCAGATGAGTCAGCTTGCGGCGGAAATTTCAAACGCACAGCAGGAGATCGACACCAACCAGCAGGCGCTTGCCGAAGAAATCCGGAACATTGCAAAAACCGATGACCAACCGCTGATTCTCAAAGTACTCGCTGCCGGAGACTTTTCAGAAACATGGAATGACGTGAACGAAAACCTCCAGATGCAAGACACGCTTCAGGCAAAAACCGCCGCACTGAAAGGACAAGAACAGTCTCTCGTTCAGTCAAAAAGAGCCGTGCAGGAAAAGCAAGTGGTGCTTGCTTCACAGCAAAACGCGCTCGCTCTTCAAAAAGAAGCACTTGACCAAACTACCGGATCCAAACAAGAGCTTCTGAAAGAAACAGGAGCGCAAGAATCCAAATATCAAGAGCTCTTGAAAAATGCTCAGGCACAGCTGAAGAGTTTTTCCGCCTTTACCCAGGGCGCCGGCGGTTCCGGCTTGACCGGGAACGAAACGGTTTGTGATGCGTGGGGCTGTTACTACAATCAACGTGACTCCGCCTGGGGCAATGATCCGCTGAACGGCACCCAATACCGCCTGGCAAGCGACGGTTGTCTTGTCACTTCCCTGGCAATGGTGCTGACCCACTACGGATATCGGAACGTCACACCGATCACCATCAACTCCAACCCGGCCAACTTTGCCGCATACTACCCAGCCTTTCTGCTGAAGACCGTTCAGGTGGGCGGAGTTACCGCGACACGTGTGAATGCAGACATTGACTCAACGCTTGCAGGCGGCGATCCGGTGATCGTGGGATTGCATGCCTACGGCGGAACGCACTTTGTCGTCCTCGTAAGCGGCAGCAACGGAAACTACGTCATGCGCGATCCGTACATTTCAAATGGAAAAGACGTGAGCTTTTCCGCCCACTACTCGCTCGGCTCGATCTACGAAATCAACAAAGTCGTCATCAACTAGTTAAGTTTTCCGCTTTCAAATATTCAAACATGAACAGAACAACACTCGGAGTACTCTTTCTTATTATCATTATTGCAATTGCCGGTTTTTTCTTCATTCGCTGGGATCACCGGCAAAACGAAAAAACACAGCAGGATCTCCAGGGGGTGCTCATGGTTTCGGTGACCGATCCAAGCGCTCATTTAGAGAATGTCAGTGAGATCCGCCTCACCCTTTCAAAAATCGAAATTCATTCCAAAGACAAGAACTGGACAACCCTTTCCGACAAAAGCCAAACCTTTCCGCTTCTTGCATTGGACCAAAGCAAAGAGACCAGGCTCTACGCAGAAGAGCGCCTTGACCCGGGCGAATACGATCAAGTCCGCGCAACGGTGAGCGGCGTAACGGTTGTTTCGGCAGACGGAACAGAAACACAAGCGGTGCTCCCTTCTCAAGAAATGACGATCAGCGGAAACATCGTCGTAAACAAGCAGGCCACTTCCACCATCAAGCTCAGTTTTTCAGCAAGTCAGTCTTTGCGAAAAGCAGTGAGTGGCACCTATGTTTTCGCGCCAGTGGTAAAAATGGAAGCGCGAAAAGATGCTACTACTCAGGTTGATCAAACAACACAGACGGTCCAGGAAACAGACGGAAGCGTCACTTCAGAAACCACGGTCGGCATGGATGTAGACGGGCAAAGCAAACTGAATTTCCATTTGGCGCCCGACATTCATCTGGAAATCGTAAACGGCGCGATTCAGGTGCTCGCTGGTACGGATGAGAGTTCAAGCACGGATGGAAACGCTGAAACAAACACTGAGTCTACAACAACAAACGCAGCAGACACAAATGAAAATGCGACCAGTACAACCAGCGATGCCGGTGTGGGCATAAACGTGAACACAGAAAAAGATACCGCAATCAACAATACCGCTGCAAGTATTCATGCCGAGATCGGCGGAAGTGGCAACCCCAACCTAAACGTCCATGTCGGTGGAAACACAAAAGCAAAAACCAACCTTCATGCCAACGTCAACATTGGAGAAACAGGCGCGGACATTGATGCGGGAATTTCAATCAAAAATCCGAGTGGACTGAAACTGAACATTCATTTGTAATTTTTACCTTGGGAGTCCGGAATTTTAAATTTTAAAACTAATACCGGTGTTTTTGCTCAAAAGCACCGGTATTTACTTGCTTGACAACACATTTCATAAATGCTACATTAAAAACATACTTTTCCTACTTGTATGAAAAAAGAAAAAAACAACACAAAGAAAGTAGACGGGTTCTCTGAAAAGCGCCATTTTTATGGCACCACTACGATCGGTGAGAAAGGTCAGGCGGTAATCCCGGTAGCGGCGCGCAAAGGCATGAACATCAAAAAGGGTGATCAGTTGCTTGTTTTTGGGATCCACCAAAACATGATTGCATTCGTCAAACTTGACCAAGTGGAAGAATTCGCCGCACATCTCTCGGAAAAGCTCAGGCATATTGATCAGATTATCCAAAAAAGTAAAAATTCCTAAAAAATTTTACTTTTATTTTATCCGTTTTAAAACGAGTTGGGGAAAACTCTCTCAATATTTATTTATTTTCATTTACCATGACTCATCCTCACCAGCACCCGGAAGAAAACGAACTTCCCTTCTCCGCAATTTTGCCGATTTTCATCGCGCTTATTTTAAGCATTTTACTCGCGGCGCTTGATCAGACGATTGTTTCCACGGCACTTCCAACCATCGCCGGCGAGCTCCACGGTTTCAACAAAATTTCCTGGCTCATCACTGCGTATCTCTTGGCGCAAACCGTGTCCGTGCCACTCTATGGAAAACTCGGCGACATGTTCGGCCGCAAGCGCCTCCTGCTCTCGGCCATTGTCCTTTTCCTTGTCGGATCTGCACTCTGCGGTTTGGCACAAGATATGAACCAGCTGATCGGCTTCCGAGCGCTTCAGGGTTTGGGCGCGGGAGGCTTGATGGTGAGCGCCTTGGCCATCATAGGAGACGTGATCCCTGCACGCAAACGAGGAAAATACATGGGCGTGATGATGCCGATTTTCGGACTCGCTACCGCGTTTGGACCGACTTTGGGCGGCTTTTTGATCGACAACTTCAGCTGGCGATGGATTTTTTACGTCAACATGCCGATCGGAATTTTGGCGATTCTTGCCGTCAGCATTTGGCTTAAGCTTCCAGAACGAGAAGTTTCTCTCAAGAAGATCGATTACATCGGCGCAATACTCTTGGCGGGAGCAACATCCAGTTTGGTGTTGATCGTTTCGTGGGCAGGCAACCTGTACTCCTGGGGTTCCTGGCAAATCCTTTCTCTTTTTGCCGCCATGGTGCTCTTGGGAACCTTCTTCATCTTTGAAGAAAAACGCGCAGAAGATCCGGTTTTCCCGCTTGAGCTTTTCAAAAACAGAATCTTTCTTTCCACCGTCGCGCTTGGCTCTTCCATCGGTTTGGGACTCTTTGGTGTGGTAACCTTTTTGCCAACCTTTCTCCAGATCGTTCTTGGCGCTTCTCCGACAGATTCCGGACTTCTGATGCTTCCCTTCTCAGCCGGTCTCATGGTCGCCGCCATTACTGCCGGGCAACTCATGTCGCGCACTGGCCGCTACAAAATCTTCCCGCTTTTCGGTACCGCCGTTGCAGCCATCGGAATGTACTTGTTCTCCACACTGAACGCCACTACTCCGCAGCTTACAATCAACATTTTCATGGTGATTTTGGGAATGGGGATCGGATCCGTTATGCCTGTGCTGACGCTCGTTGCACAAAATTCCGTCAAAAGAGAGGAACTCGGCGTCGCCACTTCCGGGGTGAACTTCTTCCGGCAGATCGGTGGAGCACTTGGCGTTTCGATTGCCGGCACACTTTTCACCACACGTCTACACACAGAACTTACGAAAGAACTTCCCGGACAAGCAGCAAGTATGCTGAACCAGAGCGGAAGCACCACCATTGACCCAAGCGTCATCGCACACCTTCCGCCGCAGATCCACACGGGTGTTGTCACCGCTTTTGGACACGCACTTCCATCCGTCTTTTTCGATTTTATCCCGGTCTTTCTGGTTGCATTCATCGTGGCGTGGTTCCTGAAAGAAATTCCTCTTTCTACTACCTCCCGTTTCGCCAATCTCGGATCAAGCCACTCCCATACCCAACAGCAAGCTTCGTAAATTATAGAAAAAGCATCAAATTAAAAAATAAAAAAACGAGCGCCGTCCTCAACAGGTCGGCGCTTTTTTATGAGCTATTCCGCTCGGAATAATATTAGAAAACTTGAGCAATTCCAGCGCATACCACCACTACCGAAATTGTGGACACAGGAAGCCGTCTGGGCTTTTCAGAGTTTTTAGACTTTTGGATTCTTCTTGGTTTTTTTGTCTTCAAACCCGCGATTATCATTTTTGCCACTTTTTTGTTGAAGCCGGGGATGTGTTCTAGCTCTATCTCCAGAAAATTCTTTGGAACAATCATCCGCAAAACCGGCTCATGCCCCGCAAAGCTGCGGATCACCTGCCAGGGAAACCCTGGACGAAATATTTCTGCCAGAACACTGCCGTTCGGATCATACACCTGTACAACGAGCACCACGTGCGTGGATGAATTTTTATCCGATTTAATCTGTCTCTTCAAAGATGCAATCGTCTTTTTGTTGGCATTATACAGTTTTGTACACTGCGTCTTCCGGCTTGTTATCTTTCTGGTGGTGCTTACCTCGGGACACCATATTTCCTCAATTCTTAGCCTCCGTATCTGCTCTATGAGCAGCAGACATTCCTCGAAAGGATCAACAAGATTTCTCCGAAAAGCTTCCGGTTCGATTTTCAATGCAGAATTACTTGCAGACATCTTTTCTCTCTCTTTGTGGAACAAAACTTCTTACAGCATAGTTATTTTTCCGAAAAAGTAAATGCAGTGCTCAAAAAACCTCTCCCCCTGCAATTTTCTAGGGTTGAAGGTTTTTTATTTTGAATTCTGCCTATTTTACTCTCTGTCGGGATGCCGAGAATCGAACTCGGGTCTCACCCACCCGAAGGGCGTATACTCCCACTATACTACATCCCGTTTTTAAAAAGTCTTGTGCTTTCCGTTTTTTGAAAACCGGAGTCATTCTACCACTTTCAAAAAAATATTCCATCCATGATATGATCAATACATGGAAACGCCAGAGCTTCGCAGTTTTTTATTCTTTCGAAAGAATAGCCATCTTCGCCGAAATCTCAAATGGTTCTTCGCACTTCTAGTCTTCGCCTTTCTCATTTCGTTTTTTGGAAATTCTTCGCCGCAGCCGCCGCAGCCGGAAGTGCCTTCACAAAAAGTAACTTCTCAAACCGCCACAACCTCACCAGCTTCTTCCCTGGCTTCATCTTCCCCGACTTCCGGGAGCCTCCTTGCGGAAGAAAAACAAACAAAACCCGAGACTGAAACCGAAGTTTCCGAAACCCAGGTACCCACGAGTGATCCCAAACTGGAACAACCAGCAAGCGGCCTCAAGTACACGGTTACAAAAGTAGTGGATGGCGATACAATCAAAATTGATTTGAACGGCAAAGAAGAAACATTGCGCCTCATCGGCATGGACACGCCGGAGACGGTTGATCCGAGGAAGCCGGTACAGTGCTTTGGACGAGAGGCTTCAAATGAGGCAAAAGCTTTGCTCACCGGCCGAAAAGTGCGGATTGCAGCGGACCCAACGCAGGATATCCGTGACAAATACGGCCGTCTGCTGGTGTATGTTTGGCGTGATGACGGACTTTTTTACAACCAATACATGATCGAGCAAGGATACGCTCATGAGTACACATATTACGTTCCTTACGAGTATCAAGCGGATTTCAAACAAGCAGAACAAGACGCGCGAGAAAATGAACGAGGCTTATGGTCTCCAAGCACGTGCGATGGCAATACCACGCAAGCGGCAAAATAAACCCGATAAATGCTGCAAAAGCACTTTCAGTTAATTCTTGAACTCTCTCGACTTTTATCCTTTGAAAGTCTGTTTAATAAATTCACCACACCCATGGAATGAGTGCCCATGTCCGCGCCTTGTACGGCAGATACTGATCCGGAAACTGCCTGGTCATAAGTGCTTCTTCTTTTTTTACCCGCCAGACAAACATTCCCGCGATCAAAAGAGCCAGCAGTATCCACGGCAAAGACACCAGCACCGAGCCAAGTGCCGCCACGATCACTCCGGTGTAAATAGGATGGCGGATTAGTGCGTAGGGGCCCGAGGTTACCAGTGCGTGATTTTCTTTCAGCGTCGGATGCGAACTCCAGTTTGCCCCCAGGTGCACACGAGCCCAAATGGCAAGTGCGATACCAAGCACACACAACACCGCCCCGAGAACATCAAGAACAAGATTCCCTGAGAGCATCCATCCGGACGAAAGCAGACCAATATGGTAGCCACGCGCATCGGGAAAAGCATATCGCCATAAAAGCACCAACACGAGAGCATAGAGCATCCGCAGCCGCCAGCCACTTCCTCCCCACCCCCACCAACTGCCATCCACATCTCGCTTCACCGAAAAAGAAGAAATGATCCAATAAAAAAGAAACACTGTCCAGCACCCAACAATAATCCAAGCGTAAATATTCATAAGTGAATGTAAAACACCTTCCACCGTTCGAATCCCTCCCTCCTGAGAAGCAAATCAGGAAAGAGTCACCCTAGACGGATGACTTTTCCCTGACTTGTGCGGAGAGGGAGGGATTCGAACCCTCGAAGGGCGTAAACCCTTACTCGATTTCGAGTCGAGCGCCTTCGACCACTCAGCCACCTCTCCAAAATTCCTATTTTTTTGTAAACTTATCTTATCAAAAAAGTCCACAGAAGCAATGGAATTTGATTTTATTCAAGAATATGGTACATTTCTTATTGATTTTGGCCCTATCGTCTAACGGTTAGGACGGAAGCTTTTCAAGCTTTAAATCCGGGTTCGATTCCCGGTAGGGTCACCAAGTTTTTGAGCATCCCTTCCCTGCTATTTGACAAAATCCCCTTCTCGCATTACCATCGTTAAAATTGCTCTTTGCTTGGAGGAAGAAAAATGAAATGTTTTATTTGTGATCAGGACGTTGAGAGTTTGATCATTGCTACTATTAATAATCTTCGGGACTGCGACCAAAATCAGCCAGCCGAAGAAAGAGGGAAGATAAACATTATTGCAGAACTCAACCTGAACGGAATCAGGATTACCGTGACCCCCTACTCGGACCCAAAGATTATCTATGAAAATTATTTAAAAAGAAAAGAAAGGTTTCCCACACAATAACCATCCGAGGCGCACTTGAATCCCATAAAATTCCGTGCGCCTTTCCTTTTTTCAATTTCCGTTTTACTATATCTTTATCTCTTCAAATAGCGCTCCAAAATTTTAATCTCATAAAAATTCCAAATAACCTCTATGATCATCCTTATTGCCATTGCCACGTTCTGCGCCACCATGCTGGGCGGCCTTTTTGCATTGAAACTTCGAGATCACCTTCACCTGATTCTTGGGTTTAGTGCCGGAGCGATCATTGCTGTCGCCTTTTTCGACCTGCTTCCTGAAGCGCTCCACTTAGGAAGCGGAGTATATTCTACTGAGCACATATTTTCCATGACGGTGCTGGGTTTTGTGGTCTACCTGATTTTGGATCGAAGCATTTTCCTCCAAGGACACCACAAGCACGGACACGACACTCACAAAGAAACCGATCACCAGTCGCGGCGCGGAAAGGCCGGCGCCCTCAGCCTTTCCCTTCACAGTTTTCTTGACGGCATTGGTATTGGACTCGCTTTTCACATTTCTCCCGCTGTAGGAGCGATCATTGCCGCCGCCGTGCTCACCCATGATTTCTCTGACGGTATCAACACCGTGAACATGATCCTCAAACACAAAGGAGGACGAAGAAGCGCTTTTTGGTGGCTCGTGCTGGACGCCTCAACGCCGGTTTTGGGTGTGCTCTCTACCTTCTTTCTGCAAGTTCCTGCCGCAGAGCTCGGGCTTCTTCTTGCTCTTTTCGCGGGATTCTTCCTCTACATCGGCGCAACCGACCTGATCCCGGAGAGTTACCATGCTCACCCAAAGATCGGGACAACGGTGATGACTATTCTCGGGATTTTGGTTTTGTATATCGCGATTTCAATTGCTGGATAATCCCTTCCCCTGCCTCTTTTGTTTTCTCCTCTTTCTGCAGAATTATTCCTTCTCTTCAGTGTTTTTTCACAAAGCGCGTTCTACAATCTCCAGGCCCCAGTGCCGGTTTAACTCCCCATTCATCGGGTGTATACTTTTATACATTATGGAAAAGAAAAAAATCAAAAAAGCCATTTTGCCTGTGGCGGGGCTCGGCACCCGCTTTCTTCCTGCCACAAAAGCACAGCCTAAGGAAATGCTCCCGCTGGTAGACAAGCCAATCATCCAGTTTCTCATTGAAGAGGCAGTAGATGCCGACATAGAAGAAATTATCTTTGTGACCGGAAAAGGAAAGCGTGCGATCGAAGATCACTTTGATTCTTCGCCGGAATTGGAGCGTGCTCTAGAACAAAAAGGAAAAAAGCAGATGCTCAAGGAAATACGTCGGATCGCCGACATGGTACAAGTCACCTACGTCCGCCAAAAAGAAGCACGCGGTGTAGGAGATGCACTTCTTGCGGCTTCACACTTGGTGGATGATGAGCCCGTGGCAGTACTCTTCGGCGATGATATTGTCATTAGCAAAGAACAATGCCTCACTCAAATGCGGCACATCTACGAAAAAACTGGCGCATCGGTGCTCGGACTGGAACGCGTGCCGCGCTCGCTCGTCTCGCAATACGGCATCATCAAAGGAAAAAAAGTGGAAGATCGCCTTTACCAGATCAGCACTATCGTTGAAAAACCTTCCCCAGCAGAAGCACCGTCTCAGCTCGGGGTGGTGGGAAAATACATTCTCACTCCTGAGATTTGGCAATACCTGCGAAAGGTCAAACCTTCCGGACGGGGCGAGATAGAACTCACCACAGCGCTTGATGCTTTCACCCAGGGAGGCAATCTGCTCTATGGCTACGCTTTTGAAGGAGAGCGCTTTGACTGCGGATCAAAACTCGGTTTTCTCAAGGCAACCGTCCACCTGGGATTGAACCATGCAGAAACGAAAAAAGAGTTTAGAAAATATCTAAAATCTTTGGATCTTTGACATACCAAAAAAGATAGAAATACAAACGGGCTATTTTAAATATTTCTTCTTCTTTATCTTGTCCGGAAGATAGCTTTCCGTGTCGTATTTTTTGTACCCTTTTTTGTAGCCCAAGTCCTTCATGAGTTTGGTCGGAGCATTGCGGATCCGAAGTGGTACAGGAAGATTGCCAAGTTTTTTTACATCTTCCATAGCGAGGTTGTACGCATCGTAGCTCGTGCGGCTTTTCTTTGCCTCCGCCAAATACGCCGTGCCATGGGCGAGATTGATCGCGCACTCCGGGTAGCCGATCGTCTCACAGGCGCGGAAAACGGCATTCGCCACCACCAGGGCGGTCGGCTGCGCTAGTCCAATGTCCTCAGAAGCAAAAATCACCATCCGCCGTGCAATAAACTTTGGATCCTCCCCCGCTTCCACCATTCGTGCGAGATAGTACAGCGCCGCATCCGGCTGACTTGCCCGCATGGATTTGATAAATGCAGAGATCGTATTGTAGTGCTCCTCCCCCGCTTTGTCGTAACGCAGATGCTTGGATTGGAGTGTTTTTTCAAAATTCTCCGCGCTGATTTTCCCATAAAATTTTTTCGTATTCTCGAGCATCGTGATCGCCTGTCGCGCGTCACCATTTGCCATCTGAACGAGCCATGCAAGT
>DASSSU010000022.1:0-4572 GCA_035708305.1 Minisyncoccota bacterium | reverse complement strand
GCACATGTAAAAAAAACATCACTGTTACAGTGGTGTTTTTTTTACATGTGGGGGAGTAAGTGGGCTCGAACGCGAAGGGGGGCAGGGAAACAGCTGTTTCCCTGCTACTCTTTTGCTTCATCGCCAGACCTACAGGTATTTTTCACACCACGCACCAGACGTGTGGTTCAACGTTAACCTTTACATCAGCGAGTAAAACAGCAAGACTTGATTCAAGAACCGTTTCGACGGCTCTCTTTTTTTGACAGACAAGGGCAAATACTTTATTATCCGGGTCAGACAAGATTCTGTGTCGTTCATTAGGAGCACACTCATGCACACAAGCAATGTCTCTCCGCTTCTCATTGAAGAACTTCCTTTTGGTCGTTTTGGAGAGTACAGAGATTTGGTACTTGCTGCGCGCAAAAGTGATCCCTTTGCTTTTTCTCCCGAGCCAAGTGAGTGCCAGACAACTATTGACAGTGTAGATGCATGGAAAGACCGACTTGTACGCCAGAGCCGTTTTCCTTTCCAGCTGTTTTTTCTCGAAGCAGGTGGCACCTTGATCGGTATGGGGGGAATAAAATTTCATCATGATGAGCGGTTTCAGCACAATGCTCATCTGCAGAGTCTCTACGTGAGACAGGAATACCGGAGAAGGGGCTTTGGGAGGCTTCTTGTGGAGAAACGCTTAGAATTTCTCAAGCAGCAACCCGGAATCCGAAACGTTCTTTGTGAGATTTTTTCTTCGCAGGTGCCCTCATTGCAGATCCATTTCCGATGTGGTTTTCGACGGTGTGGTAGGGTGGACAAATTTCTCCATGTCAATGGAGTGTTTTACGATAGCCTCTTACTTCAAAAAGATCTCCGGAATTGAATCTTTTTAGGCAGCAAACAAAAAGCTCCTTGGATGGATCAGGGAGCTTTCTTTTTCCTTGTCTGAAATTTTACAGAGATTTCACGCGGAGCTGGCGGGTGTGTTCTTTGTCGATCTTTGGAAGGGTAATGGTGAGCAGACCATTTTTCTCTACTGCTTCGGCGCCTTCTGATTCGATTTCCTGTGGCAAAAGAATGGTGCGGGAAAAAGGACCCCAATAAAGCTCGTGATAGAAGTAATCGTCTTCCGTTACGCCGCGAGGCTCTTCTCGGCGGCCTTTGATGGTTACCATTTCCTGAGTGATGGAAATTTCCAGATCTTCAGGCGACACACCGGCAACCATGGTTTGGATGACAATGTCACTGTCTGTCTGGTAAACATCCACCATGAGTTCGCCGGTGCTCTCTTCTTCGTCTATCCAGCTGCCGGTCGGAGTGCGCTCTCGGCTCGGACGTGTCGCGCGAGGATCTTCGTACGGTTCTTTTTCGCGCTCGTCGATTTCGTCATCGTATTCGTATTCATCGTAATCGTCTTCGGTTTCGACTACTCCAGTGAGCCGCTCAAGGAAAGATCTTTTGTTGCGAGGCATAATTTCTTTTTTTTAAAATTAATAATGTTATTTTCGTTCCGGTTTCGGTCTGGTGTTTCGAACTTTCTCAAATATGATCATGGCGAGAATGGCGATCATCCAAAGCACGAAAAAAACTTCCATGATATTTTTTCCTTCGCTTTGTATTATAAAAAAGTTAAAGGCGCTATGCAATAAAGTCGCTGTGGTTAAACCGATGAGAACGGCAACGACCTTCACCCATTTTGACCGATAAAAGGTAAACCCGACCGCAGCTCCCACCAGGCTTGAACTGACCGTGTGAAGGACAGTGGCGCCGAGAAAGCGTGCATTGCCGGTGGCAAACCACTCTACAAACCCGCTGTCTCGAAGGACGCTCAGGAGAAAGAATGTGTTTTCGAGTGCGGCAAACCCAAGTGCGGCAGTCATCATGTACATGACCGCGTCGATTGGTTCGTCAAAGTAGCCGGTTTCAAAGGCACCGAAGCGCACGGAAAGATACTTGAGAATTTCTTCAATAGCTGCCCAAAGGATGATTTTGAAAGGGCTGGAGGAAGAGAGAAGGGGAAAGATCCGCTGCGTCATTTCTTCGAAAAAAATCGCGATGGGGACCGCCACCATCCCAGAGATGAATGTAAGCATGATCATTCCGCGTGGTTCGGGGCGCACGTCGTCTTCATGAAGCCAAAACCACAGCCACAGGAGAGGCGGAAGCATTCCACCAAGCGCGGCGTACAGGAAAAGCTCTGGTCCTAGTTGGTTGGCCATGGTGCGATGATAAGTGGAATATTCTCTTCACCGGCTTGCTTCGGAATCTCGCTCCAAATCTCTTCGGTGATGAACGGCATGAACGGGTGGAGGAGTTTGAGCTGATTTTTCAAAAGGGAATACAAGAGCCACGCTGCTCGGAGTTGTTCTTCTGCGTCCTCACTCTCCAAGCGCGACTTCTGATCTTCAATGACCACATCTGCGAAGGTATGCCAGAAGTATTGATAAAGTTTTTCACCAGCAAGGTAGAAGCGGAAATGTTCGATGTCATCCGTGATTTCTTTTGTGAGTTTCTCAAGTTTGGTGAGGTGCTCAGCATCTTTTGCGGAAAGGTGGGGTTCGTGGTCTGGATTAAAATTATCGGGAAGACTGGAGAGAACGAATCTCGTGGCGTTCCAGATTTTGTTTGAAAATTTTCGATATGCGCGGATCTTGTCTTCGGAGAGCTTTGTATCGTTTCCAGGTGGGTTGCCGATAATGAGAGAAAGTCGTGTCGCGTCTGCGCCGAATTTTTCGGACATATCGAGCGGATCAATGATGTTGCCAAGGGATTTACTCATTTTTTTTCCGTTCTGATCTCGAACAATTCCGTGAAGGTACACTTTTTCAAATGGGATTTCGCCAAGATGGTAGCCCGACATAAGAATCATCCTTGCCACCCAGAAAAAAAGGATATCATAGCCAGTTTCTAGAACGCTTGTCGGATGGAAATTAGCAAGATCGTTTTTTTGTCCTGGTTTGCCGCGGACGCCTGAAGTGTTGGACGGCCAGCCAAGCACGGAAAAGGTCCAAAGTCCCGAAGAAAACCAGGTATCGAGGGTGTCGGAATCTTGCTCCCACCCGTCTCCTTCCGGTGCTTCTGTCCCGCAGTAAATTTCTTCTCCGTGGTACCAAACGGGGATGCGGTGCCCGTACCAGATCTGACGGGAAATGCACCAGTCGCGCAGGTTGTCGATCCAGTGAAAATATACTTTCGTAAAGCTCTCCGGGAAAATTTCGATTTGGCTATTTTTCACTGCCTCTCGCATAACTTCTTTCAGGCTTACTTTGTCTCCCGTTGCAATGCCCTTCACACCATCCGATTTCATGCTGAAGAGTTTGTTGACGTCAATGAACCACTGGAGTTTTGGAAGCGGCTCAATAACTCCTCCGCTTCGCTCGGCTTTGGAGAGGCTCATTTCCATGTCTTCTTCTTTTTCGAGCAGATTTTCCTTGCGTAACCACTCAAGAATTATTTCTCGCGCCTCTTTTGTTTTTTTTCCTTCCAGTTCAGGTGAAACATTGATCATTTTGGCATATTCGTTGATCACCTGTTTGAGCGACAAATCATGCCGTCCGGCGATCTCCCAGTCGGTCATGCTGTGCGCAGGGGTCACTCCAACCGCGCCGGTTCCGTATTCGGGATCAACCGCTTCATCGCCAACAATCTTGATGTGAAGATCCACGCCGCAGAAAGAAATGCTGTACTCTTTTCCGATCAATGCTTGATAGCGCTTGTCGTCTGGATGCACTGCCACGGCTGTATCACCAACTTTTGTTTCCGGACGCGTGGTGGCGATTGAGATGGGAAAGTCTTTGGAGTATTTAAAAGTATAGAGTTTTCCCGGTGCGGGTTCGTGTATGACTTCGTCGTCGGAAACAGTCGTTTGCCCCTTCGGATCCCAGTTCACGATGCGGTACCCGCGATAGATTAGTCCGTCATCATACATGTTTTTGAAGGCGGTGCGGACGGCTTGTTCTCGGGTTTCATCAAGCGTAAATGCTTCACGGCTCCAGTCTACGGATGCACCCAATTTTCGTACTTGGTTGATGATCGTATCATGGCTTTCTTTTGCGAACGCTTCCACGTGTTTCAAAAATGCTTCCCGGCCAAAATCGTGACGAGTTTTCTTTTCTTTTTTGTAGAGAATACTTTCTACTTTTGACTGGGTGGCGATGGCAGCGTGATCAGTTCCCGGAACCCAAACAGTGCGGTCCCCACGCATTCGGTGATAGCGCACCATGAGATCTTCAATTGCCAAAGTAGCGGCATGTCCCATGTGGAGTGTGCCAGTCACATTTGGGGGAGGCAAGACAATAGAGAAGGTATTTTCTGTTCGCGGAGTCAAGTTGTCCGGGTTGAAATATCCACTTTTTTCCCACATTTTATAAATGCGGTCTTCGGTTCCGCTTGGGTCGTAGGGTTTGAGGAATTTTTCCGGAATATTTGCCATATTTCATCTCGATAGTAGCACAAGTTTCTTATTTATACAGCCTTTTCAAAATAAAGAAAGAAGTTGGTTTGCAATCGAAATGTCCTTAAGAAAAAACAAGTTTTTTAAAAAGACATCCGGAACAGATCTGTTTTTTCTCAAGGACACGGCTACAAATTGCGCTTCGT
>DASSSU010000021.1:0-3869 GCA_035708305.1 Minisyncoccota bacterium | reverse complement strand
CGGCCAAATCTTCATGGACTACAACCCTTCCGATGAGTTCCATTGGATTTACGACAAGGTTCTCACCCGAGAGGACTGCACTTTCATCAAATCTACCTATCTGGACAATCCGTTTCTTCCTGCTGAAACCATCAAAGAAATTGAACAACTAAAGAAGCTTGATGCGAACTACTGGAAAATTTACGGACTTGGTGAACGCGGTATCAGTGAAGCGACGATTTACAGCCACTGGCAGTACTGTGATGTTTTGCCGGAAGGTGGAGACGAGTTTTACGGGTTAGACTTCGGCTATAATCACCCGACCGTGCTTGTACAAGGCTCTTTGAGAGATAACGACCTCTACAGTGATGAGGTCATCTACCGTACTCATCTTACGAACTCGGACTTGATCGACGAAATGAACCGACTGGAAGTGTCGAAGAAAATTCCGATCTACGCCGACAGCGCAGAGCCGCAGCGTATTGAAGAAATCCGGCGGGCGGGATTCTGGGTGGTTCCAGCAGACAAAGATGTTGAAAAAGGTATTGACGCGATTAAAAGCCGAGCATGGTATATCACCAAACGATCAGTGAACATGCTGAAAGAAGTGAAGTCGTATAAATGGAAGGAAAAGGATGGTGCGATCTTGGATGAACCGGTGAAAATTAACGATGACGGCATGGACGCTACTCGCTACGGCGTGCACACCCACACGAGAAAGCAGTATCCGACTGCGGGAATAGGGCGCGGAGATATTTTGTAATATAATAATCGCAATGCTCATCTACGATAGAAAAACATGGTGTAGGTTTTGCGGACATGCAGTTTTTAAATCTTTGCAACCGAAGGGAGAATGGTTTTTCCATGACAATAAAATTATGTGTGTCCTCTGTCGTGTGATGAAGCTTTCGAAAAAGTCTGCGGAAATTCGCGATACGAAAAAAAATCACGCAAAGGATGAGATTGAAAAGAAAAAGGTTGTAGACGAAAAAGAGAAGAAGCGAATTTGGGCAATAGCGGAAGAGAGCCAGCGCGCAACTAAAACAAAAAAATATGCCGATTCCTAATATATTTCCGAGCGATAACGAGCTAGAGCGTATCCGAACGCTTGGTAAGTACGAAAAGCTTTTTGAAAATAACCAAGAGAGTGTTTTGCAGCTTCATGAAAAAATAAAGAAGCAGTACAAGAACGCTGCTGACCTTCTTTACCTTTCACACGCCATCCCCTCGCACATCTCAGAGTTCTACGGCGACTTTGTGCAAGGAGACTCTGAACGGCTCACCATTGACACGGTGTTGGACAATGCGCAAGAAAAACAGCTGGTGAAAGAGATCGTGGATGAGAACGATTTGAAAGAAAAAATCTATGACTATGTCGTGAAGCAATCCGAGTATGGTTTTACCGTGTTGCTGGGGCGTGTGGAGAACGGGAAGTTTGTGATTGAGGAGGTGGAGCAAGACCAGTACTTTCCGCAGGCAGACGGAAGTGTCATTTTCGCTACTTACATCCGGGACCCGCACGGCGCTCAACCGATGAGACAGCGGGATTTGTATCTCTACACTCAGCACTATCAACTTGTGGGCAACACGGTGCACATCGAGCGCCGCGCCTGGCGTACAGACACATTTCAACGGGCATCTGACGCAATTTCCTTGACGTACCTTGGAATTACAGCGCCGGAAGACGAGATGATTCAGAACATGACCATGCTTCCTATCGTTCAGATCGACAACGGACGCAAAACGCGCTTTGGTTTCGGCAAGAGCGACTATGCCGACATCATGCCTCAGCTCGCGGAGGTGAACGAGCGAAGTACACACGTAGCAACACAGCTTTTGAAGAACTTGGATGCCAAGCTGGAGATGCAGGATATTCCGAGCTTGAGGAGTGACGATGGCAGCCTGAAAACTTTCGACTACATCATGCTTCCTGACAACACGAGCGTGAAGACGCGCTACGTGACGAATGAAAACCCACTTCTCGAAGAAACCTTCAAGCACATTGATCGGCAGTTTCAGTTCATCTCTTGGGTGTCATCTGTTCCAATGTTTGAACTTTTGAAAACAACCCAACCGGAGCGCGTGGAGGCATTGCGTATTCATCTTTTTAGTGCGATTAGAAAAACGAACACCAAACGCAGCCGTATGGTGAAAGGAATACGGCAAATCATTCAAATCGGCTTTGAGATGCTCAACAAGACGCTCACCGGCACTATTGACGTGCAGTTTTCTACTGTGATTCCGCACGACCCGCTTATTGAGGCACAAGTGGAACAGATCAAAGTTGCAAGCGGGCTGTCTTCACGAGAATCAGCTATGCGACGACTGGAAAATTACAGTCAGGAGGAAGCCGAAGCGGAACTAGAGCGGATTAAGAACGAGGATCGAGAGGTTGGCTTCACGACAAACTCAGCACCGCCGCAGATATAACAACACACTTTATGAATTTCCCTTCCACAAACAAAATTCACCGAGAACCGCAAGAATCAAATGCAAAAATTCTTGAGGACAGCCTGAAAAAAATAGATTGGAAGTATCTCATCAGGTGCTATGTGATTGGCTTTAGTATTTTCGTTGTTTCCATTTTTGTGCTCATTGTCGCTGTCCGAGCGGCGTTTATGATTTTCTAAATGAATGAAAAACAAATCAGACAACTCATAGCGACCGCAGACGTTCCGGGACTTCTGGAAGTTTTCGACCAACTTGGAACCAAAGCAAGAAATATTGTTTTGGACGCTCTTCAAAAAAGACTCACCGACAAGGACAAACGGAAAGCAATAGCACTGGTAAAAGCGGCAGTGGAGACGGCGGATACCAGCATGAAAGCGTGGCTTCTCAAAACGTTCCCGACGCTTTACCTCAGTGTTATGAAGGTAGTGTCTAAAAACATCGACGAACCGCAGCCGGACGGCATCACCGGTATACACAAGGAAGCCGTCAATGCGCTCATGGAAGACTCATACCTGGACTTTGCAAGTGGAATGCAAGGTGTGGTGAAAAGTGCGACACACACGCTCAACGATGCAATGAGACAGCAGATACGAGCACAAATCGTGGCGGGCGAACTCAAAGGCGATAGTGTGCATGAAGTGGCGGACGAGGTGGAACAACTACTGAAGACACAGGGATTCACAGCACTCGTTGACCGTGCCGGTAGAAAGTGGGAACTGACACGGTACGCTGACATGCTGGCTCACACGCACATCATGAAGGCGGCGAATGATGCAACGGTGAATCGCGCCGGTGATTTCAATATCGATATTGTGGAAATTACCTCCCACGGTGCTATGGACGTGTGCGGACAGTATGAAGGAAAAATTTTTAGTTTGAGCGGGAACAGTGAAAACTATCCGACCGGTGCACTTCCGCCATATCACCCGAATTGTCGGCACAGTATTATTTTGCGTCCTGACCTTTCATAGTTTTTTCATGTTTGTGGTATTATTGAAAAAGGTATTAGCCTAATAATTTTTGAATATGCCAGAACCAACAAACACCCCTATTGAGGGAGAAGCAAAACCACAAGCTCCAGCACCTGAAACAAAACCACAGACACCTGAAGCAAAACCGCCGGTGGACGTATCCGCGATTGATCTTGAAGAGTTGAAAAAACTAAACCCTTCCGTAGCGAAAGCTCTTTTGGACGCAGAAGAAATCAAAACGAAACTCAATAAGTACGAGAAAGATCAAGAAGCTTCCGACCGAAAGAAAAAAGAAGAAGAAGGAAAGTGGCAGGAGCTTGCAAACGACAACGACGCCAAACGCCAAGAGGCAGAAACAAGGCTCGGTGAAGTTCAGAAAAAACTTGATAAGTTTTCCGGAACCATTGAAACCATCTTGAAAGAAGTGGAGAAAACTATTCCGGACGACAAAAAAGCTTTAATTCCTGA
>DASSSU010000020.1:0-73442 GCA_035708305.1 Minisyncoccota bacterium | reverse complement strand
CGACGTGGACGGGGCGCACATCCGTACGCTTTTGCTCACGCTTTTCTATCGTTACTTCCCGGCACTCGTGGAAGGAGGGTATATTTACATTGCGAAACCGCCGCTGTACAAGATAAAAATTGGAAAAGCTGTGCACTACGTGTACTCGGAGGAAGAGAAGAATGCGATTGTGGGAATTGATACTCCTGTGGAAGATTTTGACGAAGGCGAAAGTGAAGCCGAAGGCGCAGAAGCCGAAGAAAACGAAAATACCGAAGAAGCGGAAGGAGCTATTGTCACCGGAAAGAAGGGAAAAGGCAAGCCGCACATTCAGCGCTATAAAGGTCTCGGAGAAATGAACCCGGAAGAACTTTGGGAAACCACGATGGACCCGAATACGCGTATTTTGAAAAAAGTGACGATCGAAGACGGGCGGGAAGCGGACAAAGTTTTTGACACGCTCATGGGCAAGGATGTCAGCGCGCGCAAGTCGTTCATTCAGTCAAACGCAAAAGAGGCGACGATTGACGCGTAGCAGTGCTTCTTTTCAACTGGGTGCTTACACCAGAAGCAGACGAACACATTGATACGAATGATAGTTAAGGCGCGGGAGAAGTTCCGGTGCTTTAATTGTTTCGTGTATTTTCTAAAAATCTGAACGGGGACTTTGCGCTCCAAAAAACCTGTGTTAAGTTAATCTTCGGTAAACCACAAAGGAGAGAAGGTGTGAACTCGATAAGTTCCATACGTATTAATGTTGTTTTAACCTCTTTACAGGTCTCTTGTTTGGAAAAGTCTGGGTTATGTATCTTGAGAGACATAGGAAGAAATCCTTTATCGCGGGTTGGTACAGTCTTCTGGGTCGAGGATGATATCGGAAAAGAGCATCTGGTGAAAATAGCATTACGGCAGCCGGTCAGTGAAGAAAAAGACGACGTGATCATCTCCCTTGTATTGTGAAGTCAAGCAGCGAGGAACAAATAAACCCCGGAGACTAAATCTCCGGGGTTACTTTTTCATTTTTATAGAAGTTGAGCTTCTAGGATTTTTTTCTTAAAATGGCCGAGGCTTTTTATTGGTCTATCGTGCGATCTTCTTCGCCAATTCCGGAGCTTCTCATCACTCTCTCGCCGGTAATCATGAGAGGAGATATATCCCTCATATTTTTCAAAGTACTTATCGACGTTTGATTCAATCGGCTGCCACTCCGGCATTTTGGTTCCATGCATGGGGAAAAGCTTCGCATGGATATGATCAACCCCAAAACCCTCAAAGATCATTCCTGTTCTTCCCACGTCTTTCAGCTTTTCATCAAGCAATTTCGCCGTTTGCTTCGCGGCGCGAACGAGACCTTCCAGCACATCATCCGGCAAATCAAAAACGTATGACGGATAATGCTCTTTTGTGATGACCACGGAAAATCCTTCAGTATTTGGAAAGATGGAAAGGAAGGCAAGATGCTTTTCATCTTCCCAAATTTTATGCGCCGGCGCCTCACCACTTTCGATTTTGCAGAAAATGCAGTCCATAAACAGTTCTCCTTCCACGTGCTACGCTTTTTCGGTTACAGAAAATAAATTACAGAGGTTTTTTGCTTTTGTCCTCCGTGAGGTATCATAAATTCATGAAAAGGAAAAAACAAGAGTTTAAAAAACCGGGGCAACATTCGCCTCTGAAGTGCAATCTTGAAA
This sequence comes from Minisyncoccota bacterium, assembly GCA_035708305.1. Classification (GTDB taxonomy): domain Bacteria; phylum Patescibacteriota; class Minisyncoccia; order Phycocordibacterales; family DASSSU01; genus DASSSU01. The sequence goes on along the minus strand of DASSSU010000020.1, from coordinate 71,772 downwards.
ACCTTTGAAAAGCGTGCTATTCTCCTTCCTGGATTGCTTTTTAACAATGGGTAGCCTTGTTTTTTCAAGCAGGGAAAATCATTTGACCGAGGAGAATGAAATGGTAGAAAAGAAAGTATTTGAGGAGTTTAAAAAGTGGAGTTCTGATGAATACGGTTTCTTCTTTACACTACTCGCCTTACTCATAGTCTCCATAATTCTCATGTTCCATCTGGACTTTGACTGGAGCTCAACAGCGCTGTTCGGTGTGGCGATGGTAGCTTTTTGGGGTGCTGTTTTTCGATGGCTTTATTTGGTCATTAAGCAATCATAAGAATTGCATCTTCTTCATCTTCACCCCCGCGTGAACTAATCACGCGGGGTTTTTCTGTTGGTTGGGCGAAAGACCGATATTCTTTGATATTCGGAAATTGCTTGATAAACGCATCATCTTAAAAATTAAAGAGGGTAATTGGCGTTATCCCCTTTAATTTGTTTAAGGCCTCAGGTAGGAATTTAATTTATACGTTTTTGAAGTTAAGCAAGAATTTCATTTTAATAAACTTATTTCTCTGTCATGGCCTTAAGAAATTCTTCAATCGTCTGATTTCCAAGCGCGCCGTTATCGCGGCTTTCGACGGAAACGGTTTCGGAATCTTTTTCTTTGTTTCCTACCACGAGCAGGTAGGGGATTTTTTGCTTTTTGCCTTCGCGTATTTTTTTGCCGAGGGAATCATTTCCGGTCCAGGATTCTATGCGGATGTTTTTTACCCTGAGTTCTTCCGCGACTTTTTCCGCGTACTCGTTTTGCTCTCCAGAAATGGGAAGGACGGCAGCTTGCACCGGCGCGAGCCAGAAAGGAAATGCTCCGGCGAAATGCTCAATGATCACGGAAAGAAATCGTTCAAGCGATCCGGCAATCGCACGGTGGATCATGACCGGTGTTTTTTTGGTGCCGTCGGAAGCGGTGTACTCAAGTCCGAAGCGAACCGGCTGGACGAAATCGAGCTGGATGGTGGCAAGCTGCCAATCCCGACCGAGCGCGTCTTTCAGCATGAAGTCCAGCTTTGGACCGTAAAAGGCGGCTTCACCTTCGACTTTTTCCCATGGAATTCCGGTTTTCTCGGCGAGGTTTTCAAGGATCATTTCGGCCTGATCCCAAGTTTTTTCATCCCCCAGATATTTTTCAGGAGTTTTCGGATCGCGTACCGAAACGGAAAGAAACACGCTTTCTTCACTCCAGAGTTCGAGGGAAGTATAAAAGTCTTTGGCGACAGAAATGATTTTTTTGATCTCGTCTTCGATCTGGTCTTCGGTGCAGAAAATATGCGCGTCATCCTGAGTGATCGAGCGCACGCGGGAGAGTCCGAGGAGTTCACCGGCTTGTTCGTCGCGGTAGACCATGGTGATTTCAGCGTATCGCACGGGAAGATCGCGGTAGCTCTTTGGTGAGCTGGCGTAAATCTGCGTGTGATGCGGGCAGTTCATCGGCTTCATCACAAACTCCGTGTTACTGCTTCCGCCTTTTACTTTGAAAAGTTCATCGCCAAACTTTTCCCAGTGGCCGGATTTTTTGTAGAGGTCGTTTTTTGTGATGTGGGGAATGCAGACGTTTTGATATCCGAGCGGCTTTTGAATACTCTGGATTTTTTCCACGATCGCTTCCCGCATGGCCGTGCCCTTGGGGGTGAAAAGGGGAAGTCCGGGACCGACGAGATCGGAGAAAGTGAAGAGATCGAGCTCTTTGCCGAGTTTGCGGTGGTCGCGCTTTTTTGCTTCTTCTTGGAGTGTGAGGAAATCCTCAAGCTCTTCTTTGCTTTCAAACGCAATCCCGGAAATACGGGTGAGCATCGGGTTTTTCTCGTCCCCGCGCCAGTATGCGCCGGAAATGTCGGTGAGTTTGAACGCTTCCGGGCTGATTTCCGCGGTGCTTTCCACATGTCCGCCGCGGCAGAGGTCGGTGAAGTTGCCCGTGTGGTAGAAAGAAATCGGCTGCTTTTCTGCGACAATGCCGTTAATGATCTCGAGTTTGTAGGGATTCTTCCCGAAAAAGTCACGTGCCTTTTCTTCGGAGACTTCTTCTCTCTTGAAGCCGAGTCCTTCGCGGATCAGCGAGCGCATTTTTTTCTCAAAGTTTTTCAAATCCTTTTTCGACGGCGCTTCTTTTTGGAATTCAATATCGTAATAAAAACCGTTTCGGGTGGGGGGTCCGATCGTGAGGCGCGCTTCCGGGTCGTAGTCTTTCGCGGTAATGGCCAAAAGGTGCGCCAAGGAATGACGAATATGGCTTAGCCGGGCTTCTTTTTCTGGATCTTTCATGCTTTGTATACTAGCGCAAAAAAACAGAAAAGAAAATGGGCGGAAAGTTTGCGTGGATATCCAGTTTCGAAAAAAAGCCGGAGAGAGTATAATGAAAACATCAGGGCGTGGCTCATTTTTCTTGTGCTATGTTTAAACTTAAGATTATGCCAACGAAAAAAACCAAAACACCGGCAGCGGATTCGCGTGCCGTTTCAAAAAGTGCTCCAAAAACCGTTTCTCGCGTGAAAAAAGCCGCGGGAGGGGTTCTTCCTTCCAGAAAAGTTTCTGTGCGATCTGCAAAAACCGTCAAAAAACTTCCGGTAAAAATTTCCGGAACACAAAAATCTGAGAAAAACGAAAAATCAGAAGTGAGGGAGAAGAAAGGCGGGGCGAAAGTTTGGCTCAAGGTCAAACGGGCGAGTGACAAAGAAAAGCATGACACGAACAGAGAGAGCGGAGTAGCCGGAAAAGAAAAGAAAGAACCGCAAAAGCTTACTCTGGTCTACGCTGCCGACGATGCCGCTTTTTGGGTAAATGACGGCCCGATTTTAAAAAACCTTCGCGATCTCCATGATGCACTTGGTGCTATTTCTGATGATCAGTATGCCTACCACGCGGAAGGCGAGAGCAATGATTTTGCAAAATGGGTGGAAGAAGTGCTTTGCGACGGTGATTGCGCTCAGGCACTTGCGGAAGCAAAGACGCGGGACCACGCCCAGAAAGCGGTTGCGGCTCGTCTGCGGATTTATGTGATGTAGTTTGGAGGTGTGAGAACAGTCAAAAAGCTGGAAATAAAAGAAGGGAAGAGAAGAAAAGGAAGGAAACAATTTTTAATTTTTCAAATCTGAATTTTTCAATCTGAAATCATGGAATTAACACTCGACCAAATGCAGGCAAATTGTGCGAAAGCAAGAGAAAGCATGTCGCGAGCGCGGACGGAGCACTACGCGTTTGGCGCTTTCAATCTCGATGACGAAGCGACGCTCAAAGCTGTGTCGCGCGTCGCTGCCGCAAAAAATGCACCGGTTTTGGTGGAGGTGAGTCAGGGGGAAGTGGATGTTTTAGGTCTTCAGAATGTGCGGGACATGGTAGACAACTTCAAAGCTGAGTATGGCCTTGAGATGTACGTAAACCTGGATCATTCACCAAGCGTGGAAGCGGCGAAGAAAGGCATTGACGCGGGTTTTGAGTTTATCCATATCGATGTTTCGCAGGCAAATCACGATGCGACGGATGAGGAAATCATTGCAGCAACCAAAGAAGTGGTGGAATATGCCAAAAAAACCGGCGCTCTGGTGGAGTCCGAGCCGCACTATTTCAGCGGAAGTTCCAACCTCCACACCGAAACGATTGACTACGAAGAAATCAAAAAAACGTTCAGCACTCCCGAAGGGGCGCGGGCTTTTGTGGAGGCAACAGGAATAGACACCTTTGCAGCTGCTGTAGGAAATCTGCATGGAAAGTATCCGGTACCCAAGCAGCTGGATCTCGAGCTTTTGGAGAAGATTCGAAATACCATTCCCTGCAACATCAGCCTTCACGGCGGGAGCGATACGCCAGGGCACTACTTTGAAGATGCGGTGCGTATTGGCGTGACAAAGATCAATATCAATTCCGATATGCGGATTGCGTACCGAAAGGCGCTTGAAAAAGCCTTGGCGGATCACCCTGATGAATATTCTGTTTCGAAACTGATCGACAAATACGTGGTGGGCGTGGTGCAGGAAGTGGTGGAAAGCAAGCTTGCCGCGTTCAACTCCGCCGGAAAAGCAAGACCGTAAAGTTTAAAGTTGCAAAAACATGCACATCGTCTTTGATATCGGAGGAACCAAAACCCGCATTGCCGGATCGAGAAATTTGGATACGTTTAGTACGCCGGTGGTTTTTGAAACGCCGAAAAATTTTTCCGAGTTTGTGGGGAAGTTTCGGGATGCGGCGCTTTTGATTGCGGAAGGAGAAAAAATCCAACGTGCAGCGGGGGATGCAGCGGGGCCATTTATGGAAGACCGTTCGACACTTTTCCGTATGCCATCAATTCCGGAGTGGGGAGAAAACATTTTGATCCGAAAAGCTCTGGAGGATGCACTGGAAGCACCGGCCCAAACGGTGAACGACGCGGCGTTGGTCGGACTCGGCGAGGCGGTGTACGGCGCAGGGCGGGGGCATGAGATCGTGGTGTACATGACGGTTTCTACCGGCGTAGGAGGTGCACGAATTGTAAACGGCGAAATCGACGATCGCGTGTATGGCTTTGAGCCGGGATGGCAGGTGATTGATGCGGATGGTACGCTCTCTCCGGAGGAAAACAAAAGCGGCTACCTGATCGACTTCATTTCTGGCCGGGCGGTCGAAAAGCAAACGGGCAAGAAGCCGTTTGAAATACACGATGAAGCGTACTGGGACAAGCTCGCGGGTTTTCTCGCGTGCGGTTTGAACAACACCATCTTACACTGGTCGCCGCACGTGCTGGTACTCGGTGGTTCTATGATGAAAGAAGTGGGAATTCATATTCCGGATGTAGAGAAGCATCTGAAAAAGATCATGCATATTTATCCAACACTTCCAGAAATCAAGCACGCGGAGCTTGACGACTTCGGCGGACTCTACGGTGCACTGGCGTTTTTGAAACGATAATTCTGGATTTTTCAGAATTGAAAGTTATTGACAAAGAGAAAAGAAAAGCATAAGTTCTGATGGGATCAAGTTGTTTTCCTTTTGAGAGGAACCAAAATGCCGGCTGATTATACGGAAATTACTTTTCGTGAATTGCAGAATCTTTGTGAGCAGCGTGGATATGAACATTTCATGCTGAGAGACAATGAACACGCGTTCATAAAATTTTTTCCAACGAAATGTCTCCAAATTGTGATTGCAACGGGTTTTTGGAGAGAAAAGAAGTGGGAACCGCTTCGGACATATGTACAGAAAATCACTACCGAGGAAAAAATACTGTCTCTTCAGCCGACAATTTCTCGATCCCGTTGGCAGAAGACTCTTCATAGAAAAGTATCTGTTTTAGAAAAACTTTCTGCGGGAGATAACTTTTGTTTCAAATGTCTTAAGTGCCTTGCATCGGCAAAAATACCGAAACCTTTGAAAACGAAGAATCTTCAGGTATGCCGTTGCTCACGGTTTTCTGAAAAATCTAAAAAGATTCATTCTCAGCAATACAAACCAAAATACACTTTCGTGTGAATCCAGGGCGGCTTCGGCCGCCTTTTTTGTTTTTGAAATTCAAAATGCGAAAACGACGACAAGTTGAATGAAGGAAATTTAAAAATGCAAGTATGATATAATGTCTCACTATGAAAACACGTCTTGTTGTCGTTTTTGGTGCGGTTTTGGTGATTGTCGCTCTGGTAATCTGGGCGGTGTTTTTTTACGGTTTCCCGAAAGCCGGGCAAAATGGAAAATATGCATCTTCATCTCCGGCTTCATCATCGGCATCTTCTGCTACAAGTTCAAATGAAACTACTACCCATGGAGCGTCAGTGGCATCGCTTGCGGATTGTGTTGCTGCCGGGTACCCGGTGGTTCCCGGTCCGCCACGGCAATGCACCACTCCGGATGGAAGACGGTATGCTGAAGAAATTCCAGAAAAAGCGACGTATCAAAACGCCACGGCAGACATGATCACGGTGGCGCTTCCGTCTCCCGGTGCGGTGGTAGGAAAGGATTTCAAAGTGAAAGGACAGGCGCGCGGCGGGTGGTATTTTGAAGGATCATTTCCGGTGACACTCTTGGATAAGAATGGCAAAACCCTCGTGAGTGGTGTGGTACAAGCGCAAGGAGAATGGATGACGGAAAATTTCGTGCCGTTTGAAGTGGATCTCAAAGCGCCGGACTCTTACATCGGCCCCGCCACACTCGTTCTCAAAAAAGACAATCCCTCAGGACTCCCACAAAATGACGCTTCTGTTTCGCTTCCGATTACCGTGGAGTATTAGACCGTCTGGAAATGATTTGGGCTATAAATAAACGGCTTTTGTGTTAGAATGTGGGGACATGAAACACGCCTTTCGACGGAAAGAAAAAAAGCAGGAAAAAGTTCGCCGGGTGGGCGCTGCCGAGATGGAAAACAAAGACAATCTCAATCATTTGCTCCTCCTTGCAGGACTGGTGGTCCTTGTCGCCATAATCGGATATCCGCATCTTTTTCCTATCAAATACAACGCGAATACGGCGGAAACAGAAGGAAGCGTCTCTGAAAAAAATGACCCACCGCCGCCCCCTCCGAAGCCGACCTTGAACAAAGCGGATTATGACGCGCGGGTTTTGGCATTGGCCAACCGCCCAGTTCCTCCGGTTGCCGCTACTTCTACCGCTTCATCCACGGCTTCTTCTTCAATTCCTGAGAAGCCGATTCACTATCTTTGGCCGGCAGAGAACGATGTATATCCGAACGTCGGGGCGATCTTGCCGTTTTACCGCGTGGTGGCGTATTACGGAAATTTTTATTCCAAAAACATGGGCGTGCTGGGCGAGTACCCAGCTGACCAGATGATCAGTAAGCTCGACAACGAAGTGCAAAAATGGGAGGCGGCAGACCCGAACACGCCGGTAATGCCCGCGATCGAGTACATTGCCATTACGGCGCAGGGAAGTCCCGGCCCCGACGGGGATTACAACCTTCATATGCCGGACGACCAGATTGATCACGCGATTGATCTGGCCAACCAGGTGAACGGGATCGTGATTTTGGATGTGCAGGTGGGGCTGGCGAACCTTCAAACCGAGATCGAAAGCCTAGAGCCATATCTGAAAATGCCGAAAGTGCATCTGGCCATTGATCCGGAGTTTCGGATGAAATATGGCCACAAGCCCGGGGAATACATCGGCACGGTTGATGCTGCTGACGTGAATCGCGCGGCAGAGTACTTGGCAAAGCTCGTGCAGGAAAACAACCTCCCGCCAAAAATCCTCGTGGTGCATCGCTTCACTCCGGCCATGGTAACCGACGCAGAAGACATCAAGCCGCTTCCAGAAGTGCAGATTGTCATGGATATGGACGGCTGGGGTTCGCCCGCAAAAAAGAAAAACACGTATCAGCGCGTGATCTATTCCGAGCCGGTTCAGTTCACCGGGTTTAAGCTGTTTTACAAGAACGACTTGCGGCCGCCGAGCACGGGCATGATGACGCCGGAAGAAGTTCTGAACTTGGAGCCAAAGCCGATTTACATTCAGTATCAATAACTTCCCGTTTCTTCAAACCTCGCGGAAGTTTTTGATGCATTTTATTATGATTTTTCTTGCGATTTTTTTCGGAGCGCTTTTGATTCTCATCGTGTTTCTGACAGTGATGGATCACCTTTTGCGTTCAAAAAAATATAATGGTGCGATGAGCGACCATTTCGACGGCAAAAAGTTTTTCAACATTCTGGCAGATGCTTCCCAGAAATTGGACATTCCCGAGCCGGGAGAGGATGAACTTCTCGCTGAAAAAAATCTTTTAGTGCGCTTCCGATCTTTGTTTGACCGAAGCGCGTGGAAAATGGAAACGGTGGAAACGAGTATTCCGCCGAAGCGAGTAGAGGGCGAGGAACTTTTGGTGACGTTCATCAATCACGCGACGGTATTGATTCAGACGGAGGGGGTAAATATTTTGACGGATCCGATTTACTCGTATCGCGCAAGCCCCTTATCTTTCCTTGGTCCAAGAAGGTACCGCAATCCGGGTGTGCGTTTCGAGGATCTACCGCCAATCGACGTGGTTTTGATTTCGCATAACCATTATGACCACATGGATATTCCGACCCTTCGCAAACTTCACAAAGTTCATGATCCCAAAATATATGTCCCGCTGGGAAATGTTGCTTATCTCGAAAAACGCGGAATTTCCGGGGCGGTGGACATGGATTGGAAAGACGGACAGGTACTCGAAAGTGGAATGGGTATTTTTGCCGTTCCTGCGCAGCATTTTTCGGCACGCGCCATTTCGGATCGCATGAATACGCTCTGGGCGGGGTTTGTCATAAAAACCGCTCACGGCAATATTTACTTTGCGGGTGATACCGGCTACGGTCCGTGGGTGGAAAAAGTTGTTGCGTGTTTTCCGGACGGTTTTCGTTTGGCACTGCTTCCGATCGGGGCTTTTCGACCGCGGGTGTTTTTCCGGGACGTGCATATTTCACCCGAAGAAGCGCTTCTGATCCAAAAAAAGATTCGCGCGCAAACGGCGATTGGTATTCACTTCGGCACCTTTCGGCTCACGGCGGACGGGCAGGATGAAGGTGCGCAAATTGTCCGTGCAAAAGCCGATCCGTCCACGCCGTTTCTCGCGCTTCAAAACGGCGAAGCGTACTCTGTGCCCGGGGAAGTATTTCCACACGGTTTTTGAAGTTTTCATGGTATGCTGAAAAAGTCTGACTGATGGAATTCCTTTTTTAATCCCATTTTTATGGCATTCTCGATTTTTCTGAATCTTCTGCTTTTTATTTTTTCTGCAGCGATCCTCTGGATTATCTCGGGGCTTTTGATTGAAGCGGTGGATAAGGTAGCGGCGCGGTTGCATCGAAGTGGCTTTACGGTGGCATTTTTTGTACTTGGCTTTTTGACGTCGGTGAGTGAAATTTCAGTAATGATAAGTTCGACCTTGGGGCATGTGCCGCAAGTTTCGGTGGGTAACTTGATCGGCGGATCTTTCGTAGTGCTGCTTTTTATTGTCCCCGTGCTTGCGATTGTCGGGAATGGTGTGCGGCTGAAAGACACACTCAGCAAGCCCCAACTCATGGCAGCGCTTTTTGTGATTTTGCTCCCGGCGCTCTTTACGCTCAATGGCACGATCCATGCCCGTGAAGGTTGGATTTGTCTCCTCGCGTACGCCGCACTTCTGTACTTTATCCGAAAAGGAAAATGGTGGTGGCAAAAAAAATCCGATTCTGCACCGGAAGTCTTCGAGGAAGTGGGGGAAGAACTGGTATCGAAGCGGCATGCGACAGAGATTGATGTATTTAAAATTATCGGCGGAGCGATCATTATTTTTTTTGCCAGCAGCCTTTTGGTGCACGAAACTGTTTACTTTTCCGGTTTGCTTCACGTTCCGAGTTCGTTGATCGGGCTTCTCGTGATCTCCATCGGCACCAATATGCCGGAACTGGTCATTGCGGTGCGCTCGGTACAAAAAGCAAAAATCAGCATTGCCTTTGGAGATTATTTTGGTTCGGCAGTAACCAACTCGCTTATTTTCGGATTTCTTGCCATTTTTAACGGTCCATTTCCGGTTGAAAGGGCGAGCTTCTTTTTTCCGGCAGGTTTGATGACCATTGGCTTTGTGCTTTTTTACTTTTTTGCCAATACCAAAAACGATATTTCTCGAAAAGAAGGGGTGGTGCTGGTAAGTGTGTACGCCATTTTCGTGCTTTCCCAAATAGGAACATTCATCTGGTTTGCGGCACGTTAATTTCTTCATTGGACCAGAAAATGGTCCGTGATATGGTGTGATACAATAAGAATTTCTATGAATTCAGAATCCATTGTCGCGGTAGAAAATTTTCAGATGAAGTTTGGCAAAAGGACCGTCATCGAAGATTTGTCTTTTGAGGTTTTTTCGGGGGAAGTTTTTGGATTTCTTGGTTCAAACGGATCTGGAAAAACAACAACCATTCGCACACTTCTCGGGATTTATGAGCCCACGCGCGGCAAGCTGCTGATAAACGGCAAACGTTTTGACTCTTCCGAAAGCGCCTTTCTGGGATATCTTCCTGAGGAGCGAGGACTCTACAAAAAAGAATCCGTGCTTGATACCATGGTGTATTTCGGCGAGCTGAAAAATCTCTCTCGTACTGAAGCACGGAAAACTTCTTTGGAATATCTTGACCGCGTTGGCTTGGCAGACAAAGCGCACAAACAGCTGGGAAGCCTTTCGGGTGGTCAGCAGCAAAAGATTCAGCTTGGCGTGACGATGATGAACCACCCAGCGCTGCTTATCCTCGATGAGCCAACCAAAGGGCTGGATCCGGTGAACCGCCGTCTCATGGTGGACATGGTGAACGAACGGGTGAAGGATGGTGCGACGGTGATTTTGGTCACGCACCACATGGACGAAGTGGAGCGTCTCTGTGATCGGGTCATGCTGCTGAAGGACGGTTTTCGCCGTCTCTATGGAACGCTTGAAGAAATTCGCAAAACGTATGGTGGTAACACGGTTCGTGTGCGCTTTTCGGGAACGCTTCCGGAACGTACTGACTTGTACCGCGTTCGTTCGCGAGAGGGAATGTCCGGGGCGGAGCTTCTGGTGGCGGACAACGTGGAGAGCGAAGCGGTTTTGAAATTTTTAGCTAATATGCCGGGGATAAAGCTAGCTTCTTTTGAAGCCGGGCGTGCATCCCTTGAAGATCTCTTTGTGGACATTTACAGCGAAAACGAAAAAACTTCTTATGCATAACCTGAGAACGGTAATTTTGTTTGAATTCATCCGAGCGATCAAAAAGAAATCGTTCTGGGTGAGCATTCTTGCCATTCCGCTTCTCGTGGGAGTGGTGGGAGGAATTTCTTTTCTCTCCGCACAAGCGGCATCAAATGCGCAAGAAGCCGCACTGCAGGCGCCTTTGAAAGTGGCGATTTTAGACCAGTCCGGAATTATCACCGAGGTGGCAAAAAAGCAGTTCAGCATTTCTGATATAGAAAACAAAGAGGAGGGGATCAGCCGCGTAAAATCCGGCGTATTGGATGAATTTATTATTTACCCAGAAGACCCGACGAAAGAGCCGGTGCAAATTTATGCGAAGGATGTTGGTCTCTTCAACAACGGCAAATACGAGAGTTTTGCGCAAAAGCTCCTTCGTCTGAGTGCCGAAAGCGAGATCACTTCTCCGGTGAGACTCGCGATCGTGAACGACAGCAGTGCGGTTACCACTGCGCTCATCACCTACGAAAACGGTGAGAAGGCGAAAGGCTTTGAAAGTGTAATCGCTCCGGGGCTGTTTCTGGTACTGTTTTTCCTGCTTATCATGCTGATGGGAAACGAAATGCTCGCCAGTACGACAGAGGAAAAAGAAAATCGCGTGATCGAAATGATTCTCACGACGGTGACTTCTCAGACGCTTCTTTTTGGAAAAATTATCTCACTCATTCTTTTGGCACTGGTGCGGATCGCTGTGATGCTCGTTCCGATCATTATCGGCTTTGTGTATTTTGGAAAGGGTTCTGCTCTTCCGGCCGGATGGCTGGTGAACATTGACCTCTCCCCGGGGCCGATTGCGATTGCGGCAGCAATTTTTGTCCTCGCGTTCTTTCTCTTTACCGGACTTTTAGTCACGATCGGTGCAGTGATGCCGACCGGGAAAGAAGCGGCGAGATTTTTTGGCCTGGTGATGTTTTCCATGTTCATCCCGCTCTATGCGGTGCAGGCGATCCTTTCGGATCCGAGCCAGATCATTGTGAAGGTTTTCAGCTTTTTTCCGACAACCGCTCCGGTCACGCTCTTGCTTCGAAATGCCGCGGGCAATCTCGCATCCTGGGAAACTGCGCTTGGGCTTTTTATTCTCACGGTCTGCATGATGACCGTGCTCTTCAGTGCGGCGCGCGCCTTTCGTTACGGCGCGCTTGAGTACAGCCGCCGCTTGAGCTTTCGTGAAATTTTTGGGAAATCGTAGGAGATTCCTGAAGAAAAAAATCCCTCAAAAGCAAAAAAACTATCCGCAATGTTTTTAAAATGTGGTACCATAGGGGTATGAAAAAAACATGGGGAATTATTATTATATTTTTACTGATTGTGATCGCGATTGGCGGAATCACGCTTTTTGAAAAAGGAAAACCAGGCTCACCACAGACCGGCTCGCCGTTTGCTGATAAATTTGGCACAGAAATTGTCCAAAGTGGAACGGTGGCATGTCTGCCGCACAAAGACACCACAGGTCCACAGACACTTGAATGCGCTATTGGGCTGAAAGGGGACGACGGTATGTATTTTGGGTTGCAGGCTTCGAATCCGGGATTGGGAGTGCCGTCATTTGAAACCGGGAAAACCGTACGCGTAACGGGGGTGCTTCAAGAACCAGAAGCGGGGAACAAATACAACACGGTTGGGACGATCGATGTTTCTTCCGTTGAAGTGGTGAATCAATCTGCTCAAAACCAAAACGCAAGCGGCACGAGTCAGAGCATTGCAGCTTCATCTGTTCCGAATGGTTGGACTGTTTTTTCAGATGAAGCAGACGGTTTTCGTCTTGCGTACCCATCCGACGATTTCGCGGTGGTGAAAAAGAGTGAAAAGATCTCTGCAGAGTTTTCTAGCTATATTCCGCCGTGCGGAGAAGGATCGGGAGATTTTCTCGGCTGTGTGTATTTCACGGGGAAGGAATATTCTGGAACGAACTTTGGCAGTGCGGGTGTATCGGTACAAGTGCTCAAGAATGCTACCACAGAGCAAGAATGTGAAGCTGGTGAAAACGTTCCGGTGAAAACGGCCACACACCAAGAATCTATCAACGGGCAGAACTTTTTTGTTTTTGAAAGCGGTGACGCGGCAATGAGTCACCAAAGTGACGATATCCTCTACCAGGTTTGGCACAACAATCAATGTTTCCAGATTGATGCCCGCCTGACCTCGAGTGTTTACGAAGTGTATGCGACGGGAACCATTCAAAAGTTCACTGACCAGGATAAGCAAAAACTTGAATCATCCCTCCAATCCATCGTGCAAACTTTTTCTTTTTTGTAAAAAAGCTAAATTCATTGGAACTTCAGCAGAAGTATCATATAATGAAGGAGCGGTTATGGCTGTATATTAACTAGGTTATGTTTTTATAGGGAGCCCGACTCACTTTGCGCCATTGGCATAAAGTGGAGGACACCCACCTGGCAATTTGCTAGGTAATATCTCATAACCGCCCAAAACAAAATCCCCGAAAGGGGATTTTGTTTTGTTTTTAATATAAAAATTAAAGTTAAGGCGAGAATCTTATACCTTTGGGTAGATTTTCTTCTATAAATTTACGAAAAAAGTGCCTTGCGGTATAATGATGCCCATGGAAAAAAGGACATATCTGCTCTTGCTTTTTTGGCTTTTGGTGTTTATCGGGGTGGTGAATTTTTTCGCTATGGAAGTGCATTTGTATTGGGATTTTCCATGGTTTGACATGCCGATGCACTTCTTGGGCGGGTTGTGGTCCGGTTCTATTGGCCTGTGGTTTTTCCTTTTGCGTCTCCCGGAAGAGTCAAGAATCGAAAAAACAAAGCAGGGACCAAGGAGGGTACATCAGTCGGGAATCTTCTCCGTTTTGGCGACCGGCATTCTCTCCGGTTTGCTGATCGGGGTTTTGTGGGAAGTCTTTGAACTTCTGCTCTACCTCTATCAAATTATGCCGGTGGGAGGAGCAAATAACATTTTGGATACTTTAGGTGATCTATTTTTTGATACAGTCGGTGCCTTTGTAGCGGGTATTTTCTTTCTCTCGCTGAAGATGGGAAATGCGATTAAACTGAAAGAGACAGAATAATTCCCGGCGAAAGAGCAGGGAAGAAAGAAATCTCAAAAATAAGAAAAATAAAAAAATAAAAACCGCCCACAAGCGGTTTTTATTTTTTTATTTTGTTTTTTCGATGATTGCCTGAAAGGCTTCTGGATTTTCTCTTGCGAGGAGAGCGAGCATTTTTCGGTTCACTCCGATTTCTTTCTTTTTCAAAAGCCCCATAAATTTGCTGTAGGAGGGTGCGCCAAGTTCGCGCAAATAGGCATTGATCTGAACCTGCCAGAGGCGGCGGTAATCGTTCTTTTTGTCACGCCGGTGAGCGAAGGCATGGTTTCCTGCGTGAAAGATCGCTTCGCGTGCTTGGCGCTTCTTCGTGCTGCGTCCGAACTGATAGCCTTTCACTTGACTCAAAAGGTTTCGTCGCCGCTTTGCTTTAATGGTTCCTCGTTTTACTCTTGGCATAATTTTATGGTTAATTGGTTTCCTTTGTGGATGCTTTGGATTTCACCCGGAGTCCCGGCAGAAAGCGTCCGCGGACCTTGTTCTTGAGTGTGATCGGCCGCTGTGTTTTGCGAGAGAGCTGCTTTTCTCGGCTTTCTTTGGCGTTGAAGTGATTTCCGCCGCCCTTTCGGGTCAACATCTTACCGTTTTTGGTGATTTTAAATCTTTTGGTGATGGATTTATTGGTTTTCATGGTTTTGGTTGATTTCTGGTTTGGTTTTCTCGGCTTTTTCTGCGGAAATTTCTTTTTTCTCGCCCTCCGGTGTTTTTGGTCGGGAGGAGTGTTCAAGAATCACGCTCAGCCCCTTTGGACTTTTTTTGGGCGGTGTGGCGATTTTGTAATCCGTGGTGAGAAGATGCAAAAGGCGATCAAGACGGCTCTGCAGGAAGTTCTGGTCAAGGTACTTGGAGCGTCCGCGGAGATAAAGGTCAAGCTTGATCCGGTGTCCTTCTTTCAGCCATTCGGAGGCTCGCTTTGCCTTGAGGTTCAAGTCGTGCTCACCAGTGCCGATTTTTACCTGAAGGGACTTGGTTTCGGTGCTTTTCTGCTTTGCACGCGCGTCGCGCTCTTTTTTCTTCTTTTCGTACTGAAATTTACCATAATCCATCAGTTTTGCAATAGGGGGAACGGCTCCGGGAACCACTTCGATCAAATCCACCTCGGATTCTCGTGCTTGTCTCAGTGCTTCAGCAATTGGCACGATGCCGATCATCTGATCGTTTTCATCAAAAAGACGCACTTCAGGCACACGGATGTATTCGTTAATCCGTGTTCCATCTGGTCGGCGTGATGGTTTTCTTCGTCCGCGTTTCATAGAGAAAAACAAAAACAAGCCTCTTTAGCCAAGACTCGTTCACAAAAAGAAATATTGAATTGCTTGGTGGAAAACTTGTGAATGGCTCAACTTTATCACTTTTCCACACATTTCGCAATCAACACCCCGTTTATTTTCAAAGTTTATGTCATAATGGAAGTATCAAAAAAGCTTCTTTATGCCGACGTTTATGTACAAGGCAGCGGTGAACGGAGCTGTGGTGGAAAAGACCACGGTGGCAAAAGACCGTTACACGCTTCAGGAGGATCTCAAAAAAGCCGGGACGGAACTCATCTCCATTCATGAAGTCAAAGAAAAAAAATGGAACTTCAAAGACCTCAACAATCTCCTCGCGACGGTCAAGCTGCGTGAAAAAATTATTTTTGCGCGAAATCTTGCCGCGATGGTGGAGGCAGGGCTTCCGATGTCGCGCGCACTCAGCGTGCTTCGGCGCCAGACCAAAAACGCGAAAATGCAAAAAATGCTGGACGAGTTTGCGCAGAACATTGAGAGCGGCAATACACTTTCCTCCGGTTTGGCGAAATACCCCAAAATATTTCCGGAGCTTTTTGTGGCAATGGTGCGCGCAGGTGAACAGTCGGGAACGCTTCCACAATCACTTGAAGTAGTGGGCAATCAGCTGGAAAAAAGCTACAACATGCGAAAAAAAATCACCGGTGCGATGATCTATCCGTCGATCGTAATTTCTGCCATGGTCGTTATTGGAATTCTCATGTTCATCTTTGTGGTCCCAACCTTGACTTCTACTTTCAGTTCTCTGGGCGCACAGCTTCCGGCGTCCACGAGAATGATCATTGCCGTTTCCAACTTTTTGGCGAAAGACACGGTTCTTGCCTTGGGTCTCATTATTGCCGTGATCATCGGGGTTTTTTTGTTCTTCCGTACGGAAAGAGGCAAGCGAACGTATCACTTCTGTGTTTTGTATGTGCCGGTGATCAAAAACATCGTGAAGGAATCGAATGCCGCCTACATGAGCCGCACGTTTTCATCTCTGCTCGCTTCCGGAGTGGAGGTTATCGAAGCGCTGAAAATCACCCGGCAAGTGGTGCCAAACGTGTACTTTCGAAAGGTGATTGACGAGGCGATCATTTGTGTGGAAAAGGGCGAGCCGATCCACCAGGCGTTTGCTGAGCACGACAACCTCTTCCCGCTTTTGGTGGGAGAAATGATGGAAGTGGGAGAAGAAACCGGGCAGCTGATCAAAATGCTGGAGCGCTTGGCGATTTTTTATGAAGGAGAAGTGGAGATTGCAACGAAGGACATGTCTACGATTATCGAGCCGATCCTCATGCTGGTCATTGCTTCTGCCGTTGGATTTTTTGCCGTTTCGATGATTACGCCGATTTACTCGCTGTCCAACAGCATTTAATTTCAAACGCCATGAATACACAGCAGAAAAAACTTGAGCGAGAGGCAGCATTTTCCCGCGGTTTTACCGTAATTGAATTGTTTGCATTCATGGGAATGACCGCGATGGTGCTGCTGATTGCGTACGTATCTTTCTCGCATATTCACCTGACGCGTGCGCTTGAGCAGGAGACCCAGAATGCTTCGGCCATCCTCATTCAGGCGCGGCTGCAAGCCATGCACTCCCCGGCGCAAAACACCTACGGCGTGCATTTGGCAACTTCCACATTGGTATTTTTCAAAGGTGATTCCTACGTTCCGAATGATCCAGGCAATATTGTGTGGTCGATCAACCCGCTTTTCCAGATTTCCGAAGTGGCGCTTCGTACGGACAAAAATGACATCGTGTATCTGAGTCCGTCTGGTCAAACGACAAACTACGGATCATTTTCCATCGAGGCAAAAAAAAATCGGGTTTTCAAATCCGTCATCCAAATTGACCAAGACGGAAAAGTGGAAACGAGCTTATAAAAATGTGGCACAAAAACCAAAAAACTCGTTCGCGTGGATTTACCTTGATCGAACTTCTGGCGGTTTTGGGGATTGCCGTGTTGCTTGCTGCGGGAGGAATTGCCGCACTTTCGCACTTTCGCACAGCGCGCATTTTGGACAATCAAACGGAGATTTTTTTCTCCCTTTTCGACCAGGCACGGACGGATACGCTTGCATCAAAAAACGGCGAGAACTACGGCGTGCATTTGGCAACTTCCAGTATTTCGCTTTTCCGCGGAACGGCGTTTGACACTTCCACTTCTACAGAAACCACGGCGCTTCCGGCGTCGCTTGAGATCGCCAATATTTCGCTTGCGGGCGGCGGTTCGGATGTGGTGTTTGACCGGCTCACAGGGACGACAAAAAATGCGGGGACTTTCACACTTCGGGTAGTTACCGATCCGACCGAAAAGGTGGTTTTTGAAATTGCTACCACCGGAAAAGTGGAACTTCAAGAAAACGAATGATGAAGAAAAATTTGCAAAATTCTCAAACAGCCGGCTTCAGCATGATCGAGATCATTGTGGCGGTTTCGGTACTCACGATTCTTTTCTTGGCGATCGCAAAATACTTTTCCGTTGCGGCGAAGCAGGAGAGTCAGGCGCTTTTGGAAAGCAAGGCCGGGTATTTGCTTGAAGAAGGAATGGAGGCGGTACAGTTTCTCCGGAACGAGAGCTTTCGTGGGAATCTTGCTTCACTTGCCACCAGCACACCGTATTTTCTCATTTTTGACGGCACCGACTGGACAGCGACCACGACGCCTGTGGTGATCGACGGAAAGCTGTCGCGGACATTTGAACTCGAAGACGTATACCGTGATGCGAACGGAAATATCGCTTCCTCGGGAGCGCTTGATCCCGGCGCCAAAAAAGTGACCGTGTCGGTAGCGTGGAAGAATTCCTCCGGGCAAAGCACGAGTACGCGGTCACTTCAGGCGTATGTGATGGATTTGTACAATGATTGATATGAAAAAAAAGCCATTTCGTTCTTCAAACTTTCCTTCTGGAAATCTAATTTCTCGCGAAGGAAATCCGCAAAAAAAATTTTGTGGTGGTTTTACCGTGATTGAACTTGTTGCATACTTGGCAATTTTTAGCGCAGTTTCAGTTTTGGCAATCGAATCGCTCGTATCCTCTATGAAAAATTTTTCCGATCTTCGTGTTTCGGAGCATATTTTGTCTTCTGCACAAGTGGGGATGGATCGAATGGCGTACGAAATCAGAAGAGCGAAATCCGTAGACGAGAGCAAGAGCACTTTTGGGACGAATACGGGAAAACTGGTTTTAAATACAACGGACGATCAAGGAAGTGATACAACCATCAGTTTTTTTCTACAAAACGGCATGCTTGAAATTTCTGAAGGTGATGCGGCGGGGGTGGCGCTCACGCGAAACGATACGCCCGTGACACAATTTTCAGTGAACGAACTTTCTGCCAAACACGGGAGTGGAGTGAAGGTTGATTTGACCTTGGGCGGAGAGGGAGCATCTGCCGAACATTTTGAAAATACGATTCTGTTCAGGAATCAGGAATCATAAACCGCGGAAAATCAAAGAGCATGAAAAAAGAACATCAGCACTTAAGGCACGATAAGCCAAAACAAAATCATCCGAGAACAGACGGAGGGTTTGCGCTTCTGCTGGTCGTGTTTTTCTTTCTTGCGTTTTTCACCGCCGTGGTCATCGGCTTTTCGGGGGTACTGGGGTCTCGGGCACAGAACACTCGGGAAAACATGGATTCCGACCAGGCTTTCTACACGGCGCAATCGGGAATGGAAGATGCTCTGTACCGTCTGGATCACTCGGACATACCGGATCAGGATACGGAAGTTTTGAGTTTGAACGGAACGGTCGCAACCACCACGGTGCAGTCGATTTCTGCAACGGAAGTAGGTCTCCTCTCCAGTGCGCTTGCGGGAGATGCGGTGCGCAAAGTGTCGGCAGATGGAACAGTTGGCGCAGGAACGTCGTTTGGTTCGGGTGCTCAGGCAGGAGAGGGCGGAATTTATATCAAGGGCGGCGCCACCATTACCGGCAATGTATATTCAAACGGTCTGGTAACGGGAGGTGGCTATCGTCTTTCGATCTCGGGAGATGTGGTTTCCGCGGGTCCGGAGGGAAGTGTTTCTCATGTGGATGCCGGGGGGAACGTGTATGCCCACAGCATCGACAACTCCAACATCTCCGGCGATGCATTTTATTCCCAAAACCTTACGAATGTTTTGGTGTATGGTGCTAAGCATCCGGACAGTCCAGATCAGCCGCTTGCGACGATGCCAATTTCGGACGCGACGATCGATGGGTGGGAGCAAGAAGCCGAAAGCGGCAGTGTATACAATGGTCCTTGTCCGTACAGTCCGACTTCCACGACGACGATCGGAAATATAAAAATCAATTGTAATGTAAGCCTTGCGGGTAGCGCAGTACTGGTTCTCACTGGTCCGGTGTGGGTGAACGGCAATATTTCGGTTGGGGGAGGAGGAGAGATAAAAGTTGATCCAAGTCTCGGGACAGCGAGTGTGCCGATTATTGCGGATGACACTTCCAATCCAGGTTCTGATGGCACGATCAATGCGAGTGGCGGGGCGAAGATTTATGGTTCGGGAACGGAGGGTTCGTACGTGATTTTTGTTTCGCAAAATCAGAGCGGTGAAGATGGCGGAAGTGTGAACGCGATCAACATCAGCGGTGGGGCACTGGGTGGAGTAGTTTTATACGCGCCTCATGGAAATATTTCGTTGAGTGGCGGTGTGAGTGTGCATGAAATCACCGGATATTCCATCGTCATGTCCGGAGGGGCGGATTTGGTGTATGAAGACGGCTTGAAATCCATCACGTTTCCCGGCGCACAAGGTTCCTGGGGAATTTCTTCCTGGAAAGAAGTAGAGTAAATTTGGACAAATTTTTCTGCTTCTTCGTTTCTGATTCGTGTTATACTGGCAGACATATGACAAAAAAGAAACTCATCGTCGGCAACTGGAAGATGAACCCGGAGACCGCAGCCGAAGCGCGAACCACCTTTACGAAAATAAAAACCAAAGCGGCAAAGCTCAAAAATGCCGACACGGTGATTTGTCCGCCATCTCTTTTTTTGGGAGATTTGCGAAAGCTGGTTACTGGAAAGCGCTGTGTGCTGGGTGCGCAAAACTGCCATGCGGCGGTATCCGGAGCACACACCGGCGAGATCTCAGCTGTACAGATTGCGAGTATGAAGGTGCCGTACGTGATTTTGGGACATTCCGAACGCCGCGCTGCTGGGGAGGGCGATGAAGATATTTCACAGAAAATAAAGGCAGCAATGGCGAGCGGTCTTAAGGTAATTCTTTGCGTAGGGGAAGAGAAGCGTGATCGTGATGGAAAATACCTTCGCACGGTAGAGATGCAGCTTCTGAACGATCTTTCAAAAATTGCCAAAACGGATCTCAGCCAGCTGGTGATCGCGTACGAGCCGATTTGGGCGATCGGGAAGAACGCCCTTCGTCCGGCAACTCCGGGAGATGTCTTTGAAATGAAGATTTTCGTTAAACGTGTTCTCACAGATAAATTTGGAAAAGAAAATGCCGACCAAACGATGTTTCTCTACGGCGGTTCAGTGGATGACAAAAACACGGAAGAATTCTTGGGCGATGGGCAGGCGGATGGACTTTTGGTGGGACGGGCGAGTCTCAGTGCCGAAATTTTTGGCAAAATTATGGAAATCGGTGACCGTGTTGCTGCGAAAAAATAACGCAAGTAGAAAACGGCTGAAGATCGGAAGCGAAGAAATGGAAGAGCGGCTTGGTTTTTGATACAATATTTCTATGACAATCTCTTGGGCAGCAAAAAGAAAATTCCTCTACTTTCTTGCGGTTTTCTTGCTCATTTTTCTTCCGGTGACAGCCTTCACGTTGGTCAAAACTTACCGCCCGCCGTCGTGCTTTGACCACAAGCAAAATCAGGGCGAGGAAGGCCCGGACTGCGGCGGTCCTTGCGAGCTTTTGTGTGCCAAAGGAAACGGTGATCTCGTGGTGGACTGGGATCGAACATTCCAGGTGTCTGATGGTGTGTACAATGCCGTTGCCTACGTGGAAAACAAAAATGATCAAGCGGGTATTGAGCAGGTGCACTATACCTTTAAAATTTACGATCAAAACAACATTCTCATTACCACCCGCAGTGGCACTACCTTTGTCAATCCGGGAGAGCGGTTTGTGATCTTTGAACCGCGGATTGATACGAAATACCAGATTCCTGCACGTACCTTCCTGGAATTCGAGAGTTCGCCCACCTGGGAGAGGGCACCACAGGCTGCCCCGAAAATCGAAGTCGTCAGCCGCACGCTCACGGATGCTGATACCGCTCCGCGGCTCACGGTCACACTCCATAACCCGGCACTTACAGACATCAGCAACATCCAGGTCGTGGCGGTGGTGTATGATATCAACGGAAACGCGATTGGTTCATCTTCAACCTACATTGACAATTTTCCGCGCACCTCCGATGCGCAGGCATACTTCACCTGGCCTCAGCCTTTTTCTGGACAAGCTTCAAGGATTGAAATCATTCCGCGTGTGAATGTTTTTGAAATACAAAATTTGGATTAGAATTTCGGAATAATGTTGGGAAGTTGGATTGAACAGTAGAAAAATATAGAGAAAAAATGTTTTCATTTCGAGCAAAAATCGATTGGCTGCTGGTGGCGGCGATCATACCGCTTATGCTGGCGGGACTGATTACAATGAACTCTTTCAGCGGCCAGTCCAGCTTTTTTACCAAGCAGCTTTTTTGGATTGGAGTTTCTTTTGTGGTTTTTTTTGCGTTCTCTTTCATGGATTTTCGTTTTTTGAGGAGAACCGGAGTGCTTGTTTCACTCTACGCTGCCGGTTGCGGTATTTTGGCGGTTTTGCTGGTTTTTGGAAGAGTGGTGAACGGAGCACAGAGCTGGGTGAGTATTGGTCTCTTTTCTATCCAACCGACGGATCCGATCAAAATTGTTTTAATTTTGGTCCTTGCGAAATATTTTTCCCGGCGCCATGTGGACATTGCAAATATCCGGCATATTCTTGTCTCCGGCGCATATACTCTCATCTTGTTTGCCTTGATCGCGCTCCAGCCGGACTTTGGCTCAGCGATCATCATTGCCGCGATCTGGTTTGGCATGGTGCTGGTCTCGGGAATTTCAAAAAAGCATCTTTTGGCGGTGGTGCTCATCGGAGCGGTAGCACTCGGAGGCGCATGGCTCTTTCTTTTTAAGGATTACCAAAAAGCGCGTATCTTGACCTTTCTTCATCCGATGTCGGACACGCGTGGGGCAGGATATAACGCGTACCAGTCCATGATCGCGGTCGGTTCCGGCGAGCTTTTGGGAGAAGGAATCGGTTATGGCACGCAGTCTCGGCTTAACTTCTTGCCAGAGCATGAGACCGACTTTATTTTTGCTTCTTTTGCGGAGGAATGGGGGTTTCTCGGCGTGCTGATTCTTTTTCTGCTATTCGGCATCGTGATTTGGCGGATTCTTCACAACGCCATGCTAGGGGAGACGAACTTTGAAATCCTCTATGGTGCAGGTGTGGCCATCCTCCTCATGGCGCACATTATCGTGCATGTGGGAATCAACATTGGACTTCTGCCGGTAACAGGAACAACCATTCCGTTTCTCTCGTATGGGGGCTCGCACTTGGTGACAGAAATGGGGGCACTCGGTATTTTAATGGGAATGCGCAAATATGGCCGCGTGACGCACCGCGAAAACATGGAGCTCTCTTTGAACGAACGCTAAAGAAGATAAAAAACGCTGAAGCCAGAGAATCCCCACTGTGGATTTTGTTCAGCTATTGCGGAAGGGAAATATACGGTATGATAATGACAACGGCATACTCCTATGAACGAAAGAAGAATACAGAGCATTTATGAAAAAAAGGTGAGAGCTTCGGCGCACGAACATTCGCGAGAAGAGCTTTCAGAAATTTCCGAACACTCACATCGAGTGCCCCCTTCTTCGCGAATACACACGAAGACGCTATTGGAAAAGATTTCGAGCGGATGCTTGTGGGCAGCGGTTTTTTTTGTTTCGATTTTTTTTGTACCAATTCCCGGACTTTTGCTTGAGACTTCAAAGGGGGCTTTGCTGGGGATTCTCATCTTAGCGGCTTTTTGTCTGTGGATTTTTTCCAGTCTCAGAGCTTTGCGTTTTTCGTTCCCAAAAAGCTTTGTGTGGGTAGGTTTGGTACTTCTGGTGTTCTCAGCATTTCTTTCTTCACTTGTTTCTTCCTCGTGGAGTTATGCGCTCTTTGGACGGGGAATCCAGACAGACACCTTTCTTTTTACGGTAATTTTTTCGCTTCTCGCTTTTCTTTCGGCACGGTACTTTGAACGGAAGCATGTTCAAGTTTTTTTCTTCGCTTTTTTTCTTCTATTCCTCTTGCTAACGCTCTTTCATGCGCTTCGTTTGATCTTCGGAGCTTCGTTTCTTTCTTTGGGATACTTTACCGGGGCGTATCAAACGATTTTTGGCGGATGGTATGACGTGCCGGTTTTCTTCGGCTTTTCGGTTTTGGTAGGGCTGTGTCTTCAGCAGTTTTTCTGGAAAAAAAGTGCGTTGCAAATCGCAGCATCTCTTATGGTGGTGATATCACTCATTGCTCTGGCAGTTTTTTCGCTGCCGGTGGTGCTCTGGCTGCTCGTGTTCTTTTCGGCTGTTCTTTTACTCACTGGCTTGTCGCAAGAGGGAGTTTCCATCCCTTTCCTTTTTTCTTGGCTGGTAAAAAAGAGAGAGCACACCCCAAAAACAAAGCAGGGTATTTTTCTTCGCTCGGTATTTTTTCCCGCTTTTGTTTTTCTTTTTTCCATAATTTTTCTGGTATTTGGTCCGCGCATCAACCCCGCTCTTTCGCATTTGACCGGAATGGATAGCACCGCTCAAGCGCGGCCATCGTGGAAGACCACGGTTCAAATTTCGGGAGACGTTGCACATACGGGGATAACCCACGCGCTGTTTGGCACTGGTCCGGGAACATTTTTCAAAGACTGGGCGCAGTACAAGTCCCAAGCGGTGAATTTGACCCCGTGGTGGAACGTAGATTTCCAGTCAGCCGTCAGTTTCTTTGGAACGCGCGGGATTACGCAAGGGTGGCTCGGGATTTTTTCACTGCTTGTTCTTCTTGCAGGAATGATCTACGAAGGGAAGCGGGGGTTTTTCTCGCGAGCACTGTCTTCTTCCGGCAAAAAAATGTTTCTTACCTTGTATCTGATGGTCTGGTATCTGTGGGGAGTGCTTTTGTTTTATACGCCGGGACTTGCAGTAACTGCTTTGGCATTTGCCTTGCTGGGTATGCTGATTGCTTTTCTGGGGCAGGAGCAGATTGTCAAACTCTCTCAATGTGAATTTTCTGTGCCCGGCAAAACGAAAACAGCATTCACCGGTATTCTCGTTGTGCTGCTCATTGTCTCTCTTGGCGGTATCTATCTGACCGTACAAAAATACCGTGCCGCCGTAGCTTTTCAAAAAGGTACCACTGCCTACACCCAAAATAAGAATCTCGCGGAGGCACGGGCGGAAATTTCAAAAGCCGCCAAGCTTGATAAAGTCGATGCATACTACCGCGGACTTTCAGAAATTAGCGTCATGCAAATGCAGCAGATCGAACAGCAGGCTTCTGCTTCTGGCAAGTCGGTTGACATGGATAATTTCCAGAAGATCTTTGAACAGGCGATCACAGATGCGCAGACGGCGAAAGACCTTGATCCGACCAATTACCAAAACTGGCTCTTCCTCGGAAACCTCTACCGTTTTTTCGCCTCACTTCACGTCTCCGGCGCGTATGAAGCGTCAAACGCCTTTTATTCCCATGTCTTTACTTTCTCTCCGTATTCTCCGGAGGCATATCTGGACATGGCACGTTTGGAACGTACGCAAAACAACACCGCTCAGGCACAAACATACCTGAAAAATGCTCTCCGAGAAAAATCTAACTATGCAGATGCCTATGTGGAGCAGGCGAGTCTCCAGATTGCTTTGAACGACACGCAGGGTGCAGCTGATTCTCTCGCACACGCTGCTTCTTTGGTACAGAACGATCCAACGCTTTGGTTCCAGCTGGGATTTTTGGAATATCAAAATGGGGAATATGACATGGCAGAGAAGGCGCTCTTGCAGTCCATTGCTCTTGTCCCGACATACGCCAATGCGGAATACTATCTCGGACTTTCGTATGAGCGATTGGGCGAACATCAGCAGGCGGTCAGTATTTTTGAAAATCTTCAAAAAATGAATCCGGACAGTGCAGATGTAAAAAACATTCTTGGGGATCTGAAAGCGGGGAAATCACCCTTCACTCATGCGGCTGTCAATTCTACAGAAAGCATCCCAAACTCTACCGAAAGCTCTGCTTCCGGAACATCACAGGTGAAAAAACCATAGAAATTGTGGAAAATTCCTTGCTCTTGGAAAAAAATCAGTCTATAATCCGAAATCATGGCAAAAATCAGACTATTGGCGATCGGACTTATTGTGTTTGGTATTCTGGTGGCATACTTCAGCTTTGCGCCGATGTCTGCTAAACCCGGATTTTTAAAAGCCTTTCCGCTTCAGCTGGGACTTGACCTCTCGGGCGGAACGCAGCTGACGTACAAGGCGGATGTTTCAAAACTGGATCCGTCGGAAGTAGATGCCTCCATGGCGGCACTTCGGGATGTGATCGAACGGCGTGTGAATCTCTTCGGCGTATCTGAACCGGTTGTGCAGGTGGAACGGGGGAGTCTGGTAGCCGGAACCGCAAACCAGCAGCGCCTGCTGGTGGAGTTGCCGGGAATTACTGATGTAGATCAGGCGGTAGCGCTCATCGGAAAAACTCCGGTTCTGGAGTTCAAACTGGAGAATCCAAAATTTGTAGCGGCACAGTCCACAAGCACCACTGCTTCTTCTTCTGAAACGGGAAGCACCACCGCTGACGGGCTTTCGTTTAGCTTAACTCCAAACGCACCGCAAACTCCCCACGTTGCCAGCACTTCCGCTTCGAGTTCCGCTGTTTCTTCTTCCACAGTAACCAGTACTGCAAGTACGAGCATTCCTCAGTATCTCGCAACCGGCCTTACTGGGCGATACCTCACCGGCGCAAGTTTGCAGTTCAACCAGGTTTCAGGCAGTCCAATCGTAGCACTCAAGTTCAACAGCCAGGGATCAAAGCTTTTCGAACAAATCACGGGAAACAATATTGGTAAAGTCCTCGCTATCTTTCTTGATGGTGCGCCTATTTCCACGCCGGTGATCAATGAAAAAATTACCGGAGGACAGGCGGTGATTGAAGGAAATTTTACGCCGCAGGAAGCACGGACGCTGGTAGGGCGCTTGAACGCCGGGGCTCTCCCGGTTCCTATTCAGCTTCTCTCCAGCGAAACAGTGGGAGCAACCTTGGGAGGAAAAGCTTTTAATGACGGTATCACGGCGGGAATTATCGCGTTTCTTCTGGTGGCGTTTTTCATGCTCTTGTGGTACCGTCTTCCGGGCTTGGTTGCGGTGTTTGCACTGGCATTTTACGCAGCAGCAACCGTGGCCTTTTTCCGGCTCATTCCAGTAACTTTGACCGCAGCGGGGATTGCCGGGTTCATTCTCTCCATCGGTATGGCCGTGGATGCCAACATCCTGATCTTTGAGCGTCTCAAGGAAGAAATGCGCAAAGGAAAGACGCTCCATGATGCAACACATGAAGGCTTCCTCCGCGCTTGGCCGTCTATCCGAGACAGTCACCTTTCAAGTATTATCACGGCAATTGTGCTCTTTTGGCTAGGAACGTCTATCGTGAAGGGCTTTGCACTTGTTTTTGGGCTGGGAGTCGTGGTCTCGCTTTTCTCTGCTGTCACTCTTACCCGTATTCTGCTTTTTGCTATTGGTTTGTCCGACCGGGAAACCAGTCCGACGGCGAAATTTCTTTTTGGAAGCGGGTTTCACTTCAAAAAGAAGAGGACGGAATCTTAATTGCTGAATTCTATGTTTATCATTCAATATCGAAAATTTTTCTACGCTCTCTCGGGAATCCTTGTAGCGCTTTCTCTGTTTGTGATTTTCTACAAGGGCTTGCCCCTCGGAATTGAGTTTACGGGAGGTTCGCTTCTAGAAGTCTCTTATCCGGCGACGCATACAGTCGGGGGAAAAACTGCACCACAAACGCGCCCGCAAGCTTCCGCTGTACAGCAATACTTTACTTCGCATGTTGCTTCGGCAGAACGTGAAAAAATTGGCGACCTCCTCATTCAGCCGGTGGGGAAAGAAGGATTTGTGGTTCGCACGAAGAAAATCGAAGAGAGTGACCGACAGGTGCTTCTTCAAACGCTTTCACTTGGCGGCGCGGTGGACGTTCATCAGGAGCGCTTCAACTTCATCGGTCCAACCATCGGATCGGAACTCAGCACTAAGTCCGCGTATGCGATCGGTATTGTGCTTTTGGCGATCATTCTTTTCATTGCCTACGCTTTTCGGCAAGTGTCCGAACCGGTTTCTTCCTGGAAATATGGCGTGATCGCGGTTACGGTGCTGCTGCATGACATCCTCATTCCAACCGGCGTCTTTGCCTTCCTTGGTCTGGTGGCGGGTTTTGAGATCAATATCCTCTTTGTCACGGCACTCTTGGCAGTCTTGGGCTATTCTGTTCATGATACGATCATTGTGTTTGACCGAGTTCGCGAAAATCTCCGCCTCCACACGGAAGGGAAAAAGGGTCATGCCAAATACACCTCAGAATCCTTTTCCGACGTGGTGGGTGACAGTTTGCGGCAGGTGATCACACGCTCTATCAACACTTCGTTGACAGCGATTCTTGCGATCCTGGTATACTATTTCTTTGGCGGTGCTTCCACGCAGAACTTTGCACTGACGCTTGCACTCGGAATTTTTGTCGGAACGTATTCTTCCATCTGTGTTGCTACCCCGCTTTTGATTACCGTGCAGAAGTTTCAGGAAAAAAAAGCGCTTGCTGAAAAAACCAAAAAAGCTTAATCACTTTTCAAATTTCAGAAACAAAAAAATCTTGCATTCAGCAAGATTTTTTTGTTTTTCGTTTTTTAAATTTTCTTTTTTCTCTCAAAAATTCTTAAAATTTGAGCTGACAAAAATTTTTCTCTCTTAAAAATACCAGTATCATCTTTTCTTAATCTCTCCGCGTGTACACTCTTTTAAAGTGCAATACAAAATTCCTGTAAGCCCTCGTATCACCGCACGTCTTTATTAACCAGCTGAAGACGAAAGAAAAACGGCGGAATCTCCCGTAAAAACAAAGACTTATTATTAAAAATAAACTTTTTCACAAAAAAAGAAAGAGGTTTTTGGATGTTCAAAAAAAACGCGCTCTTTCACGAAAATTTACTGACCAGATCATTTACGCAAAGCCTGAAGTTTCTGTTGTTGTTCCAGTTCTCGATGAACGGGGGAATCTTCCACTGTTTCTGGAGCGTTTGGATCGTACTTTTGAAAACGCTTGCATCAACTACGAGGTGATTTTTATTGACGACCATTCTTCAGATGGAACGTTTGAGTACCTGGAACATTATCAGCCATCTTTCCCGATGGGGTTGTATCGCAAGAAGGGGAAGAAGGGAAAATCCTACTCGTTGCTTGAAGGAATAACTCACGCAGATACCGGTATTATTGCTATGATCGATGCTGATCTCCAGTATCCGCCGGAGACTATTCCGGAAATGATAAAAAAATTGGAGTCAGCCGACATTGTGGTGGCGAACCGAAAGACAAGAACGGAAGAAAAAAGTGTACGAAGCTTTCTGAGCAGGGTTTTTCGAAATGTTTTTGGCAGGCTGCTTCTGGGGACACCGATAGATGTGCAGTCCGGCTTGAAGGTGTTTCGGAGAAGGGTGGTGGAGAGTGTGCCGCTCTCTCCTTCAAAGTGGGGGTTTGATTATGAATTTCTCTACAAGGCGAGTCATATGAAATGGCGCATTACAGAAGTGCCGATCCATTTTGCGGCACGCGAAAGCGGCAAGAGCAAGGTCAATGCCCTGGGTACCGGTTTCGAACTTCTGTTTGGCGGAATCGCACTTCGATGCGAGTATTTCCTTTTGGCGTTTTTTAAATTTTTGGATTATCCGCACCACTCCGAGCGATTTGAAAATGATTTTGAAAACACAAAAGATTTCCTTTTCCTTTCGGACATCATGAGCGCGAAAAAGCACTTTTACTTTGAAACTGTTTCACTCATCGTCATACTTTTAGCAGTATTCATTGGCATCAGTCTCTTCTTATCCAAAGCTTTTCATGTTCCCTTGCTGGTGGTGTGGGTGGGAATTTCCGCGTTTTTTTATTTTTTTATTTTGCTCTTCAAGCTTTTGGTGGTTTGGAAAGCAGTGCGTTCTGATAATGTCTTGGATTTCTCACGGGAAGAAATTGCTGCGCTTCGGGATGAAGACCTTCCTCTGTATACGGTTTTGATTCCGCTCTACCAGGAATCGGAAGTGGTGGATCAGATTGTCCGTGCCATGACATCGATTGATTATCCACCGGAAAAACTTGAGATGATTATCACGCTTGAAGAATACGATACAGAAACCATCCATGCGCTTGAAAACGCCGAACTCCCTGGGCACATGAAGATGCTGATTTTGCCGGATGTGAAGCCAAAGACGAAGCCAAAGGCGCTGAATGTCGCGCTGCTTCACACGAGAGGAGTTTTTCTCTCTATCTATGATGCGGAAATTATTCCCGATCCGGACCAGCTTAAAAAAGCGGTTTTGGCGTTTCAAAAAAAACCGCACTTAGGAGTGTTGCAGACACGGCTTGATCATTACAACTCTGATGATGGCGTGATCACGAGGCTTTTCAACTCTGAGTTTTCTTTCCACTACGACTATTTTCTTCCCGGACTTCATAAAATGGGCATTCCGCTTCCGCTGTCAGGACACAGCACACATTTTCGGGTGGATATGCTTCGCGAGATCGGCGGCTGGGATCCGTACAATGTCACAGAAGACTGTGATCTGGGTATCCGTCTCCATCGACGAGGCTTTCAGACCGGGTTGCTCAACTCTGTGAGTCGGGAAGAGGCGACGAGCACGTTTCGCGCTTGGGCCAACCAGCGATCGCGTTGGATGAAGGGGTTTATCCAAACCAGTATCGTGCACTTGCGCCACCCGCTTCGTTTCAAAGATGAGATCGGCGGTTGGGGAGCGTTTCTCGGGTTCTTGTTTGTGGTTCCTGGGACCGTGCTCATCAACATCCTCAATCTTTTCTTTTGGATCATATTTCTCGTGTGGCTCATTTTTCAGCCGCTTTTTGTGCAGGAACTTTTTCCAAAGGTCGTGCTCTATATTTCCGTCTTCACTTTTTTAACGGGGAATTTCGTTTTCACGTATCTCAACTTGCTCTCTTCATACCAGCGCGGGCGGTATTCATTGGTGAAATACAACCTGCTTTCGATTTTTTACTGGGTGATGCTCGCGTACGCCACCACGCGCGGTGCTGTCCAGTTCATTACCAATCCGTATTACTGGGACAAAACGAAACACGGGGTGCGCTCAGAAGCTCCTCAAACCGCTCCGGTGAAAATGAGAGCGGCGGAAAATCAGCCTTCCCAAAATAATCCGGTTAATCTTCGCGACCAAATATGAACATGCATACAAACACAAACAGAGAAAATACTGAGCGCGGCGGGTTTTTGGATTTTTTTGCGCGATATCGTTACGAGTGCGCGCTGGTGTTGATCTCGGTCACCTCAGCTTCGCTTATGGCGTGGTATGTTTCCACGAAACACTTAACCACAGCACTTGCTGATGAAGTGGCACATATGATTTTCGCTCGGATCCTGATCGACAGCATGACGCCGGGAGTCAGCCAGCTCGGTACGTGGCCGCCGCTTTTACACGTGGTCATGGCGCCATTTTCTCTGTCGGATTTTTTGTTTCGTACGGGACTCATGGGGGCTGCGGCGCTCATTCCCTTTTTTGCCATGGGAAGCGTGTTTCTGTATCGCTTACTGCTGGAACTCAGTGGACGAAAAATATTGAGTTTCTTGGGAACGTTGCTATACGTCTTTAATCCTTTTGTTCTCTACTACGCGTCTGTGCCAATGACAGAAATCCTCTTCATGAGCATGCTTTTTGGAACCGCGTACTTCTTCACGCTCTGGATGAAGTATGAGCGTCTGAGATATATCTTGCTTACGGCACTCTTTGTTACGCTCACCTGTCTTTCGAGGTATGAAGGTCTGCTGCTCATTCCGGTTTTGGTGTTCATGCTATGGGTGCAAATGTACCGCAAGAAAAAAACATACTCCGAATCTGAAGCACTCACGGTACTCTATGGCGTTCTTGCGGCGGTGGGAATGGTTCTGATCGTACTGAATAGCTGGGCGTTCGCCGGAAGTCCGCTTGCATTTGCTGGTATCGGAAATGGCGAGGTTTGGAACCTTTCCATCAACTCGGATCTGACGCAGCACAGCGTACTTTCCTCCGTCAATTTTTTTCTGCATGCGTCTTTTTACATGCTGGGGAAGTTTTTTGTTCCACTCTCTCTCTTTTGTGCCATTCTTGCCATTGCGCTGGTGAAGAAAAAAACAATTGTCGCCGCGGCATTTGTGGCGCTGCTGGTTCCGTTTGCGGCGGTGGTTTCCAGCTTATATCGCGGTTCGGCGGCAATTTACACGCCTGAATTCCTCTCGTACGTGGGCTTTCACAATACCCGCTACGGGTTGACCTGGATCGGGTTTGCCGTGGCGGCGGTCACGCTCATGGCTGTCGGGGTTCGGGAATATCTTGCCGTTCACGTTCGGCAAAAATGGGTTTCGGTTCTTGTCATTCCGGTGTTTGCGATTTTTGTTTTTACGATTACCGGTGTGCACTTTTATCGCACCGCTTTTGCCAGTAATTTTTCTGTGATTCGGGATGACTTAAGTGCTACATCGCGTGATCAAAAGAACCCGGTGGCCGTGTACCTCAAAGAGCATTACACCGGAGGGAAAATTCTCGCCACTCGCTTTAACCATGACTACACGCTTCTTGATAGCGACATTCCGCTCAAGAATTATATTTATGAAGGAAACTTTATCTATTTTGACGAAGTGCTTGGGCGTCCATGGCTCTACACACCGTGGGTGATCATGACCAACCCGACCAGTCCCGATCGAGTGCGCGCAAAAGATCCGGTGTCTGACAAATGGGAAGGGAGTGTGTATTTCAAAAACTTCTACACGATGGTATACAAAACTCCAGAAACAGTTCTCTATCAGCTCAAAATTCCTGCCGTGGAAAAATATATCCAGGAAAATCATCTCAATGAAGCGTATGTTCCGTCACTTCATCCAAACATGCAGACTTGGGATCCAAAAACGATAGAACAGAAAATGGGACTGGTGAATAATAAATAGGGTATGCTTACTTTGGAAAAAATAAAAAATTTTTTGCCGCAGACAATTCGGGAGGGTGCCGTTTTCAGTCTCGCGTTGGTGTTTGGCAATATTTTGAATTTTATCTTTTACCTGTATTTGGGGCGCCATCTGACGCCGGGCGATTTTAGCTTGGTGGCGGTTTTTTTGGCGTTGCTCACTACGGCGAGTGTTTTTTTAAACGCACTGTCTTCGAGCGTAGGGCACGGCGTTGGCTGGTATGGCGGGCGGCCGGAAACTTCAGGATTTTTCTTCTTCCGCACTTGGGGAAAGCAGGTGGCGGCGTTTGCGGGAATCTTGTCTGTTGTGTGGCTCGCGGCTCTGCCCGTTCTCGCCCGTATCTGGGAGACTGGTGCAGTGCCACTTATGTTTTTTCTCCCGATTTTTTTGTTCGGAGGATTGACATTTTTGCTTCGCGGAATTTTCCAAGGCGGTTTGTATTTTGCGATCGCAGGAATTATTTTTTTTTCTGAATCGCTCTTTAAGCTGATCGGTGCAGTAATGTTCACCGTTTGGGGTCTGGCACCGCTGGCGTATTTGAGCATTCCAATTTCGGTGATCCTCTCGTGTTTTCTTGGGCTGTTTTTTCTTTGGAAAGTTCGCGCGGGAAATTTGCCGCAAGAAAATATTACGAAAGATTCGATCCCTTTTCCCAGCGCATTTTTCTTTTTTACTGTTCTCCTTGGCTTGACGACGCTCACCTTTTTGACGTTCGATATTTTTCTCGCGAAAGCTTTTTTTGATCCGGAAACTGCCGGGGCGTACGCGCTTATTACCCTCTGCGGCAAAATGCTTTTCTTTTCGGGTTCACTCCTCTCTGCGGTTATGATCTCGGTAATTTCAAACTTTACGCGCGAAGGAAAGGACACACGCGGCATCTTTCGATGGTTACTTGCTGCAACGGTTGCTTTTGTCACACTTGGCGCGGTGTTTTTTATCTTTTTTGGGAAGTGGTTTTTTACCGCGATTTATGGAAGTAAAGTGGCTGCTGTTTTGCCGCTTTTACCCTGGTACATTTTTGCTATGACAGGCTTTACGATTTCTTACACTGTTGTGCTGTATCACCACGCAAAAAAGGAATTTCAGTTTACTTTCGCCGCGCTTCTGTCTGCGCTGATTTTCTTTGTCGGAACGCTTGTTTTTCATCACCGTATTGGAGAATTTCTCCTCGTTTTTTTCTTTACGGCACTTTTGCATACGGTAACAATTTTTTCAATGCATTTTTTCAGAGCCTTTCAGGAGCGTGCTGCGTTGCAAAAAGAAGAACGGGAGAGAGCGGAGTATATTTCTCGATCAGAGGCAGCCAGAGTTCCGACACCTCCACGTGTTTCCGTCGGTATCTCTGCTTTGAATGAAGAGAAAAATATTAAAGAATTCCTCCAGTCAATTCTTCATCAGCGGCAGGAGCATTTTGTGTTAGACAAAATTTTTCTTTTCTCCGATGGAAGCACCGATGGTACCGTACGAGAAGCGGCATCCCTCGGTTCTCACAAGATCATTATTTTGGATGAGAAGATGCGAAGAGGGAAAGCTGCAAGAGTGAATCAATTTTTTCAGCTCACCAGCGCGGATGTTGCTGTGGTGTTTGATGCGGATATTCAGCTGGGAAACGATATGGTGCTCGAAAATCTCACGCGGCCGATTGTTCTCGGGGAAGCGGACTTTACTTCCGCGCTTCCCACACCCACCCCTCCCCGAACGCTGATAGAAAAAGCGCTCTATGCCGGATGCCGTTTGAAGTATGCCGTTTACCTTTCGTATGCCGGAGGAAATAACCGTTACACGTGCTACGGAGCGCAAAGAGCTTTTCACCAAAAACTTTACAAAAAATTAAATATCGTGGAACGTCCGGGTGAAGATGTGTATTCGTTTCTTTTTTCGAAAAAAAATGGCTTCAAATATGGCTATGCGAGAGGTGTGCTCACGTACTTCACACTTCCTGATAATTTTTCCGATCACCTCAAGCAAGGGATCCGCGTCATGCAGAATCAGACACGGCATCGCGATATTTTTGGCGAAGAACTGGTCAAAAAAGAAAGTTATCTTCCAAAATTTTTAGTCGTAAAAGAATTTTTTAAAACTTTTTTTCAGTTTCCGTTTTCTCTTTTTCTTTATGTGGCAATATTTTTTGTGACGTGGTTAATGGCGAAGCGAACGCCGGCAACGACAACTTTATGGAAAACTATTGAGAGTTCAAAAAAATAATTTTTTTATTTTTAGATTTTTTTATTGTAAATTTCGAACGCAAAAAAGAAAAAATACGCGCAGAACAAAAGCGGAAAAAATAAATTTTGCATTTTAAAAAAACATGCTATAATGGAAAAAAATGTTGGATCGTTTGAGACGGGGAAACTCTCAGAAAAAAGCAGGTAAAGTGAAAGTATTCTTTGCGGGAACACTGATGGCAGCAGGAGGATTCTTTGGATTCCTTGGGCATCAGGTGCAGTTTACATGGCAGGATCTTTTTGGTTCTGGTATTCACAAAAAAGAAGACTCTGTTTATCTCTACACTTTGGACAGGTATGTGCATTGGAGCGGTTTTGTTGAGACCCGTCCTAATGGCACTGTCTCGGAAAGTCAGGCATACATGATGCTGATCGCGGTTGGAGAGAACGACCGAACAGTGTTCCGACATGTCTGGAATTGGACAAAGACTCATTTGCAGCGCGGTGATGGGCTCTTTGCTTGGCAGTACTCAAATGGCAAAGTCACAGACTGGAATGCTGCGACGGATGCTGATACCGATATTGCGTATGCGCTTCACTTGGCGGCGCGAAGGTGGAACATGCCGCAGTATGATCAGGAATCCAAAAAAATCCTTCAGGGGATTTGGAACAACGAGACAAAAAAAGTTGCGGGTACTCGGTATGTCACTGCCGGCAACTGGACGGCGGGCGAAAGTGGAGCAACTTTGAACCCTTCATACTTGGCACCGTATGCGTATCGTGTGTTTGCACAAATGGATCCCAGTCATGATTGGATGGAGCTCGTAGATTCTTCCTACAAAATTTATTCGGAATGCCGCGGATCGGCAGGGCTTCCGACGGACTGGTGCCGGGTTGATTCCCATGGGAACTTCACGACCAATTTCCAAATGAACGGCGAGGCGGCATCTGGGTACGATTGGGATGCGATCCGCGTACCATACCGAGTGGCGCTTGACTACGAATATTCAAAGGATCCGCGGGCTCTGTCATTCTTAAAAAGTATGACCGTTCCATTGGCATTTGATTGGAACAAGAAAGGAGAAATTTTTGCGACGTATCGTTCCAACGGAACCGCTTCGGTCAGCTATGAGTCGGGTGCGCACTATGCAGCGCTTCTGCCGGTATGGAGAATCCTGTATCCGAATGCGACGCATACCATGTACGTGCAGAAGCTCTCCGGAGCCGATCCGTCGAAATACGACTTCTACAATCTCGCCTGGATGTGGCTGGGAATGTGGGAATCAGAATAAATCAGAGAAAAAGCATGGAAATTTTGCCTCAAAATGCAGAAAAACAGGAGAAAAATTTGACAAAGAGGCTTTCTCTGATAGGATATTTGAAAGCTCGTTTGGGCTTTCTTTATTTGTAGAAGTACCTATGGCAAAGAAATCAGTTGTTGCAAGATCTCAGGAAAAACCAAAGTTTAGCACGCGTCTCGTGCGGCGGTGTTTTAAGTGCGGGCGCAAGCATGGTTATATGCGGGATTTTGATTTGTGCAGAATTTGCTTTCGGGAATTGGCGGTGGAGGGGAAGGTGCCGGGAGTGCGCAAATCCTCCTGGTAGCTCCGAACTTTCATCTCTGGCACTCTTCTTTGGCAAATGTTTCATTTTGGCATTCACTGTACGGAAGAGTACGGCTCATCACCAAAAGAAAACATTTGCCTTCGAATAGCACTCAGAAATGAAAGTTCGGCTGACGTGCCAAGATTGAAATGAAAGCTTGGCTGGTGCAAGGAATCGGAACCCGTTGACGCAAGCAAAGAAAAAAATAATTAATCATATGCAAGATTCTATTTCAGATTTCATCATTCGGTTGAAAAACGCAACGAACGCGGGCAAAGACACCGTGCTCGTTCCGTATTCAAAGATTTTGCAAAACATCGCTGAAGTACTTCAGAAAAACGGGTACATCGAATCACAGACAAAGAAAACCGATAAAGACAAACGAACGTGGCTTGAAGTTGAATTAAAAAAAGGAGCAGCTGTTTCAAAGATTAAGGGAGTCAAAAGACATTCCAAACCTTCCAAGAGAGTGTACATTCATGCTGCGGATATTTATCCAGTGAAGCATGGATATGGAATGTTGGTTGTCTCCACTTCAAAGGGGGTCATGACCGGGGATGAGGCGAGAAAAATGAGAGTGGGAGGGGAGTCCCTTTTTGAAATCTGGTAGCCCCAAGAGTCCCTTTTTGGCACATTTCTGCGTTGTGATTGAGATTTTGACATTCACCGTACGCACGAGTACGGCTCACATCAAAGATCTCAATCACGCCTTGAACTGCACTCAAAAAGAAACTCTTGGCTGACGCAGGGAAGCTTGGCTGACACAAAATACATAATTCAACATCAAACCACAGCTCACAAACAAAACAAATAGTTTTAAAAATATGTCGCGAATTGGAAAACAAGTTATTGAGATACCACAGAAAACCGAAGTTACGATTTCGGACGAAGGTGTTTTGTCCGTAAAAGGTCCGCATGGGGAATTGCAGCGAACTTTTCGCCCAACGATCACCATTGCCGTGGAAAACGGTGAGGTAAAGCTTTCTCCAAAAAAGGAAACACAGTTTGGACGTGCTCTTTGGGGGACATACGCTTCTCATGTGAAAAATATGATTGCTGGCGTGAACGAGCCGTTTGTGAAAAAGCTGATCGTGGAGGGAGTTGGTTTTCGATCTCAGGTTTCCGGCGACAAACTCGTGCTTAACATCGGCTTTTCTCATCCGGTGGAGAAAAACATTCCAACAGGTCTGACGGTAACGGCGGAGAAAAATGTAATCACGGTAACTGGAATTGACAAGGAAATGGTCGGAGCTTTTTCTGCACAGCTTCGTGCTTTGAAGAAGCCGGAACCGTACAAGGGCAAAGGCATCCGTTACGAAAACGAAGTGATCCGCCGAAAGGAAGGAAAGAAGAGCGCATAAAACTTTTTCATTTTTAAAAGCAATATCATGACTTCAAAAACACAAATCAAAAATGCAAAAAGAGAGCGGAGACATCGACGAATCCGCGGACACGTGAATGGTACTGCTTCGTACCCGCGACTCTCTGTGTTCCGTTCCAACCGCCACCTCTACGCTCAGGTCATCGATGATGAACAGGGCAAAACGTTGGCATCTTCTTCCGATCTGGAACTTCATATTTCCGGTAACCTTCGCAAAAAAGCGGAAGCAATCGGGAAGGATATTGCCGGGAAAGCAGCGAAGAAAAACATCAAACAGGTGGTGTTTGATCGTGGTGGCTTTATCTACACCGGGAGAATCAAGGCTCTTGCCGAGGCGGCCCGTGAAGGAGGACTTGAATTTTAAATATTTATAAAGGTTGGAATAAAATTATGGCAGACGAAAATATTACAAAAGTACAGGAGAGAAAAGAAGGAGGAACCGCTTCCGTGGCTTCAGGCCGTGAAGGTGCTCCTCAGAATCGTTTCAATGGCTCGCGAGATGGGCGGGATCGAAGACGTTCACCGATGGGAGGAAGAAATCCTCGAGGAAGAAGGAACGCTGAAAAATTCAAGCCGGAATTTGATCAAAAAATTCTGGATATCCGCCGTGTGACCCGTGTGATGGCAGGAGGCCGCCGCTTTAGTTTCAGCGTGACGCTTGCCGCCGGAGACCGAAAAGGCCGGGTGGGGGTTGGTTTGGGCAAGGGTGCAGATACCGCCATTGCGATCGAAAAAGCATTCAACAATGCCAAGAAAAACATGTTGAAGCTTTCTCTCCAGAAAAACATGTCCATTCCTCACGAAGTGGAAGCAAAGTATTGCAGTTCGCGTTTGGTGATCATGCCAGCTCCAGGAAAGGGCTTGGTGGCAGGAAGCGCCGTACGAAGCGTGCTTGACCTTGGCGGCGTGCATGACGTGTCGGCAAAAATTCTCTCCAGAAGTAAGAATTCCCTGAACAACGCTCGGGCCGCTGTTTTGGCACTTTCCCGACTTTCGGGCGAAGAGAAAAGATCTTCCAAGGAAGGGCGCGAAAGCCACACGTCCACAAAGGCGAAAGCGGCGGACACGGCAGAAGCCAAAAAATAATTTCGATTAATTCAAAGAACCATGCAGATTCACAACATTACCAGAGAGCATCCAAACAGCACAAAAAAGCGAGTAGGACGCGGCGGAAAGCGCGGAAAAACTTCCGGACGCGGAACAAAGGGGCAGAAAGCGCGCGCTGGTGCAAAACTTCGCCCGGAATTGCGAGACCTCATCAAAAAGATCCCGAAGCAGCGAGGATATCGATTCCATTCGCGCAGTGCTCATCCAGAAGTGGTGAATGTTTCTGTTTTGGAGAGCTTCAACTCAGGAGAGCGTGTCACTCCTACGGTGCTTCTGAACAAAAACATTATTCGCAAGCGGGATGGCAAGCTTCCGCAGGTGAAAATTTTGGGAGGAGGGGATCTTTCCAAAAAGCTCGAAATTTCCAAATGTGAAGTTTCGGAGAGTGCGAAGAAGAAAATAGAGAGTGCAGGCGGAAAGGTGGTATAATTCCCTTAAATTTCTCGTATGGAAGAATTTTTCAGAAAGGTTCAAGCGGCGCTGAAAGATCAATCTCTTCGAAAAAAGATCCTTTTTATTTTCGTGGCGATTGTTTTTTTTCGCGCGCTCGCAAATATTCCGATTCCGGGTATGGATCCGAGCCGTCTTCAGGCTTTCTTGTCGCAGAGCCAGTTTCTTGGTCTTTTAAATATTTTTTCTGGTGGCGGCTTGGCAAACATGTCGATCGTTATGGTGGGAGTAGCGGCTTTCATTACCGCTTCCATCATCATGCAGCTTTTGACGGTACTTTCTCCAAAGCTGAAGGCATTGCTTCATGAAGAAGGAGACATTGGCCGAAGAAGGTTTTACCAGTACGCGCGCATTTTGACGCTTCCTTTGGCACTGGTGCAAGCGTTTGGTTTGATCACGCTGCTT
Source organism: Minisyncoccota bacterium (assembly GCA_035708305.1). Classification (GTDB taxonomy): domain Bacteria; phylum Patescibacteriota; class Minisyncoccia; order Phycocordibacterales; family DASSSU01; genus DASSSU01. The sequence continues at coordinate 32,374 of DASSSU010000020.1, read as the reverse complement.
CAGACCAACGGTGTTTTGCCCCCGTTTACGCCTTTTGAAACACTGCTCAACGTGATCGTCATTTCTGCCGGCTCGATTTTGCTTATGTGGATAGGAGAATTGATCACAGAATTTGGCATCGGCAACGGTGTTTCGATCATCATCTTTGCCGGAATCGTTGCCGCTATTCCGGGAAGCATCAGTCAAATACTTTTTACCTATGATCCTTCTCAAATTCCGGTCTATGCCGGTTTCATTGCTGCCGCACTTGCGATCATTGCTGGAGCGACACTGGTCACTGAGGCGGAACGTCCGGTACCGATTATTTACGCCAAGCGAGTTCGCGGAGCCAAATCTTCGAGCGGTATTTCCACGTATCTCCCGATCCGAGTGAACCAGGCAGGTGTCATGCCGATTATCTTCGCCCTCTCCTTGCTTTTGTTTCCGAGAATCGGTGCGAACTTCCTGGTAAAAATGCAAAGTCCGACCGCGCAGCACATCGGGCAGACGGTTTTGAATCTTTTCCAGAATGGCTGGTTCTACTCTATTTTCTACTTCATCTTGGTGTTCCTCTTCACCTTCTTCTACAAGTCCATCATGTTTGAGCCAGATACGGTAGCGACGAATCTGCAGAAAAGCGGTGCGTTCATTCCGGGAGTTCGTCCGGGACAAACCACAGCAGAATACATCGGCCAAATTTCAAACCGGGTGACCTTGGTAGGAGCGGCATTTCTCTCGCTCCTGGCAGTGCTTCCGCTCGCCATGCAGGCGGCGACGGGGAACTCCACGCTTGCGATCGGTGGTACGGCAGTGCTGATCGTCGTGAATGTTATCCTGGACGTGGTGAAGAAAGTAGATGCACAGATTACTATGCGCGAGTACTAAACAGAATCTTGATTTCTGAAATAGTTCAAAGAATTTATATCCTCAAAGCAAAACACAAAATACGTCCTTTTAGGGACGTATTTTGTTATATTCGGCATAAGCCGACGGTTCACAGGAACCTGGGATTAAAAATTCTTAATTTGATATACTGTACCTAAGGACACGAAAGCATTCAGCAGTTTCGCGGTAAATAATCCGGACTCGTGCGGCAGTATTTTAATAATTTAAGAGCAATGAGTAAACTATGAGAAAAATCATTGTCATAGAAATGATAACGCTCGACGGAGTCATGCAAGCGCCCGGTGGGCCTGAGGAAGATACATCGGGCGGGTTTAAGTATGGCGGCTGGACAGCCTCGTATGCGGATGAGGTCTCGGGAAAGATCGTGAAAAAGGAGATGGAACCCGCCGATTATCTTTTAGGAAGAAAAACTTTCGGAATTTGGGAACCATACTGGCCGAAGCATACGGATTTTTGGCTGGCAATCACGGATGGGACAAAATATGTTCTGTCCAATACCGTAGAAGAGACAGATTGGGAAAACACCGTATTTATCAAAAGTGTGGAAGATATCAAAAGGCTCAAAGAGGGAAATGGTCGCGACATTCAAGTTTGGGGTAGCAGCAAACTCGTTCAGTTACTTCTTGCGAACGATTTGGTGGATGAACTTCGGCTCAAAATTTACCCGCTGACGCTCGGTTCAGGAAAGAAGTTGTTTGACAATGGTGCGATTCCCGCAGCATTTAAATTGCTGGAATGTGAAGTCACGACAACTGGTATAATCATCGCGTCATACAAACGGGCAGGAGAAGTCAAAACAGGCACGATTGAAGTTTAAAGTTATTATTTAAATAAAAAATATGCAAAAAATCGTACCAGGATTGTGGTTTGATAAAAATTGCGAAGAAGCGATGAACTTTTATGTGTCGGTATTTCCAGACTCGAAGATTGTCGACACGGTGTATTATCCGGAAAATGCCGAGGACAAACATTTGCAGGGGATGGATGGAAAAGTTTTGAACGGGTTCTTCGAACTTTTTGGCCAATCTTTTTTCGCGCTCGATGGCGGCCCGATATTCAGGTTCAACCCCTCCAAATCATTTCTTGTAAATTGTGAGAGCAGGGAAGAAGTTGATGGGTATTGGGAGAAACTCTCGGACGGCGGCAAAGTTTTGATGGAGCTTGGCGAGTATCCGTTCAGTCCGTGGTATGGGTGGGTTGAAGATAAATACGGCCTTTCTTGGCAGCTTATACTCACGAATCCTGAAGGCGATCCTCGGCCGAAGATTACTCCATCGATCATGTTCATTCATGAGAATGCCGGGAAAGCGGAAGAGGCGCGTGATTTTTATCTTTCCGTTTTCAAAGATTTCCAGAAAGGGAATACGTTTCCGTATGAACCGGGCACGGCGCCGGACGACGCAAGCAAGATTGCTTATCTCGACTTCCAGCTTCTTGGTGTTTGGTTTGCGGCTATGGATTCCGGCCGCGATATGCACCAATTTGATTTGAACGAAGCGGTTTCGTTCATTGTGAATTGCGACGACCAAGCGGAAATTGACTACTACTGGGAAAAGCTCTCGGCTGTACCGGAGTCCGAACAGTGCGGATGGCTGAAAGACAAGTACGGCGTGTCATGGCAAATCATTCCGAAAAACATGGGCGAGCTCGTGATGAACAAACCTGCAGCGATGAACGCGATGATGAAGATGAAAAAGATCGATATAGAAAAATTACAGAACGTGTAATTTATTAAAATAATTTAAAAAATAATATGAAATATTTCACAGCAATATATATGGCGCCGGTAAGCGAGATGGAGAAATGGATGCAAAAGCCGGAAGCCGAGCGAAAGACCGGGGAGGCGGACATGAAGAAAAAATGGGATGAATGGATGGCGAATCATACCGATCTTGTGCAAAATACGATCGCACTTGGAAAAACAAAACGGGTGAGTGCAGACGGAGTTGAAGATGTAAAGAACGACATGATGCTCTCGTCATATGTTGTGGCCGAATCCCTCGAAGCGGCAGCAGAAGCCTTCAAGGGTCATCCGCATTTCGACATTCCAGGGGCAACGATCGAAATCATGGAAACAAGGCCGATGTAATGATTCTTTTTTTGAATGAAAACTTTTTGGACCACCATCATTGTTCTGATCATTATTGGCGCGGGATTTTTCGTGTACAAAAATGAATTTTCTCCTGCCGAAAATCCATCCGGTCAAACGAGTGAGAATCAGAATGAAGGGAGCAGCTCACCGATACGGAATCTTTCTTATCACACGGAAACAATTTCTGCTCCCGGTCTTCCACTTGGGTCATTTGGTCTCACGATTCCAGATGGCTATCACATTTCTGTCGCCGCAAACGGAATGACAAAGCCGCGCTTTATGGCGCTCTCTCCCGATGGGCGATTGTTTGTTCCCGATATGATCAACGCCGGCGACACTGATAATGGAAAGATCTACATTTTGAGCGGCTTCAATTCCGAAACGCACACGTTCGGATTAAAGAGTGTTTATCTTTCCAATCTCCGCAATCCAAACAGTGTCACATTCTATAAAGACACGAGCGGAAAAGAATGGATCTACATTGCGCTTACGGATAAACTCATCCGTTATCCATATCATGCGGGCGATATGCAACCGCTGGGCGACCCGCAGACGATTGCCACCTTTCCTGATTTTGGGAATCCTGCTTCGGAAGGCGGCTGGCACCTCACGCGAACTCTTGCGATTCACGACGATAAAATCTATGTCTCTGTCGGTTCAAGCTGTGATGGATGCGAAGAGATGAATTTCAAGCGAGCAAGTATCCTTCTGATGGATCCGGATGGTAAAAACCTCAAGGTGTATGCAAACGGTCTTCGCAATGCTGTCGGACTCGACTTTGTGGGCGATTCGCTTTACGCCACCGACATGGGGGTCGATCATTTGGGGAACGGTGCGCCAAATGACGTGGTCTTGAAAATACAAGCGGGAGCAAATTACGGCTGGCCGTATTGCTATTATCTCAATGGAAAAGTTCTGCCTGATACAACCGAGAATTGGAAAAATTCTTTCGATTGCTCTGTTGTTCCTGCTGCTTTTACCGATCTTCCGCCACACAGTGCGCCGTTGGGGATTGAATTTGTAGATTCGAAAGCAGGAAGTGTACTTCAAAATTCATTTCTTGTGGCACTTCACGGTTCTGGGAATGTCTCGATCGGAACCGGCAATGCTGTTGTCCGTGTTTCGAAAGATGGGGCGACTGTCACTCCGATCGTGAGCGGATTTTTGAAAGATGGAAAACGCGCGGGCAGAGCAGCGGGCATTTTGGAAAATTCAAATGGCGATATTTTCATTACGGATGATTATGACGGCCTCGTGTATGATCTGTATAAAGCTTCAGAATAATTCTATGAAAATAAAGGAAAAGTGTGCCTGGATTTGAGTACCAGGATGGCTCCTTTCAGGATTGCTCATATTTCACGGAAATTTTACCTTTTTTGAAACTTTATGATAAGCTGTAGGAAGCGTTCGTTTTTCGAAAAGACTGCATTAGCATTAAGGTTATGAAATAATGGATATACTTCAAAAGTACAAGGCGTTTGCGATGCTTGGAAAGCCTGGATCCGGAAAGGGGACTCAGAGCGCGCTCCTCTCAAAGGTAACCGGTTACGACACCTATTCCAGTGGTCAGCGTTTCCGTGATTTGGCAGCAGAGGGCGGCCCGCTGGGTGAAAGAATCGGAAATGTTTTGGACAATGGCGGATTGATGCCGTACTGGTTTGCCTCGTTTGTTTTTGAGGAAAAAGCTCTGTATACGCACAGTGACAAAGGAATTATCTTTGACGGTGTGGCGAGAAAAGCGCCGGAAGCGGAACTTTTCCACGATGTGATGACTTGGCTGGGGCGTCCGTATGTGGCATTTTACATTGATGTGTCGGATGAAGAAGCGATCCATCGACTGCTGAAACGCAAAGACATTCAGCATCGGAAGGATGATGAAGAAGCGGCAATCAAAACACGCTTTGACAATTTTCAGAAAGAAGTGCTTCCGGCCGTGGAAATTTTTCGAAAACATGGAACACTTTTGGAGGTGAACGGAGAACAGAGTGCCGAGCAGGTCTTTGAGGAAATCATCGAAAAGTTAGGTTCGCAAGTATAAAAATATGGGAACGATCATCAAAACACAGGAGGACGCGGAGCTTTTGAGAGAAAGTGGGCGGAGGCTTTCGCTTGCGCTCGATGCAGTTGCCGCGGCGGTGCGCCCTGGAGTGAGCACAAAAGAGCTGGATCGCATTGCGGAGGGCATGATCCGCAGCCGTGGAGATGAGCCTGCCTTTCTTGGATATTCTCCCGAAGGGGCGACTACACCTTTTCCTGCCTCCTTGTGTATTTCCGTCAACGACGAGATTGTTCACGGGATTCCTTCTGAAACGCGAATCTTGCAGGAAGGCGACATTGTCGGGCTTGATCTCGGGGTGAATCACGGCGGAATGATCACCGACAGTGCGCGGACGGTTCCGGTCGGAAAAATCTCGTACGAAGCACAAAAGCTTTTGGATGTTACCAAAGAAGCGCTGGAGCGTGCGATTGCGGTGGCAGTGCCTGGGGGAAACATTGGCGACATTGGTTTTGTGATCCAATCTTTCGTTATGCCTTTCGGATACAGCATTGTTCGGGAACTTGGCGGTCATGGGGTTGGGCACCACGTGCACGAAGAGCCGTACATCGCGAACTTTGGCAACCAGGGAACCGGACCAAAGATTGTTCCGGGAATGGTCTTGGCAATTGAGCCGATGCTGAACGCCGGAGGGCGATATCTGACAGTGGACGAAGACGGCTATACGATTCGCACAGCGGATGGATCACTGAGTGCACATTTTGAGCATACGATTCTCGTGGGAGAAGACGGCGCACAGGTGATGACACAGTCAGTTTCGGACACTCAGTAAAGAAAAAAATCTTGAAAAAAAGCGGCATGCTTGTTATAGTGTGCGTATATTTTATTTTCTTTTATATTATGCAAAAACATCCAAAAAAAGAGCGCACGCTGGTGATCATCAAGCCGGATGGTGTACAGCGTTCACTTATGGGAGAAATTGTGAGCCGCTTTGAACGCACAGGGCTGAAGTTCATTGCTTTCAAATTTCTGATTCCGAATGAACAACAGTGCTGGGATCATTATCAGAAAGATGATGTGTGGTTTACGGAAAAGGGCGGCAACATCGTAAAAGATCGTGAAAAGCACGGTCTTCCGGTGGAAAAAGAGGCGATCGAGTATGGAAAGGACATTATTCGCGCGAATGCCCACTATATGACGTCGGGTCCGGTGCTCGCATTTGTCATCGAAGGAAATCGGAGCGTTGCTATTGTAAAAAAGCTCGTGGGCGGTACGGAGCCGACGACATCTGATGTGGGAACAATTCGCGGTGACTATACTGTAGATTCCTACGAGATCTCTACCGTTGATGATCGTGCCATCCGCAATCTCATTCACTGTTCGGACTCTCCGGAAGAGGCGGAACGAGAGATCAAACTCTGGTTCAAAGAAAACGAAATTCTTGAATACCGTCTGGTCCAGGAGGCAATTCTCTACGACGTAAACTTGGATGGGATTTTGGAATAAAATTTATTCTCTAGAGCTTGAAAAAAAAATTGAGATTTGCTAAATTAGTTTTGGCGACAAGCCAGGTTAAAATGCTCTACTTTACTGAGGTGCAATGTGATGGGTAAAGGTTACGGTAAAAAAGACGCAGCGAGAGACACAGGAGTTGGCACGAAAAAAGTAAGCAAGAACTGGCACAAAGCACGCAATGATGCGCGACGTTCAGGTGAGATTCCATACAAAAAATCTGGAATTGACAGCCTGATCGACGCTGTTTTTGGAAAAAAGAAATAAAATTTAACTGAAGGAGGTGGGCGTGTCATATGGGCATGCCCTTATTTTTTTGGTAAAATATTTTTTATGAAGAAGAGATCTCAGTTCACGATTATTTTCTGGAGAGATGCCGGTTTTTCGTATAAGAAGACACTCCCGAAAGACCGTCCTGGTCTTCAAGTGACGTTTGGGGTGGTGGTAAATGAAACGGAGGATTTTGTGAATCTTGCTACAAATCTCGACTACGATGAAACTGGAGAAAAAAGCTCGGAAGTGGTCGACGGATTTTTGATTCCAAAAAATGTTATTGTAAAACGAGAGGATATCACCTATGAAAAATAAGCATCAAAAAATCACTGTCATCTGGAAAGATGCGGTGCATTATTGCCGCGGAGATGTCTCTCCAGGACTGCCGCTGGTGAAAACGACGGGCTTTGTCCAAGAACAAGCAGAGGAATACCTCATCATCAAGAATCCAGTTTCACACCGACTTCATTCCAGTGCAAATTATTTCAAGGAGCATGAAAAAGAGAAGAAGATTGCTTTTCTTTTCATCCCCATGGGAATGGTGCAGGAAATTTTGTAAGGATATGGTGGAATCCTTCAGAAACTTGGAAAAAAAGCTTGTTTCTGGTATATTTCTGGTAGATATGCGCGTGTAGCTCAGGTGGTTAGAGCGCGTCACTGATAATGACGAGGTCCCAGGTTCGAGTCCTGGCATGCGCACAAAATAAAAGAGAAAATGAGACCTTCAGAGCATTTTCGCTCATGCTTTTGAAGCGTTCAGCAGAATTTTTTATGAAGAAAATTATTGTTGCTTCTCAAAACCCGGTAAAGATAAATGCCGCTCTTGGTGGTTTTCAGAAAATGTTTCCGGATGAGCAGTTTGAGGTTGAAGGAGTATTGGTGCCTTCCGGGGTAAGTGCACAGCCGCAGAGTGATGCAGAAACTTTTTCCGGTGCCCACAACAGAATTGAGAATGCTTGCCAAGAAGTGCCTCACGCGGATTTCTGGGTTGGCATTGAAGGAGGAATTGAAGAGCGGGACACTGGTATGGAAGTGTTTGCTTGGGTGGTTGTGAAATCAAAAGATGGCATTTTGGGAAAAGCAAGAACGAGTACTTTTTTCTTGCCAAGAAAAATTGTTGAGCTGGTGAAACAAGGAAAAGAGCTCGGTGAAGCGGATGATATTGTCTTTGGAAGAACGAACTCAAAGCAACAAAATGGCGCGGTGGGGATTTTGACCGACAATGCTATTGATAGAACAAAATATTATACGGAAGCGGTCATCCTTTCTCTGATCCCATTCAAAAACAAAGAGCTTTATTAGCTAATTTGTGGTGAGGAAAATTTTTGCGTGGATATCTTCCAAAAAGCAAATGAGAGATGTGCTAGAATAAAATAAATCTCTCAATAAACATGCTGCGTGCGGGAATTGGAATAAACTACGGAGACGATGCTTTTCTGGTGGGCGTGAATGCCTGCCAAGAAGCATTTTTGAAGTTGGGGGCGGATACGCATGCTGCAAAGCTGATCATTGTCTTTGCATCGGTGAAATATGACCAGGAGGAAGTGCTTCGCGGGGTTCGTTCGGTGAGCGGAGGAGTCCCGCTTGCGGGAGCTTCCACGGCGGGTGAGATCACCGGTGCCGGTTCATCGAAGAAAAATTCCGTCGCGGTGATGGTGCTGGCGTCGAACACCGTGAATTTTTTTCTATCCGTGGCGGAAGGTTTGAAAGATCATTCTCGAGAAGCAGGAAAGCAGGTTGCGGACCAGGTGAAAGCAGATGCAGAGAAGCTGGGGGAAGACCTTCGGTTTTTCATGATGTTTCCGGATGGCCGCGCGGGAAACGGAAGTGAGATCGTTCGCGGCGTATTGGACTCTTTGGGAGAGCACTTCCCGGTAGCGGGGGGTGCCTCGGGGGATGATCTGCATTTTGAAAAAACGTATCAATACTGCGGCGAAAAAGTGTATTCCGGGGCGGTGGTGGGGATTGGCTTTTCTGGAGAGTTTTCTTTTGGGGTTGCAGTGGAGCACGGCTGGACACCGATCGGACTTCCAAAAAAGGTGACCAAGAGCGAAGGTTCGGTGCTCTACGAACTGGATGGAAAGCCGGCGATTCGTTTGTATGAAGATTATTTCGGAGAAGAAAATGCACGGGAACTCAAAGAAAATGTGCTGGCAAAAAATGCTATCATGTATCCGCTTGGCGTGAGTATGGAAGGGAAAGCGCATTTGCTCATCCGGGATCCGCTCACGGTGGACGCGGATGGAGCGATCACCTGTGCAGCGGAAGTGCCGGAAGGAGCGGAGGTGCGGCTGATGGTGGGGAGCGTTGAAAAAGCGATCGAAATGGCGGGGGTAGCAGCAGCAGCGGCAAAGAAAAATTTGGACGGCAAGGAACCGCGCGTGGCGTTTGTCTGGAGTGGAGTGGCACGGCGGAAGCTTTTTGGTGAACGTGCCGATGAAGAAATTCGCACCATTCAAAAAGAGCTTGGTGCTGATGTGCCAATCATCGGGTTTTATACCTACGGCGAGCAGGCACCGATGAACGGCGAAATAAAAAATCAAGAACAATGCAATCCGGAATTTCACAACGGGACGGTCGTGATCTGCGCACTGGGGGAATAGATCTTCCGGAAACGGACGATCTTGTCTCTTTGCAGCTTCAGAATGAAAAGCTTCAGAAAGAAATGAAGCGGCTTTTGGGTCTTTTGGCAGAGCAGGAGACTGCGGCGCGGCTCTTGATCCAGCGGGACTTGGCACTTTCAAAGGCGAACGAAAAACTTGAAAAGCTTGATCAGGCAAAATCGGAATTTGTCTCCGTGGCGGCGCACCAGCTTCGAACGCCGCTCTCCGGGATCAAGTGGGGGTTGGACATTTTGGTCCAAGGGGAGGCAGGCGAGCTGAACGACGAGCAGCGCAACATCATCCAAAAAAGCATTGAGTCCAATGATCGCATGATTGCCTTGGTGAATGACTTGCTGGATGTGGACCATATTGAAGCCGGGAAGGATGCCTACCGTTTTGCTTCTGTAGACATCCGCGAAGTGGTTGACAGTGTTCTCTCTGACCTCAAACCGAAAGCGGAAGCCGGCGGCGTGATGCTTCGTTTTGAAGATCGTTTCAAGGATTATCCGCATGTCTGGGCGGACAAAAGCAAACTTCGTGCGGTGATACAGAACTTGGTAGAGAACGCCGTGCGATATATAATGAATACTGGAACAGTGAGCGTGCGGGTGGAAGATACTGGTGCGGAAATGCTCCAAATCACGGTAGCGGATGATGGAATCGGGATTCCGAAAGAAGCTCGGGAGAAAATCTTCGGCAAGTTCTTCCGTGCGGAAAACGCCGTGCGCCTGCGGACAGACGGATCTGGTCTCGGTCTTTTTATCGCTTCAGATATTGTAAAAAAGCATGGCGGGAATATTTGGTTTGAAGAGGGGAAAACAAAGGGCACCTCGTTCTTCTTCACCATTCCCAAGGCAAAGTAACCTCTATGGAAACCTCAAAAAAAATTCTTATCGTTGAAGACAATGAATTTCTCGGTGGGATTCTCACGAACAAACTTTCAAATTTGGGCTACACGGCTGTTTTGGTGGGAGACGGAGAGTCGGGTTTGCAGAAAATTCGGGAATGGAAGCCGGATTTGATCCTTTTAGATATTGTTCTTCCAAAAATGAACGGATACGAAGTCTTGGAATCCTGCAAAGCAGATGTGGGGCTGCGAGATATACCGGTGATCGTGATCTCCAACTCCGGCGAGCCGATCGAAATAGAGCGCGTGCTTCAGCTTGGTGCGGTCGACTACATGATCAAAGCCAATTTCAATCCTGATGAGGTATTGGAAAAAGTAAAAAAAGCTTTGGGAGAAATGCCGGGAGAAGAAACGGCTTCAGAAGGCGGCATGTCGGAAGGCACCATCGAAAATGCCAAAATTCTTGTGGTGGAGGACGATGAATTCTTGCGAAGCCTCATGGGGAAAAAGCTTTCCCAGAGAATGCATCATATTTTTTATGCGGTGGACGGAAAAAGCGCATTGGAGATCGCGGGAAAGGAGAGGCCGGACATTATTTTACTTGACCTCATCCTTCCCGGCATGAGCGGTTTTGAAGTTTTGGAACAGCTGAAGCAGAATCCTGAGCTCTTGCATATTCCCGTGATTATTCTCTCAAACCTGGGTGACGCGGAAAAAATTGAGAAAGCCAAGAATTCCGGCGCGGCAGATTTTCTCATCAAGGCCAACTTCTCTATCGACGAAATCATCGAGAAAATGAAAGCGTACGTGTAGGATTGACACACAAAAATTTGAGTGATAGTGTTTCCATGGTTCAGTAAATCCTGCACATCCTGAAAGGAGTCTCTATGGAGTACGACGATTTTCTTCAAGAGCTGCGTGATTGCCCATTTGAGTCTGGTTTTCAAAGAGGGATGGAGCGGTGTCAACAACTCGGCATGGATCCGAAAGAATTCCGATCACAAAGGAGGAATTACAAGGAAGAAGTTCGCGGGATTTTGGGTGCTCTGCGTTATCGTGAATTCAGAGCCGAATGGTTCGATAGGGTACTCCGTGATTTTTTTCAAATCATCAGGGAACAGGGCTTTACTCTGGAAAGTATTGGTACCAGCACTGAGGAATTGCACCAGCTTCGAAGGAAAGCGTATCGGTTTGAGGCTTTTTGGTTTTTGCACCGATTGAGAAGAAGAAATGCCGGTGCTCATACGTTTGGGAAAGACCTTCATCTTCTGAATGCAACTCTTCAGAATGGTGGTTTGTCTCTTTCAGATGTAAGAATGAGCTCTAAAAAAATTGAAAAAATTCGAGTAGCGCGTTGTAGACGGGATGCGCGTCATTTTCTGAAAAAAATTAGAGAAGAAGAGAGCTCGGAATCCCGGTCGCGATATATTTCCATGCTCACCGACCGACTTCGCCAAGGAGAGATTTCGCCGGAGAGAATCGGTTTATACGGCAAAAAAATTGCCTCTTTTTATTACAAAACGAACCCGTAGTATTCCGACAATATTACTGTTCCTTTTTTAAAGCCCGTGGAATTCCCACGGGCTTTTCTTTTTTGGGGCGAAAACTTGAAAAAAGAAGAGAAAGATGATATGGTTTGAGTCCATGAAAAAGCCACTTTTTTATCTTTCACTTTTGGGTGCTGTTTTGGCACCGTCTTTTGCTTTCGCGGCGGACGACCTCTCGGGCGTGCTTGCTACGGTGGGCGGCCTGCTTTCGCAAATCATCCCGCTTTTCATCTCTCTTGCGGTGGTCTTCTTTATTTTTGGAATGCTGAAATTTATTTTAAACGCGGGAAGTCCCGAAGGGCGGAAAGCAGGGTTCAACACTATGCTGATGGGAATCCTCGTGCTGTTTGTTATGGTTTCGTTTTGGGGGATTGTCGGCATGCTTCAAACCACTTTTGGCATTGGCACCGAAACCGCGCAGGTTCCCGGACTTGCGAGCGTAGGACAGCTGATTCCTTGATCTTGTGAGAATTCTTTTTGAAAAAATTACATTTTCTCCGTATTTTCCCGCAATTCACGTGCGGGTTTTTCTTTTTGCAAAATTTCTGGGATCTTGGAAAAGTCTTCCAAGAGTAGATCACGTGAGTTGCCCTGGTAGAGAGCGACAGCGGGATGATAGAGTGGAAAATATGTTCGTGGTCCTAAACCGAGCACTTTTGCGTGCACTATTTTTCCGTGCACTTCCGAGATCCTGAGTTTCGGCAAGAATCGCATGAGGGCGTGCCGTCCGAGAAGCACGATAAGTGTAGGATCGATCAGCTCTACCTGCGCCCGAAGCCAAGGAAAGCAGGCTTCCACTTCTTCCGGAAATGGATCGCGGTTGTTCGGCGGGCGGTATTTGACGACATTGGTGATATACACATCTTCGCGTTTCAGATTGACCGACGCAAGCATGGTGTCGAGAAATTTTCCTGCGGCACCGACGAACGGGAGGCCTTGTTCGTCCTCGGTCTTTCCTGGTGCTTCTCCGATGAACATGATTTCTGCGTTTGCGTTTCCAAATCCCGGTACCGGGTTTTTGGCTGTGGCTTTCAACTCGCAAAGACAGCTTTCGTTCATTTCAAGATTCAGTTTTTCAAGTTTTTCCTGCTTGGTCATAGGTTTCTGAGAGTTGAAGTTTCAGGGTCATTTGTCTTCGTCATCCTTGTTTTCTTCTGAGGCGGCGATATCCTCCGCATCAGAAAAAAGATATTCGTGAAGGTGCTGATCAAAATCCTCGTCATGTTGGCGAATCCACTCAAGCAGCATCGCGGCGTGTTCACTCTCTTCTTTGCGGTTGTGAAGCAAAATTTTTTTCAAGTTCGCATCTTCCGTCGCATCAGCGCGCTGCAGATACCAGTCCATCGCTTCCAGTTCTTCACGCAAAGAATCCACCGCACGTTTCATGTCTTGTGTGTATTCGCTCAATTGTTCGCGTTTTTCGTGGAGCATGGTGAGATGCGAAATTATGTGTCTATTATATCACACGTGGTTTTTTGGGATTTTTGAGGACAGTAATCTCTGGTGTGCAGGCCACTTTCTATCTTTTTACCAGCCTTTTTGTTACAATAAATCGAAGTAATTAAAACAAATATATGGCTGACGAAGAACCGCAAAAAAGAAAAATTCTCGTAGCAGAAGATGAAAATCCGCTTCGGGAGGCGCTCATAGATCGTCTTTCAGTGGAGCCGGAATTTGAGGTTTTCGGAGCGGCGGATGGGGAAGAGGCGCTTCAGATGCTTGAAGAACTCCGGCCGGATTTGGTGCTGCTGGACATTGCCATGCCGAAGAAGAACGGTCTCGCGGTGTACCAGGAGATGAAGTCTTCGCTCTGGGGTGACAAGATCAAGGTCATGTTTCTCACGAACTCAAGCGGTTTGACGGATGTGGCCTTTGCTCAGCAGTACGGCTTAGTAGACTATCTCGTGAAGGCAGACTGGGACATTGAAGACATCGTCAAAAAGATCAAGGAAAAGTTTTAATTTAAAGTTACGGGAGAAATTCTGAATATTCTTTTCTTGTGAACCCGCAAATTTCGAAAGGAACATTCTGCGAATTTCTCAAATTAATTTTTTTCATCCATGCCTCTCTCCATCGTCGCAACTCCGATCGGCAACCTTGAAGACATCTCCGCTCGCGCGCTTCGGACACTCCGGGAAGCGGATATAATTTTGTGCGAAGATACGCGCGTGACCAAAAAACTTCTTTCGCGATACGACATTCATGCCGCAACCATGAGTTACCATGCTAACAGCCGTGAAGCGAAGAGCGACCGGATTCTTGCAATGCTCGCGGAAGGAAAAAACCTTGCCCTTGTGTCGGATTCCGGGATGCCGTGCATTTCCGATCCTGGCGTGCAGTTGGTGTCAAAAGCGCGTGAACGTTTTGGCGATGAAGTGATGATCAGCGTGATTCCCGGTCCTTCGGCACTCATTGCCGCGCTCGCCCTTTCTGGCCTTCCGGCGTCGGACTTTTTGTTTCTTGGGTTCTTGCCGCGGAAAAAAGGACGAAAAACGCTTTTTGAAGAAACGGCAGGGTCCAAGCGCACGGTGGCTTTTTATGAGTCTCCGTATCGCGTGATGAAGACGCTTGAGGAAATGCGCTCGCACCTAGAGCCGGAACGAAAAATTGCAATTGCGCGAGAGCTGACGAAAATCCACGAAGAATTCTTGTCTGGAACCGTGGACGAAATCTTGGAGAAGCTTCGAGTATATCCGGAAAAGCAGCGTGGAGAATTTGTGATTTTAGTGGAGGGACGGAAGTAAACTTCGTGCTATAATCATGAAAAATATGATAAAAGGCAAGCACATTCGTTTATTTATCGGAATTTTGAGCGTTTTGATTATTCTTGTTCCGTTTACCGGCTTTCCGCGCGCGGGGAAAAATGATCTGACGATCCTCTTTGGCTTTTTGATTTTGGTTGCGGTTGCTCACAAGGCTGTGATCATCGAATATTTCAAAATCCGCAAGGCGCTTCAGGCGGCCAGAGAAGAAACTCAGAAAAAAACTCCGCAGTAATCTCATGACCATGGAAGCAAAAAACACAGAAAATACAAAGAAAAAGATTCTCATTTCGGGAGTGAAGCCGACGGGAACCGTGCACATCGGAAACTATTTCGGCGCGATGAAGCAGTTCGTAGATTTTCAGGATGCATACGACTCAAGAATTTTCATCGCGGACTATCACGCGCTCACGGGGATCCAAAATGGCGAAGAACTGCGGCAGTTGAGTCTGGAGGTGGCGATCGACTACCTTGCGATCGGACTGGACCCAAAAAAAATGCTCCTCTTCAAGCAGTCGGATGTTCCCGCCCTCACCGAGCTCACGTGGATCTTTAACTGTCTTACGACGGTGCCGTACCTGGAGCGTGCACATGCGTACAAAGACGCTGTAGCAAAAAAGAAAGAAATCAATGTGGGGACGTTTGATTATCCGATTCTCATGGCGGCGGATATTTTGGTGCATGATGCAAACGTGGTTCCCGTGGGACAGGACCAGAAGCAGCACGTGGAATACGCGCGGGACACGGCGGAGAAATTTAATCGCATTTTTGGAGAAGCGTTTGTTCTTCCCGAGCCGCTGATCGTGGAAGAGGTGAAGACGGTTCCGGGGATCGACGGGCGCAAAATGTCCAAGAGCTACGGCAACATCATTCCGCTCTTCGCCGATGATGCGGAAATCGAAAGCGCGGTGATGAAGATCCCGACCGATTCGAAAGGGATCGAAGAACCGAAAGATCCAAACGAAAGCAATCTTTTCGCCCTCCACAAACTTTTCACACCGGAGCCACGACTTTCCGAGCTGGAAACGCGCTACCGGGAAGGCGGGATCGGCTACAAAGAGTCCAAAGATATTTTGATCGCGGACATCAAAGCGTTCATCGCACCACTCCGAGAAAAACGCGCCGAGATTGCCCAAGACAAACAAGCAGTGCTGGACATGCTCGAAGAAGGCGGCGCCCGTGCCCGGGAAATCGTAGAAGAAAAAATGAAGTTAGCGAGAAAATTAGTTGGTTTGGTGTGGTAGTTTTTAGGAGTATATTCAAGTTCTGGCTGATTTAAAGATAATAGTTGACTATTTACATAGTCTATGTTAGAAGATTAAAGGAGCTAGTACATTAACTTTATGCACTGGAGGAATACCAATGGAAATTCGGTTTGTGACAGTAACTCATTGTAATGCTGATTGTTATTTCTGCTTGAACGAATATGTAGGAACCAAATCGCCTGCTTTCTCACTCTATCCTACACATTATGGAATGCTCATGGAGGCTGCCGCGTCTCTTGCTGTAACCGATTGCACTATAACAGGGGGAGAGCCAACCCTTCGGAAGGATTTGAAGGATATTATCGTTAATATCCGACCATTCTCGAGTCGGATTACGATGATTAGTAATGGCTATAAACTGATTAATCGTCTCGATGTTGTTCGAGATATTGATGAGCTACATGTGAGTTATCATTCAATGTCTGATGAAGAATGGCAAAGAATCACAAAAGTTCATGGTGGACCTGAAAGGGTTAAGAAAAACCTTATAGCTGCTCGTCAAGTTAACCCTTCAATGAGGATCAAGCTTAATGTTGTGGCTGAGGCACAAAATTCAACCATTGAAGAAATAGAGCAGTACTTATCTTTAGCGCAAGAGGTGAGTGCAGAAATTAGCGTCTTCAAGGAAGGGTATTTCTCCTTTCTGTCGGAAATGGGAGCCGATCAGGGAAGTCACCCAAAGGCTGTTGACATGTGGAACTTGGCTTCATTTGGTGGTCAAATTATAGGCACAACAGAAAGAAAACAGATTTTTAAAGTAGACGGAGTGAAAGTCGCGTTGACGCATACGAGCACAGACAAGCCGAGTTGGGATTCATGCTGGATTACGCCAACCGGAGGGGCTTTCGTTGACTCCAGGCAACGCTCTAAACTCATTAACCTTTTGCCTTCTGTTGAGGGAGAAAATACCGCAAAACTGCGCAAAGCTTTATCTTCACTTTTTACTGAAGCAGAACTGCTTCACGAAATGGGTAATCCAGACAATAGAAAGCACAAGCTTTATGCAGAATTCCAATCTTTAGTTGATAACCGTTTCGCGACTTTAGATGTTTTGGAACCCTTAACAGTAAAGGAGCTTGTGTCGTGGCAAAAACGATAACGGTAACTTTTGACGGTCATGATTGTGTCGGTAAGACCTCACTTATCAGCGCCCTTGTTCATCGTCTCACTAAGGACGGCTATACTGTTACAACATTGAGATCTATGACAAGAGGTTTTAATGCTGAGAGACTGAACCATTCAAAGGTTTCAAAAAATGTTTGGTTTTACATTTCCGCTTGGCTTATAACAGAAAAAGAAATTAGCCAAGTCTTGGGACATGTTGACTTTGTGCTTGTGGATCGATCTTATTACTCGACACTAGTTTTAGCCAGGGTATTTGAGTTGCAGTTTCCTGAATTTATTCTTCCGCTTTTCTTGAGACCTGATTTCTCAATCATGGTCTATGTTAAAGAAGAGGAACGTTTACGGCGCATACAAAAAAAGAAAGAAGCCTCTGCTCTTGATTATGTGACGAGTAACGAAGATCTTATTCGTAAAGCCGATGAAGTCTATTCTTCACTTGGTCTTATACCAATTGACAATGAAGGAGATCTTCTTAAAGTTGCTGCCAAAGTTCAAGCAATTATAACTCGGTAAACTTTTCGCTTGCCTTAGTTTAATATATACTAAGGCAAGCGTTTTTTATGGAAATGGAAAAGACAAAAGAAATATTTCTCAAAGATACAAAGCATCCTGTAAAAGTCTATGCTCTTGGGAAAAATGCAGTGCCCTCAACTTTCTCACGTGTCTATGCGATTGCTTTTCACCAGGCAGATGGCCTTGTGCCGGTGATTTTTAATTCAAAGCGTAACATATGGGGTTTCCCTGGTGGCCACAGAGAGTCAGGAGAGGCTTTTTCTCAAACTATAAAACGAGAAATGTCCGAAGAAACTGGTTTTGATGTAATTTTTTGTGAACCTCGTTATTGTATTTCAAGTATTCTCGATAATGATCATGAAGAAAATCAGATCATTTGTTTTTGCATTGTAAAAAAAAGTGAGACGAGGGAAGTTGATCCGGATGAAACAGTGACAGAGGTAAAAATGCTCCCCATTCAAGAGGTGCTTGCAAAAGTGAACAATAAAGAGCTTTGGGAAAATATGCTGGATGATTTTTCTCTGTGGGTACAAGAAGAACCGAGAGTTTGAAGATATCGGGTATAGATATCTTTGTTACAAAATATCTTTTTTCTTGATTTGAATCGGGGAAAACCGTATGATAAACCCCAATGACCTCAAACGAAATACGAAAGCGATTCTTGGCGTTTTTTGAAAAGCGCGGACATGCAGTGCTTCCTTCTGCGCCGCTCGTACCGGAAAACGATCCTTCCGTGCTTTTCAACACGGCGGGGATGCAGCCGCTTGTGCCGTATCTCCTGGGACAAGAACACCCGCAAGGAAGGCGTTTGGCAGACGCACAAAAATGCGTACGTACGGTGGACATCGACGAGATTGGCGACAATACGCACGCGACGTTTTTCGAGATGCTTGGCAACTGGTCCTTGGGCGATCCATCCGCGCCGGACGGCATCGGGGAAGGGTATTTTAAAAAAGAAGCGATCGCATGGAGCTTTGAATTTCTCACGTCCAGGGAAGAGGGTTTAGGGCTTGATCCGAAACGTTTGTACGTGACGGTTTTTGAAGGCGACGAAAATGCCCCGAAAGATACGGAGTCGTTTGAAATCTGGAAGCAGTTTGTGCCGGAAAACCGCATTTACTTTATGAGTGCCAAGTCCAACTGGTGGAGTCCGGGCGACAATGGCCCCTCTGGTCCCGATACGGAAATGTTTTATGACGTGACGGAAAATGGCTTGGGAGATCTCACCAAAGAAGAATACATGGCGGCGGACGACCGGCAGGACGTGGTGGAAATCTGGAATGACGTTTTCATGGAGTACGAGAAGAAAGACGGCAAGGTGATTGGCAAACTCAAGCAGAAGAACGTTGATACTGGCGCGGGACTGGAGCGCGTGTCGATGGTGGTGAACGGAAAGAAGACGATTTTTGATGTTGATTTTTTTGTTTCGATCCGGGAGAAAATTCAAGCACTTGGAAATTTTGAAAGGACCAAGGAAAATGAAAAAGCGGAAAGAATTGTTGCCGACCACATGCGCACGGCGACATTTCTCATTGCTGACGGGGTGGAGCCTTCGAACCGTGATCAGGGCTACGTGCTCAGGCGGCTTTTGCGAAGGAGCATTCGATTTGCCGATGCGCTTCACCTTCCAGCGGGAAAACTTCAGGAGATCGTCCAGACTGTGTCGGAAATGTATCGCGAGCAATATCCGAACCTTGAGGATTTTGAGTCAATCGCCGGAGTCGTGCAGAAAGAAGAAGAAAAATTCCGCCGCACGCTCAAAGACGGTTTGAAGCAATTTGAAAAGCTTTCAGCGGACGGTATTTCCGGCGAAGATGCGTTCAACCTGTATCAGAGCTTCGGTTTTCCGATCGAAATGACGGAAGATCTTGCGCGTGAAAAAAATATCAGTATCGATCGTGAAAGCTTCGATCACGCATTTCGTGAGCATCAGGATAAATCAAGAAAAGGTGCAGAGCAGAAATTTCACGGCGGGCTGGCGGACCACAGCGAAATGTCCGTGAAGTACCATACGGCGACCCACTTGCTGCATCAGGCACTTCGCGACGTCTTGGGTGAGCATGTGTTTCAAAAGGGAAGCAACATCACGAAGGAGCGTTTGCGGTTTGATTTTTCACATCCGGACAAGATGAGTGACGAAGAAAAGAAGCGTGTGGAAGATTTGGTGAATGAAAAAATCACGGCGGCGCTTCCGGTTTTCTACGAAGATATTCCGCTTGAAGAAGCGAAGAAGCGAGGTGCTATCGGGCTTTTTGAAGAAAAATATGGCGACAAAGTTCGGGTATACCAGATCGGAGAAGCGGATGGAAAGTACAGTTTGGAATTTTGCGGCGGTCCGCACGTGAAAAATACTTCGGAACTCGGACACTTCAAAATCAAGAAAGAAGAGGCCTCTTCTGCCGGTGTGCGGAGAATCAAAGCCGTGCTAGAATAAATCAAATGGGATTCGAATCATTTTCGTTTTCAAGTCCGCAAGCTGAAGAGCCGAAAGAGGAAAATCTTCTTGAAATGCCGGCAGAAATTTCTTCTGAAAACGGCGGTGATGCAGAAAGAAAAAACGGGGAAGAAACGCGAGGAGATTCTGAAAAACTGAAACCTGAAGTTTCGGAGGAAAAAAAATTTGAAATCAAAGAAAGCCGCCGTGAGATGATCCGGGCGGCTGTTTTTTCCGGCGCACTTACGATGCTCTCTGGCTGTGCTCATCAGACGCTTCACACGAATGAAGATCTCCTTGATCGTGCTGACAATCCTACCGTTGCGGAACTGCTTGAAAAGGTGAACGCCGGTGTGGAAGGGGAATGTAATACCATTTTGCACCAGGAGTTCCGGGCGCTTGCCGATGATCTTCCCAACGAATGGTCTTTTTCGCTGGCTAGGCAGGAAGACGGAAAATGGCATCTGGTCAAACTTTCAGAGGGAGATCACTTTATGGTTGGAATTCCTTATATCGGAAACGAAAATGCTCGTATCGCAAATGAAGTCTGTGATTTTCATTCTCACCCGCTTGCCGATGAATTGTGGTGGGATCATAATCGTTCAGAAGAAGATGTTCCTTCACAATTTCAGGTTCCCAAAGAAATCATAGAACAACAAGAAGAGTTCATGAGAGAAGGGAAAATGCCGGCAATTCTCATCCCGCCCAGTGCGGTGGATATTGCGAGCGCCTCGATTCATGCATCTGCGTACGGGTTGCAGATGCACCAAGTCTCTTCTGAGTCCAATCTGAAAAAATATTCTTTCGAGGTGGTTGATCCGGGCGGAGTTTGGAATGTGGAGATTGAGCCGGGTTCGCTTAGTGATTTTTCTCCGTATGTGAAAGGAATAAAAACAAAAGCAGAATTTTATGAAATGTTTTTGAGTGGGGAACGGTGGGATGTGTTGTTGGAGTATGTTCAAACTATGATCAAGAACAATGTTGCTGGTGCGTACAGTATGGGCGCCTACGAAGCGTACCAGATGGGAATCCTCAGCCGATTGAGGAAGAACATTTAAAACGTCTGGAATTCCTGGAACAAAGCGAAAAAAAACTACAACAAATCGGGATACATCTTTCTTTCACACCCTACCAAAAAGAGAAAAAACCAGAAGAACTGCTGGTCAAATAATTTTTTATCCCGTGCTGAAAAACATGAAATCCTTTATAATAGACGGAAGGATATGTTTGCGCGGTGTTTTTCTTTTTCGTTTTCCAAGAAATTTCTTGGTTCTTTCTTCCTCGTTGTGGTAATGGGCAGTGTGTCTTTGGCGGCGTATTTTCATTTTGCGCATGCCGGGAGTCCTGATTGGTACGATTCCGCCTGGAACTATCGTGTCAAGATCACTATTGATCATACAAAAGTGGGAGCCGATCTCACTGATTTTCCGGTGTATGTCGATCTCTCAAAGATGCCCGCAGGATTTTTCCAGCATGTGCAGTCAGGTGGCGGTGATATCCGCGTGACCGAAGGCGACGGAGTGACGGAAGTGCCGAGGGAGGTGGTTTCCATCAACACGGCTTCTTCGACCGGAGAACTCCATTTTGAAGCACCAACGCTCTCCTCCTCCACGGACAGTGATTTTTACTTGTATTATGGCAACAGCAGCGCGAGCGAGCCGGCTGCTTCTTCAACATATGGATCAGAAAATGTGTGGAACAGCGGGTATCAATACGTTTCTCATGACGGTGGGGCGAGCGAAAGCACCAGTCACGCTTATACGATCACAGAGTACGGCTCTCCTCCGTCGGCAAATATTGGAATCGGCGAAGGGCACATTTTTGACGGGTCATCGACATACTACAAAATACAGCCGGCACCAATCACAAGCTATCCGTTTACTTTCTTGGTGTGGGGGCGGCACAAAGTGAATACTCCGTCAGCCGGAGTTATCGTTTCGAATTCAACGGTTAATGATCAAAGCGTTGGAATAAACTTCCACAGTGACAACCACCCGCGTCCTTTTGTTTATTCATCCGTTTTCAATGGTTTTGAAGCAAACAGTGTGACACTTTCAGATAATGAAGAAGTGTTGGCGGTCTTTACTGCTTCATCCAGCAGTGATAGGCGGCTCTATGTCAACGGGGTTCCAGAAGCGACGGCTACGGACACAGATCCTTTTCCAACAAGTGTTGACAGCTTGGGAGTTGGAGCACTGATACGATCGTATGGTACTTATTCTAACGTTTATTATGCCGGTGGAGTCGGTGAGATCCGCATTTCATCTGTTGCGCGGTCTGCGGAATGGATTGCTACGGCATACGCCAACCAAGGCAGCCCGGCGACTTTTGAAACGATCGGCAACGAAGAGGAAGTGGCAGTTTCTCCGACGGGAGTCAGTATGAGTGCTGATGCTGTTCTGGCACACCTCAACATTCCGGCAGAAATTTCTCTTTCCGCACCCGTTGATGTTTCACTTCGGAACCTCTCTACTTCCGTGCAAAGTGCGGTGGGATCTTCCACGTGGAGAGTGGTGACGAACAACCCCACCGGCTATCAACTAACGGTGCAGGCGACTTCTTCTCCTGCTATGAAAGATCTTGCAGACGGAAAGAGTTTTGCAGATTATTCCGAGACGAGTCCGGGAATTCCCGAGCTTTGGAACGTTAACAGTGGCGATTTTGAATTCGGATTCAGTGCTTTTGGTTCCGATACGGATACTTCTGTTTGGGGGAATGCTACTCGTTGTACGGAAACATTGAACGATCCCGGCGCTTCAAATCTAAAATGGCGGGGATTTGTCGGCACGAGCTCAATCGAAGTGGCTCATTCTTCGACCGTCTCCTCAACCACTGCCGGAGCGGACACCACCATCTGCTTTGGCACAGAAGAGAACAACATTTTTGCACCGAGTGGAAATTATCAGGCAACAATCGTGGTGACAGCGGTGGCAAATTAAAAAAATTTTGGGAGTGTTTCGATATCCACGGCTCCGAATAGAAGCGTGTGCTTTTTTGATGGTATACTGTTTTTATGAAATTCTTTGGAAGCGGACGAACAAAGCTTGTTGCCGTTTTTGATATCGGTTCATCATCCGTCGGTGCTGCGCTTTCGGAAATCAAGCCCGGAATGAAGCCGAGAATTCTTCAAGTGGTTCGCGAGAGTACTGATCCGCAGGAAAAGCTGGATCACCGACGTTTTTTTCTTTCCATGAAAAAGGCGTTTGAGTCTGTTTCGCAAAAACTAGAGGGAAAGGCGGGGAAGCAGGTGGTGGACGAAGTTGCGTGCTTTTTTTCGTCGCCATGGTATGCCGCTTTGCACGATGCCGCGCGGATTGCCAAGCATAAGCCTTTTCGTTTGACGGACCAGCTGTTGGAGAATGCGATTAACGCCAGAGTGTTGGATTTTGAAGAAGAAGAAAAACAGAAATACGAAGATGAAGAACTTGGTGCACCCAAACTCATCGAAAAGGAAAGCATGCACGTCAGTCTGAACGGATATGAAGTGAGTGATTACGAGAAGAAAATGATTACGGAAGCAGAGGTGGCGTTTTTTGCAAGCGTGGTTCCGGGCCGAGTGCTCGATGATATCTCGGAACAGGTTTCCCGTCGCTTTAATCACCGAAAGACGGGATTTCACACGTTTCCGTTTGCATCGTATGTGATTATCCGTGATATGCTTCTGCACGGTGAGCACTCGTTTTTACTGCTTGACATCAGCGGCGAGATGACCGATATGCTCTGGGTAGAAAATGGCATTGTCCGAAAAAGCGCGGCTTTTCCGCTGGGGAAAAATTTCGTTTTGCGGCGGATAGCCGAGACACTCCGCGTGAGTTTGCCGGAAGCGGAGTCGCTGCTTTTTATGCAAGCGTCGGAGCGGGCGGAGAAGAACACCGCGGTACTGGTGGAAAAAACGCTTCAAAATTGTGCGA
Organism: Minisyncoccota bacterium; assembly: GCA_035708305.1. GTDB lineage: Bacteria > Patescibacteriota > Minisyncoccia > Phycocordibacterales > DASSSU01 > DASSSU01. Next base: position 8,609 of record DASSSU010000020.1, on the reverse strand, counting down.
AAGACTGGCTGGCGAAGCTTCAGGAAGAAATACGGCGTTTTATGCGTGGCGGAATTTCTCCGCAGAAAATTTTTTTCGCCTCGGATGAAAACATTGCCTGGTGGTTCGGGGGCATGCTGAAAAAAGAAAATATTTCCGGGTATGCCGCCGGCCGTTCCGAAAAAAAGAACCCACCTGTGTGCTTCCTGGGAAAGGCTTTGGCAAAAAATTTTTGCGATTTTGCCGAAGGGGTGCCAAAAGACGCTTTTCTGTCTGTGGAGACGGCGTTTCTTGAACGTTTTCAAAATTCTTAACATATGAGATAATATTTTTTACGAATTATGGTGAAAAAAATACACGACATTATGCGTCCTGGTGAAGGAATCAGAAGGCGAACTCATGAGATTTCCGTTTCGGAAAAAGAAGCGGTGGAGGAAGAGGCACCTGAAGAAAAGCCTCGAGAACATGATCCGCGGGCATTCCGAGCATCTTTAGAAGCACGCGTTTCCGGTGAAATCCGTCCACGAAGAATGGAGATGGTGAGAGAACGGGAAGAAGAATACTCTGCTTCAGAGCTGAAAGGCGAAGAGGAGTATGAAGAGGAAGATGGCAACGAAGAATACAAAAGCAAAGAAAAGTACGACGAAGAAGGCGGATACGAAGAAGAGGATGAATATAGAGAGGACGAATACGAAGAAGATGAGGAAGGAGAGGATGAAGAAAAACCAGCGGGGGAAGATGAAAAGAAAAGTACAGACGGGGAGATTCACCGTTTTTTAAAGCCAATTGACGAACGCAACCGCCGCCGTGACACCAATCCATTTCTTCAAAAGTTAAAAAACAAACGCGGGGATGTCTCAGAGCACATGTCGGGAGACCTGACGCAGAAGAGAGGAAGGAATATCTGGGTGTATATTTTTGGGTTGATCATTCTTGGCGGGTTTGCTATCTATGCTTTCTTTCCGAGTGTTTCGGTGGGCGTTACTCCACGAACCGAAAGTGTGACCTTGGCAGACAAAGCTTTTGCTGCTTCACTGGCAGCGGCGACTTCCACGAACACCAACACTAATGAAACGAGCGGGCAGGGTCTTACTTTCCAACTCGTGAATACTACCGCGAGTGCACAAGGGGAAGCGGACGCCACTGGAGTGGAGGACGTAGAGCAAAAAGCTTCCGGGAAAATTGTGGTGTACAACAACTACAGCACACAGGACCAGCCGATTATTGCAAACACACGTTTCCAGGCACCAAATGGGCTGATTTACCGCGCGAAAGACGCCTTTGTGATTCCGGGCATGAAAGGCAGCACGCCGGGACAGGTCACGATAACAGTGTATGCGGATCAAGCAGGTGAGAATTACAACACCACCAATGCCGGAACGAAATTCACCATTCCGGGATTTGAAGGATCACCAAAGCTCTTTGAAGGGTTTTATGCCAAATCTTCCACCGCTTTCACGGGAGGAGAAAAGGGTACGGTAAAAAAAGTATCTGACGAAGATTTGGCAAATGTCAAAAGTTCTCTTTCCGATCAGCTGCAAAAACAGCTTCTGGAAAAAGCCCGCGCAGGTCTTTCGAGTGACGCTATTTTGTTTGATGACGCGGCTGTGGTGGATTACAAAACTTCCGTGGGAAGCGGGAGTACTGCCGATGGAAAAGCACCGGTAACAGTGACTGGAACACTCACTGGGTTGATCTTCTCAAAGAGCGCTCTTGCTCAGGCGATTGCTTCCTCCACGGTTCCAGGTTACCAAGGCGGCGGAGTCACATCTCAAGACTGGTCTGGCGTGAAGTTTGCGTTTGCCGGACAAGATGCCAATCAGACTCCAGATCTTTCCAGTATAAAAAATATTTCTTTTACGCTGACTGGAGTATTGCCGCTCACGTGGCAGATCGACCGTGACCGCGTGGCTGAATCGCTTGCCGGGAAAAACACTGCGGACTTTAAAAGTATTCTGAAGGATAATTCTGCTATCCACCAGGCAAACTCTGTTGTCCGTCCATTTTGGATGCACCATTTCCCTGAAGATCCGATGGAGATCAAAATCAATATTGAAAACCCGTCCGCTTCCAAACCGGCCCAATAATCCAGGAACATTTTGAAACCGCAGAAACCGCATCCATTGCCGCGAAAGAAAAAATCCCGCCTGCATTTGGTTATCGGCATCCAAGGGGGGAAAGGCAGCTTTAACGAGCAAGCCATTCGCGCGCTGTGCGAAAAGAAGAAAATCTCTGATTATGAGATTGTCTACTGCTTTACAACCAAAAATGTTTTGAAGGCGCTTGCGGAAGGAAAGATCAATCGCGGCTTGTTTGCGATTCAGAATTCTCTCTCGGGAATGGTTTTGGAGACCATCAACGCCCTGTCAGAGTACAATTGTAAAATTCTTGAATCCTTTCAGCTCAACATCTCTCATGCACTCTACACGTTTCCTGGTGTTTCAATGAAAGAGGTGGATACGATCCTTTCGCATCCAGTGGCGCTTGGGCAGTGCAAAAAGACGTTGGCGAGAAAATATCCGGGGAAAAAACTTGTTTCCGGCACCGGAAAGCTGATCGATCAGGCGACGGCAGCAAAAGCGCTTTCTCTCGGCAAACTTCCCAGAACTACGGCAGTTCTTGCTTCCAGTGTTTGCGGGGAGTTCTACCCGCTTGATATCCAGGCAAAAAACCTCCGTGACCGGCGGGACAACTTCACTACTTTTCTTTTTGTTTCGCGTTTTGAGCGCTAAAAAGCGTTAAAAATGAAGAAAATTTGAAAACTGGCTCAAAAAAGCGTATCATTGACTCCAATGAACGACATTTTCCGTATTGAAGGCTTCGACAGAAAAAGAAAGCTCGCAGGAACGATTCCAGTAAAGGGAGCGAAAAATGCTGCGCTCAAAGCCATGGCAGCAGCGGTTTTGTTTGAAGATGAGCTTCATCTGGAAAATGTTCCAAATATCGAAGACATCGCGAGAACGGTTGAGCTTCTGGAACAGCTTGGGGCGACCGTTCAGAAAACCGGAGAGCATTCTTTTTCGATTCAGGTTCCGGAAAATGCGACTTCTGAACTCTCTTCGGACATTTCCAAGCGGTTCCGTGCTTCTATCGTTTTGACCGGTCCGCTTTTGGCACGCTTCGGATCTGTTGCACTTCCTCATCCAGGTGGATGTGTTATCGGCAAGCGGCCGATCGATATTTTTTTGGATGGTTTTCAGAAAATGGGGGCGGAAATTCTTGAGGAAGAAGATTGCTATCGTATTCGTGCTCCGAAAAGTGGACTCCAGGGTACGGAACTATTTTTGCGCGTTCCTTCGGTAACCGCCACGGAAACATTCCTCATGGCGGCAGTGCTTGCGAAAGGAAAAACCGTCATCAAGAACGCCGCTCTTGAGCCGGAGATTCAGGACTTGGCGCGGTTTTTGAATACGTGCGGTGCACACATTGAAGGCATTGGAACGCCGTTTCTGACGATCGAAGGCGGATCGCTCCTCCGTGGAAAAGGGCATGTTTACACCACACCACCAGATCGGATCGAGGCAGGAAGCTTTGTGATTCTCGCAGCCCTCGCGGGCAAAGATGTGACGGTGGAGAATTGCCGCCCGGAGCATTTTGAAGCACTTTTGGATGCTCTTGAGACGGCGGGAGTGAAAATGGAAGTAAGCGACACCAGTATCCGTGTGCTTGGCGAAGAGGGACAAGTTTTTCAGCCAGTAGACATTAAGACACATGAATATCCCGGCTTTCCGACGGACCTTCAGGCGCCAATGTCTGTTTTCTTGACTCAAGCAAATGGCGAAAGCTTTGTTCATGAAACAATTTTTGAAGGACGCCTGAACTACACGGAAGAGCTTGTTTGGATGGGGGCGGACATCATGATGCTGGACGTGCATCGCATGCTGGTGAAAGGTCCCGCCGAACTCCACGGCCGCGAACTCAAGAGTCCGGACCTCCGCGCGGGAATTGCGTATGTCATTGCCGCCATTATTGCTCAGCGAAAATCCGTGATCCACAACGTCTACAACATTGATCGCGGATATGAAAAACTCGAAGAAAGGCTTACCGCATTGGGAGCAAGGATTGTCAGAGAACACGAATAATTTAATTCTAAACAAACATATTGGAAGAAAAACCGCTCCGAACGTATGGCTATTTTAAAACAACTTGGAATTGATCTGGGAACGGCGAATACGCTGGTGTACATACCTGGGAAGGGAATTGTTCTCAATGAACCTTCCGTGGTGGCATTTTCGCCTGGTGAGAACAAAATTCTCGCCGTTGGTCTGGAGGCGAAAGAAATGGTGGGAAGAACACCGGATGAAATCCGTGCGTACCGGCCGATGAAAGACGGTGTGATTGCCGACTATCGCGTGACAGAAGCTATGCTTCGGTACTACATGCGAAAGGCGCTCGGGAAGTGGAATCTTTTTCGCCCAGATGTTTTGGTTTCCGTTCCTGCGGGAGTTACTTCGAACGAGCGGCGGGCGGTCATCGAAGCGGCTATGAAAGCCGGTGCGAGAAATGCGTTTGTGGTCAAAGAGCCGATTCTGGCGGCGATTGGTGCGGGTATTCCGATCCAGGAGGCACGCGGCTGTATGGTGGTGGATATCGGTGGAGGTACGACGGATGTGGCGGTCATTTCTTTGGGCGGGATCGTTTCGTCCAAATCCGTGAAGTGCGGCGGTAATCGCTTGGATCGTTCGATCGCGGACTATGTGAAGAAAAAGTTCAGCCTCTACGTGGGAGAGCGTTCGGCAGAAGAAGTGAAAATTAAGATCGGTTCTGCACTGCCGCTCCAGGAAGATGTGGTAATGGACATCAAAGGACGGGACTTTGTTTCCGGACTTCCGCGCACGGCGGAAATCTCAACGAATGAAATCGTGAAGTCCATTCAGGGTGAGCTGCGGGAAATTGTTCGAGCGATCAAAGAAGTCTTCCAGGAAACCCCCCCAGAACTCTCTGCGGATATCATTGATGAGGGAATCATTATGACCGGCGGCTCTTCTCAGTTGGCGAACCTGACGGAACTCATCCACCGCGATTTGGGAGTGAAGGCGCGGCTTGCGGACGATGCGCTGTTTTGTGTGGTGAAGGGGACGGGGATTGCGTTGGAGCATCTGCCGCTTTACAAAAAATCAATCATCGCCAAGCGCTAAAACTCCCAGAATCTGAAGTCTTTCTTTGTAAAAATTCTGGAGATCACACACGAGGAGAACAGTGTCGTGTTCTTTTCGAAGTTTGTGGGCTTCACGAGAAAAGAATATGACACTGTTCTCCGGAAGTGGTAAGCAAAAAACCTTTCCATGATGGAGCAATCGCGAACAGTGTCTGGAAAGAAAAATAGGAGTGAAAAATTGTAAGACGGTAAAAAGAAAAAAGTATGAAAATTTTTGTAGAAAAAAGTCAAAGCAAGCCAAAAGTCGGAGAAAGGACGATCGTCATTCCACTTTTTGAGGATCAAGATCGAAAGGGCGGGGTTTTTGAATGGAGCAGCATTGGTGAAGAGATTTCCGAGATTTTGCACGAGAAAGAATTCCTTGGGAAAAAGGGAGAGGTGTTGATCCTTCCGAAAAAGAAAAGCAAGGGAAGGACTGTTCTCGTTGGCTTGGGAAAAAGTGAGCATTTTCAGCTTGAGGTTTGGAAGCGTTCGCTTGGCAAAGGAGTGCGTTTCTTGCAGGAGCGAAAGATCTTGCAGTTTTCTATTTTTCTTCCCGGAAAGATTGAAGAAAAACTCGGAGTCTCTGACGCGCTTCGGTGGAGCACGGAAGTACTTTTTACTGCTTCGTATCAATTTCAAGAATATCTTACCAACAAAGATCGCGTGTTTGAAAATTTGAAAGAAATCACATTTTTAGTTGAAGGAGAGCGGGTGAAAAAAGAAGATGAAGCACAAGTCAAAGAAGGAAGCGTGCTCGGTGAAGCAATAAACAGAACACGGCATTTGGGAAATCTTCCGGCGATTCAGATGACTCCTGCCTACCTCGCGGAGGAGGCAAAGAAACTTGCGAAAAAATATCCAAAGCTCAAAGTAAAAATTTTTGGGCAGGAGCAGATCAGGAAAGAAGGCATGGGCGGACTTCTGGGTGTCTCTTCCGGATCGGCGGCGGAACCGAAGTTCATCATACTGGAGTGGATGAATGCGCCGAAAGCTGCGGGCGTGCGAGTGTTTGCCGGGAAGTCAATCACGTTTGATTCCGGCGGGTTGTCGATCAAACCGGCCTCGAAGATGGACGAAATGAAGTTTGACATGTTGGGCGGCGGGGCGGTTTTGGGAGCGATGAGAGCGATCGCCGAGCTGAAACTCAAGGTGAATGTGGTCGGGCTGCTTCCCGCAACCGAAAATCTTTCCGGATCGGGGGCGTATCGCCCGGGTGATATTTTGCGAGCGAAAAACGGCAAGACGATTGAGGTTTTGAACACTGATGCGGAAGGCCGGGTAGTGCTAGCTGACGCACTTTCGTATGCGGAAAAATACAAACCGAAGGTGGTGCTTGATCTTGCGACACTGACCGGGGCGTGCATGGTGGCGCTGGGCGGGAATTACGCCGGACTTTTTGGACGAAATGAGGACGTGCTTGCGGAGGTGAAGGAAGCAGCAAACCGTGCGGGTGAAAAAGTCTGGCCGCTGCCGATCGATGATGACTTTGTCCAAGAAGTGACAAGTCCTATAGCGGATGTAAGAAATCTTGGCGAAGGCCCTGGCGGTGGAGCATCAACCGCGGCGGCGTTTCTGGAAGCGTTTACCAACTATCCATGGGCGCATTTGGATATTGCCGGTGTGGCGTGGGGGTCGGGGAAACCCTACATTCGTGCTGGTGCAACCGGTTTTGGCGTTTCACTTTTGGTTGAACTTGCAAAAAAATGGGAGAAACAAGCGTAGCAAAAACCTGGCGGAGGGAGATTGGCAGCCCAGAAGATGGATTTTTTCATCATGCGTATCTGCTCGAAGGGGAAAATGAAATGCTGCTTTCAGGGCTGAAGGCTTTTCTCCAAGAAACTTTTGGCGTGACGATTCAGGGAAATCCAGATTTTCACGAGTGGAATGGTGAGAGATTTGCGCTGTCCGACCTTGCTTCAGTACGGGAGCAGGTGAATATGAAAAGCGTTGCTGATGCGGAAGATCAGACGGGGAAAATGTTTGTCCTCTCGATGCAGAGCATGACCTTGGAGGCGCAAAACGCTTTTTTAAAAATGATCGAAGAACCGACGGCGGAAACAGTCTTCTTTTTTGTCGCTCCATCCCGAGAGATTTTTCTCCCAACGATTTTGTCACGTTTGCTTCTCCTTAGGGCGGAACGGGAAACTGAACTTTCCGATGAAGATCAAAATTTCTACGAAACTTTTTTTCGGGCTTCGCGCAAAGATCGTCTCCAGATGCTTGAAGATATCATCAAAGAAAAAGACAAAGTTGGAGCGGCTCTTTTTTTGAATCGCCTGGAAATTTTTTTGCGGAAAGAAATTTTTACGAAAGAGAAATCCCGAGACGCTGTTCGTATTTTTGAAGAAATCCGCAAGGCGAGAGGTTATCTTCGTACAACGGCGCCTTCCGTCAAAATGCTGCTTGAACATATCGCGCTCTCGCTCTAGTCTTGCCATGCTTCATTTTGTCTTTAGGGTGGGCTTTGTTATAATCACAAGAAAATACTATGACATACGATTTTCAGACACTTGAAAAAAGATTTGACGAAATCCATGAATGGCTGGTCAAAGAATATCGCGGCATCCACACCGGGCGCGCCACGCCTTCAATCCTTGACAGCGTGATGGTTGAGAATTACGGCGCAAAAACGCAAATTTCGCACATTGCAGCGGTAACCGTGGAAGATGCCCGTACACTTCGCATCGCTCCGTGGGACAAAAACATCATCAAGAGCATCGAAAAAGCGATCGCCAACTCCAACCTCGGACTTTCGGTGTCGGTGGATTCCGGAGGACTTCGCGCGCATTTTCCGATTCTTTCGGAAGAACGGCGAGAGGCTGTTTTGCGGCTGGTGAAGAACAAGTTGGAAGAGGCGCGCATTTCCGTCCGGGGGGAACGCGATCTTGTCTGGAACGATATCCAAACACAAACGAAAGAAGGTGAAATGACCGAAGACGATAAGTTTTTGTTCAAGGAAAAACTCCAAAGTTTGGTTGATGCGATAAACGCTCGGTTGGAAGACACCGCGGCGCGAAAAGAAACAGAAGTGAAAAGTTAACCTTCTTGGTGGTCTTTGATCGTCTCCGCATTATTTCCATGTTTACTCTGATTATTTTTTTGGTAATTCTTTTCGTGCTCGTTTTGGTGCACGAGTTTGGGCACTTTACCGTGGCGAAGCTTTTCGGTATCCGAGTGGATGAATTTGGCATTGGTTTTCCGCCCAAGCTTCTGGGGAAAAAAGTGGGCGAAACGGAATACACCCTGAACCTTCTGCCACTTGGAGGATTTGTACGAATTTTTGGTGAAGATCCAAACGAAAAATCGGACGATGAAAAAGAACAAAAAAGAACATTTTACATGCAGCCGCTTTACGCGCAGGTGTTGGTAGTGATTGCCGGCGTGGTCATGAACTTTCTTTTGGCGTGGGTTTTGTTTTTTATTGTTTTTCTGATCGGAACGCCATCAGTTGCTTCGAGTGTGCCAAAGGGTGCGGCGTTTCGGGATGCTC
>DASSSU010000019.1:0-25094 GCA_035708305.1 Minisyncoccota bacterium | reverse complement strand
AAAACCAAAGTAGACGACGATGCGTGGGACTTGGTCACAGGTATTTTTCTGCTGAAAAATCCCGCGACTCCGCCTCGCGCCAGCCGCGCTCTGGCTTTCAAGTCCCTCATCGCCTCGCAAACGCAAAAGATCTCAATTTTGATTGGTTTGTGTACGGGACTTGGTCACAAATAAATTTCCTGACGGAAATTTTTCGCAACCCCGGCTCGGTGTGCTCGCCTTTTCGTCCGAAACGGACTCAAAACTCGCACAGACCTGCGCCTTTCAAGTCCCTCACGGAAGCAAAGAAGTTTGCTTCCTATCGCCCACAAATAAAAAAGCGCCATTTCGGCGCTTTTTTGTTTGTGGGCGATGAGGGACTTGAACCCCCGACCTTCCCGGTGTAAACGGGTTGCTCTACCAACTGAGCTAATCGCCCTTCAATATCTCATTTTTTATCCAATCCCGACCGGCACCGCTTTTAAGGAATTTCTTTCTCTGCATTGCCTCTGAACGGGTAGAATATTTTTCTTTATACACTAGCTCCCAAGGTCTGTATTTAGAAGTATATCCTGTTCCGGTCTCATTGTGAACCAGTACTCTCTTGTTCACATCTTTTGTTTGGCCGATGTAAATTTTACCGATTTTATTACGAAGAATGTAAACGATAAAATTCATCCCGGTGTAAATCCGCCGCGGCGGACTCTACCAACTGAGCTAATCGCCCTAACAGCATTAGAGTATCATAATGGAAAAAAAAATCCAGAGGGAAAAGAGATCTCAAGAAAGAGCCCCACAGCAAGAACTGTGGGGCAGAAAGGGGAAGGAAAAAGATGGTACTATTCTAAGAGAGGAATGTTCGGCTGATTCCATACTCCAGTGCTGGGACTCATTTCAATATTTCTGTAAATATCCAGAATAAACATTACGAAATCTTCGTACTCGAAAGAGAGAGGTCCCTTGCTTTGCTCCATTTTGGAGTACATTTGAGGGAGTTCTTCCATGATCTGAGCCTGAATAATGTTGTTCTCTGAAAAGAGAAGTTCTAGAAAGTTAGTACTGATCTCGGCTTGCATCAGCGTATTCATCTTTTTCCTCACGATAAAAGATCAAAACCAAGTCCCGATGACTTGGTTTTGAGATTAAAGCAAATTTTGTTCCTCTCTTCAAGTTTTCTGATTTTCTTTTTAAAATTTAAAGAATGAAAAACAACAACCCGCGGAATGTTTTCCGCGGGTTTGAGTCTTACGCCCGTTTTTTTCTTAGCGGGACAATTACTCTTCGGTAATGTGGCTGAACTGTTTCGGTTTCAGCCTTTTCTGCCATATCTCGTAATACAAATTCAACCTGATTATAGTTGTATCTGAAAGAGGAATGAATATTCCTCATGGTGGTACAAAAACGGGTGAGCTCTGCATCACGCTCGTCAGAGTCGCCAAATCGGACCGGAAAAGGAAGGTCATCCTGATGTACGTGGAGATATCTCTGAAGGAGCGAACGGGCGCTTGCTTGAGAGAGATCTTCATATTCTTCTGGTGCAACATCTCCCCGCAAGAGGAGAGTTTGGAGAATGTACCAGCAGATAGTATCTTTGTCTGCTTGGGTCATCTCAGATTTCCAGTTTTTTTCAGGCATTTTTGGACTTTCGCCTTCTCGGTGTAGAAAGAACAATAGGATTCTTGAATCTCAGAATGAAAAGCAATGCTCCATTTTGCTGTTCAGAATGACGTTTTGACGGCGGTTTTCTTGCATTTTACGCGAAATACGGTAAGTTGTACAAGTATGATAAGTAGGATTCCTTTTCGGCGGCACTCTGATGGAGCCTCTGTTTTCTCTTGTTTTTATATTTCTGTTTCATCCAATTTCAGTATATAATTTCTAAAATGGCAAATATATTTTCTTTTTTTACTCGGGAAAGAGTCAAGGGATTTTTTCGAAGAAAGCTGGTTTGGACGATCATCGTCATCATAGTGCTGATCGGCATCTACTCAACTACTCACGGCAATGGGTCGAAAAGCGGGCTAGAGACTGATCCGGCAGCGGCTCATGATATTGTCGACGTGGTGAGTCAGACCGGCTCTGTCACGGCTGTACATGATATGGATCTAGCGTTTCTCTCCAGCGGTCAGATTGCAAATATCTCCGTGAAAGCTGGCGACCAGGTGAAAGCTGGGCAAGTTTTGGCATCGCTCAAAAATGTTTCACAAGAGGCTGCTGTAGAAAGTGCGCAGGCGCAGTTGGTAGGAGCACAGGCAAAACTAGAGAAACTCCAAGCCGGAACCCGCGAAGTCGATAAAGATGTTTTGGAAACGTCGCTTCAGACACAGAAAGATGCATTGGCACAGACGAAGGAGGCACAGGATTTGCAGGTAGAGAGTGCGCACGAGAAGCTTTTTTCAAATGATTTGCGCGCGTATTTGCAAGGTCAAAACGCTGGCGATGGAACCACAAGAGATTACACACCCCCGACCATCTCTGGAACCTACGGCGGTGATGAGACAGGAAACTACATTGTGAAACTCTATCCTTCCAGCGCACCATCAGGATATTCGTTCCGCTTGTCTGGACTGGAAACAGGAATCGGCACGGTGCAGACAACTGGACCGGTACCGCTTGGAACTCACGGGCTTTTCATTCAATTTCCGACAAACTTTGCGCACGAAGCTGATATGGAATGGGTGATCCCAGTTCCAAACACTCGAAGCGCTACCTATCTTACTTACAAAAATGCCTATGACCAGGCGCTTCAGACGAAACAGACTACTATCACTCAGGCGGAGAATGCTCTGAATGCCGCGCAAGCGCAGTACAACCAAGGGACGGCTGCACCAGAAAGCGAGGATGTTCGCGCGGCGGAAGCGGCGGTGGATGGTGCACAGGCCGGGCTTCTTTCTGCGGAGTTTGCGGTTTCGGGTACGGTGATTGTGGCGCCGTTTGCTGGTACGGTCACGAAAGTCGTGGGCGAAGCGGGTGAGACGGCGTCTCCGAGTGTGCCGGTGGTGAGCATGATTTCCGCGGACAACTACCAAGTGGAAGTGTATGTTCCGGAGGCCGACATTGCGAATGTTTCTGTGGGTGATCCGGCGAGCATCACGTTTGATGCATACGACAAAGCGAAGTTTCCGGCAAAGGTGGTGGAAGTGGCGCCGAACGCAGAAGATCTCAGTGGCGTCACATCTGTGAAAGTAACGCTTCAGTTTTTACAAAATGATCCACGCATCAAAGTCGGCCTTTCGGCAGATGTGGATATTACCGCTGCACGAAGGAACCGGGTGCTTGCAGTTTTGGGGCAGGCGGTGATTCAGACGGATATCGGGACATTTGTCCGCGTTTTGAAATCGGGAGTTTCGCCAGCTAAAGCAACCATTGACGACATACAGCTTGTGCCGGTTGAAACTGGACTTCGCGGATCGGACGGCTATGTGGAAATTACTTCTGGCCTGAAGCCGGGTGATCAAGTTGTAACACTTATTCCAGAAGCGCTGCGAGATCCGCTGGATCAGAAACTCCAGGCCAAGATTGATGCTGCAGAAGATGCGGATAGCGCATCGACTCCCGGTTCTGAGACAACCAGTACCACATCTCCCGATGTCACTTCAGCTCCGGCGGATCGAGAGTCCGGATCTTCTTCACAGGAGCAATAACTATGGCACTTTTCGAACTACAAAACCTCACCAAAACCTACGGCACGGAGGGAATCGGGACGGAAGTGCTGCACGGAATCACGTTTTCAATCGAACGTGGCGAGTTTGTGTCGATCATGGGACCGTCCGGCTCTGGGAAATCTACGTTGCTTCACATTCTCGGTTTTCTCGACGACTATACAAGTGGCGAATATCGCTTTGGCGGTAAGCGGCCGAATGACTACACCGAAGATGAGCAGGCGCAAATCCGCAACAACGAAATGGGATTTGTGTTTCAAGCGTTCAACCTTCTTCCGAAACAAAGTGTTTACGACAACATTCAGCTTCCGCTTTCGTATTCTGGTGTTCCTGAAAAATTTTGGAAAGAAAAGATTGAAAGAGCGATCGAGCAGGTTGGCTTGACACATCGTGCCGAGTACGAAACCTATAAGCTCTCCGGTGGGGAGCGTCAGCGTGTGGCGATTGCCCGCGCGCTGGTAAATGACCCGAACGTGATTTTTGCGGATGAACCAACGGGAAACCTGGACTCTGTATCCGGCGGAGCGGTAATGGAAGTTTTTCAGGAATTGCATCAAAACCTAAAGCACACCATCGTGCTCATTACCCACGAACGCTTTACTGCGGAATATGCCAAGCGAATTATTCGCATCAAAGATGGACTGATCGAGCAAGATGAAGTTCTTGCTGGGGATCGCATTCGCAGGCCGTCAGAATTTCACAAGTAGCCATGCTGAAGAGACGGATTTTTCAAAAATTCAAAAAATGACACTAAGACACACTTTCCAAACAGCTGTTGATGGTTTGAAAATCAACAAAACACGCGCTATGCTGACGATCTTGGGCGTGGTAATCGGCGTGGCGGCGATCATTTTGGTGATGTCGATCGGAGGGAGTGCGCAGGGATTGATTTTGGGGCAGATCAACTCCCTTGGATCCGATATGGTAGTGGTCCAGCCGGGCGGGAGCGATATCACCACCGGCGGCATTTTTTCTCAGACGATAACCGATCGGGATTATCAGGCGATTCTGAAAAAATCAAACGTACCGAATCTTGCTGAAGCCACGCCGGAAGTGATTGTTCCCGGGCAGGTTGCCTACGAAGGAGAAACGTACACACCGACGATCATCGGAATCAAAGCGGATGTCTTTACCGATGCTTTCAACGTACGTCCGGAGCAAGGAATTCTTTTTGATCAAAGCGATGTGGATGCGAAATCAAAAGTGGCGGTAATCGGAAGCGAAGTGAAGAACAAGCTTTTTGGGGCATCGCCGGCAATCGGAAAATATATAAAAATTAAAGATCAGAAATTCCGTGTGGTGGGAATTTTTGGCGAAAAGGGACAGGTCGCGTTTTTTGATATTGATAAACTTGTGCTCGTACCCTACACTTCGGCGCAGACATACTTGCTCGGGACCGATTATTACAACGAAATCGTCATGCGTGCTGACAGTCCGGACAATGTCGACAAATTGGTGTACGAGGTCACCCAAACCATGCGCGAATCACATGATATTTCCCTTGGGGAAGACGATGATTTCACCGTGCGCACACAGCAGAATATTGTGAGTCAGCTTGGAATTGTGACTACGGCCTTGACACTTCTGCTTGCGGGAATGGTGGGAATTTCTCTGGTGGTGGGCGGAGTCGGTATCATGAACATCATGCTGGTTTCTGTCACTGAACGAACGAAGGAAATTGGACTTCGCAAAGCACTTGGCGCGACTAAGCAAGACATCACGCGGCAATTTCTCTTTGAATCCGTGCTTTTGACTGGTTTGGGCGGAATCATCGGGGTCATTATCGGACTTTTCCTTGCGTTTCTCATTTCTCTCATTATCACACACGCCACTACGCTTGATGGGTGGAAATTTGTTTTCCCGATCTCTTCTATTGTGGTCGGAGTGGGAATGTCTGTGGGGATTGGGCTCATTTTCGGAATTTATCCGGCAAGACAGGCGGCGAAGAAATCGCCTATTGAAGCACTCCGCTACGAGTAAAAATCCCAGTTTCTGGGATTTTATTTTTTAAAAGACATTCTATGTCCCTTAAAAAGCTTGAAAAATAAAAGTAGAATGGAAAATAAAAAAAAGTTTTCGAGAATGTCTTTTATGGCAAAGGAGAAAATTTGTTCACTTTTGTGAAGAAAAAATGAAAAAAATTTGACGAAAGGAAACAGAGGAGGTAGCTTTAAAAACAGATGTGTTGGGGAAACACGCCAAAGTACACACTGGATTTTTGTCATCTGGGTCAGTGATATTTTTCGTTCCGTTGGTGAGATTCCAGTGGGATCGGTATTGTTCGCTTTATTCATTTCGGTTTTTATCGGATTAAAAAGTTAAGACAATATATGAAAAAAATTGTACTCGGTCTTGCTGTCCTGGCTATCGGGGGCGTTGCTGCCTTTGCGGCCACTCAGGCATATTTTAGCAGCACGGAAGCATCCGCCGGAAATGCATTTACGTCCGGATCGCTGAATCTGAAAGTCGGAATAAACGATACGGCTCCTTTCGACAACAACAACCAAACGCCGCTGTTTAGTTTTAATAATCTGATGCCGGGAGATGAAGGGCAGGGAGATTTCCGCCTTCTTTCCACTCAGGATGCTTGGGCATGTTTTCAGGCAAACACTAGTGGAAGTTCGGCTCTTCAAAGCAATATTGAGTTTGCCGATTGGATCGACACAAATGGAAACGGGAAAGTAGACGTTGGAGATCCTCAAGAAGCAGCGACTTTGACCGCTACGCCGATCTCCCTTCTTGCAAACGGTGATTGGCAGCCGGTTTTGGACGCAAGTGCTTTGTTTGCTCCTCTTGGAAATCCAAAGCTTCAGAAGGATACGGAATTCAACCAAGGATACGCATACTGTCTCGGAAAATTTGAGCGTGACGCAAACGGAAAGCTGATAGTACAGAACGGGCTTCCAGTTTGTGATGGCAGCAGTGTCGGAAACAATGCACAGGGACAGAACTTGAGCGCGACTGTGAAGTTCTACGCTGAGCAGGCACAGAACAATCCGAATTTCCAGTGCTCAAGCTTGAATACAAGCACGACGAAAGTAGCACAAGCAAATCTTGCAACAGACAAGGCAGGTGCTGGAAACAAGTGGTTCTTCTATCAGGATTCCAACGACACGATTAACAATTCCATCGGCTCGTTAGTTGCTGATCCAACCGCACCACTCGGAACCGGAGATGCACAGGTTGCCGGTTCAAGCGTGAAGCCAAACTTGGCAACGTATCAATTTGGCGGCACCAAGCTTGCAGACGTTCAGACACTGAAGTTTGATGTGAAGGCTACGGGTGGATCTGACACCTATCTTGGTTTCAACGTTGATTTCAACGGATCGAACGTTTGGCAGAAGCGCTTGAACTATGTTCCAGGCCTGACTGCTGGAACAAACACCAACCCGAGCTTGGCAGCCGGTTCTTGGCAGACGGTTGACACGATTGCCGGAGGAAACGGAGTGTGGGAAACATCGGCTGCTTCGACGGACAACACTTCATTCTTTGGAAACGGCGGCTACTGGCCAACCACCACGGATGCTTCTTTTGATATCAACCAAAAGGCGCACACCTGGAGTGAAATCCTTGCAGCATATCCAAACATCTCCATGCTGGCAAGTGATCCGTTCATGGGAATCCGCGTAGACAGCGGCACGGCAAATCTTGATGATTTTGTTTTGGGAACAACCGGAATCTACGGAAAGACACAGACCTTTGATTTCGAAAACTAGAATTCTCTAGCCGTACCAAGCATCACCCCTGGTGCTTGGCGGGCTGGGGAGTTGAAAAGCCAAAGCAAAATTATGCATTCTTTTTCCAGAATTCTTGGATCGGTCCTTACGATTTTTATCGTTCTCTTGGCGCTTTTTGTCCTCGGATCGTTTTTGCCGATCAAAGATCATTACACATTTCGTGTGGTGATTTCCGGTTCGATGGAGCCAGTCATTCATACTGGTTCGGTGGTGGTGACGATCCCGCGCAAAGAATATCACGTGGGAGATATCGTGAGCTTTGCTGGAACTGCTGAAAACCCACTGCCAACCACGCACCGCCTTGTGGGGGAGAGTGTGCAGGACGGAAAAGTTGTTTTTACTACGAAAGGCGACGCAAACAATCACGCGGATTATCGGACCATCACGAAAGATGAAATTCTTGGAAAAGAATTTTTGACCATTCCGTACGTGGGATATTTTGCCCGCTTTGTCGGAACTTCCAAAGGGTGGACATTTTTTATTTTGCTTCCGGTGGTGTTCCTTTTTGGTTGGGGGTTTTGGGATCTGATCTTTTCTGATCGGAAAAAGATTGCCAAGAATAACATGAATAAAACGGTCTTGGCAGATCCTAGATCTGTTCCGCCAGAGAATGAGTCAGACGAACCGACAAAGAAAAAACCTGCATGATGAAAACGAAAAACCTCAAAAAAAGAATTCTCATCTTTCTCGTTGTCGGAGTGATGGGATTTTTGCTGCTTCCTTCGGCAGTGTTTGGATTTTTCTCTGGCAGCCAAATTTCAGAGGAGAATGATTTTTCTTCCGGTACGCTTGATCTTGGCCTGTCTGTGGACACATCTTCAGCCCAGAGTCGCCAGGTGTCGGTTTTCCCGGACGGGAACAGCCAGGCGTTTGAATACGCGATGACGGTCCAGGCTAGCACGACGGATGTTCTCTGTCAGAATTTGCAGGTGGAAGTGAAGCGGAATGGTTCAACGCTCTATCCGAAAGGGACTCTTCTCAATTTCTCTGCCCCGACTGCGTCTTTGAATTCCGATGCCACTGATACACTGGACTTCACTTTTTCTGTCCCAAATGAGCATCGGTCATATTCCGGAGATTGTACGGTGCAGGTAATATATCAGGCAAACCAAAATGGCTATCCATACGGCAAAGCATTTTATGACCAAGAGATTGATACATTTGTGCTTCATGGAGCAGACTTTGGAAGCTCTGGAGAAAGCGGCGAAGGAAACAATGTGGAAAATCGTATGGTGATCAGTGAAATCATGTACGATCCGGACGGAAATGACACGGACCGCGAATGGGTGGAAGTGTACAATGGTTCATCCACGGAGATTGATTTGACCGCATGGAAGCTCGAGGAAGGGGGCACGGCGCATTTTATCCACTCGTACAACGGAAGCGCCCTGGTGCAGCCATTTACTTACGCTATTATCGCCGATGATGCAAAAACATTTTTGGATGAGTACCAGGTCAGTGCACCGGTTTTTGACAGTTCGTTCACCTTGCCGAATAGCAGCGACACTCTTCGTTTGCTGAATCCGGCCGGGGATGTGATTGATACGCAAAGCTACCCACCACCTGCCGGAGCAAGCGATAACGGCAAATCGTTGCAATTAAACAGCAGCGGGAAAAACATGTGCGTGGGGACGCCAACCCCGGGTGCTCAAAACATCTGCCAAGGAGGGGAAGGAAAAAGCAAACAGGATGCTGCTTTGCCTGTGGTCGTCTTCGCGTCTTCCTCTTCGACGGAAATTTCGACCACCGTTTCGTCAACTTCGACTTCAGATGAAGCAGAAACCTCTTCTGAGTTGCCAGACAGTCCTTCGCAAAGCACTGGGACCACCACGCTCCCACCCAAAACAGCTTTATGAAAATAAAAAAGAATTCCAAATTTCATATATTTCTTCCTTTGTTCTTCGGAATTTTTCTTCTGCTTGGGCTTGCACCGGCCGCGATGGCAGAGGGACTCATTGAGGTGCACTTTGAAACCTCGCCGCTTTTTCAGGAAGGACAATTTCTTCCCGGAGACAGCACGGTGCGGACATTTTCAGTGAAGAACACGAGTGGAGGAGAGCAGGAAGCCGAGATAAAAGCGACGGACGAAGTGCGAGGAGGATTGGAAAACGCTTTGAAAATAGAAATTGCATCTGGAGAAAAAGTTTATTTTTCGGAAAGTTTGGCAGATTTTTTTCAGGCATCTTCGGTCAGCCTTGGCGAGCTGTTGGGTGGTCAGGAAAAAACGTATACCGTAACGGTGTCGTTTGCAAACCAGGGCAACGCCTATCAGGAAAAAACTACCGGCTTTGGTCTGTGTGTCGGGTTTCAGAGTGCAAACGAAACTTGTTTTAGTGACACGGCCGATCAAACAAATCAGTCGGGAATAGACGGACAAGGTGCTTCCGGTGGCGGTTTTTCCGGCGGGCACCTCGCAAACTTTTGGATACATGAACCGGTTGATCTTTCCGAACCTCTCTCGGTGCGCTCACTTTTTCCAGCATTATCCGAAATTTTTGGATCGGAATTTCAGGGAGGCGGTCAAAATGGAGGGGGAGAAACGAACTTTGCTGACGGTTTAAACGCCCGGATACTTAACAATCTTTTGTCCCAGAACACCCAGTTGACTTCAAGTTCAAGTGTGGCAGCAGGTGCGGAAAGTGCAGAGAAAAATCCCGCCGATTCGGACACACAAACTGCGTCGGCATTTTTTGGAATCCCAAAACCTTGGATGGGAATAATCGAAATATTTTCGATTGTGCTCTTGGCGCTGCTTTCGATTCTTGGGATCTTTGCATTTTTCCGATCTTCACGCTGATGGTTGAAATATGCTAGGATACTCCTATGATCAAACTGGGAGAAAGCGGGAAAAATGCCAAAAAACGTATACAATGCCGCATTACTGGGCGGGTGCAAATGGTGATGTTTCGTGATTTTACCTGCCGAAAGGCGCGAAAACTGCGCCTCACGGGGACAGTCCAAAACGAGCGGGATGGGTCGGTCCGCGTGGTGGCGGAGGGAGAAGAAGACCAGCTTCAAAAACTGATCGGCCTTCTTCATCGTGGATCGGTTTTGTCTCGCGTGGATGATGTGGAAGTGGAGTGGCTTCCCGCAACTGGGGAGTTTCTTCATTTCCGCATCGTTTTCCCCGGAAAAGAAGGGAAGTAAACACAAAAGAGGGTATGTCAAAAGAGGAGCAAAAAAATATTCCAAACTGCATCGGAATTATTCCCGACGGAAACCGTCGCTGGGCGAAACAACACGGACTGCCGTCTTTTGAGGGGCATCGCCGCGGGGGAAAGAAATTTCGTGAGCTGCTTTTCTGGTGCCGGGAAGCAGGTATCAAAAACGTTGTGGTATACGCTTTTTCTACGGAAAATTGGCAGCGTTCGGAACAGGAGGTGGCTTTTTTGAAGCAGATTTTGCGCGAAACGTTGGAAGATTTCAAAGATGAGGAAACATCTTTGCGTTTTGTCGGGGAAGTAGAAAGTTTCGGAGAAGAATTTTTAGAACTCACCCAAAAGCTAGAAAGTGAGACACTTGGGCGGAAGTACCGGCTTTTTGTGGCGTTTTCCTACGGAGGCCGGGCGGAACTCCTCACGGCAGCAAAAAAAATTGCAACAGAAAAAACGGCGGACGAAATTCAAAATTTATCGGCAAGAGACTTCAAAGAAGCGCTCTGGTCTTCGGACTTGCCGGATATTGATCTGATCGTCCGCACCAGTGGAGAAAAGCGCCTGTCAAATTTTTTCCCGTGGCAGAGCGTGTACAGCGAACTGTTTTTTGTGCCGTCATACTGGCCGGAATTTAGCCGGGAAGAATTTTTTCATATTTTGGAGGAGTACGAAACGCGCGATCGGAGAAAAGGAAAATAAAACAAAAGAAATCAGCAAAAACATGCACGTTCAGGATCCGGAAATTCTTTTTGAAGATGCGAACTATCTGGTGATCAACAAGCCGGCCGGACTCTCGGTGCATGCGGATGGACGAACGAAAGAGCTCACGCTTGCAGATTTCGTGCTGATGAATTTTCCGAAGATGGCGGAGGTGGGGGAGCCATGGGAAAATCCTGAAGGAAAAGTTATTCCGCGCCCGGGAATTGTGCATCGGTTGGATCGCGACACTTCGGGCGTGATGGTGCTTGCGAAAAACCAGAAGACGTTTGAGCATCTGAAAGCGCAATTTCAAAATCGCGAAACCAGAAAAATCTACCGCGCGTTTGTGTACAGAATTTTGAAAGAAAAAGAAGGAGTCATCAAAAAGCCGATTGGAAAGAGCCGGAGTGATTTTCGGAAATGGTCGGCGGAGTTTGGGGCACGGGGGGTACTTCGCGAAGCGGTAACGGAGTATACAGTTTTGACCGAAGCTAAAGACGGAAGCGCGAGCTATCTTGAAGTTCACCCGAAGACGGGAAGAACGCACCAGATCCGCGTGCATCTAAAATCGATCGGTCATTCGATTGTGTGCGATGCACTCTACGCGCCGAAGGGGGAGAAGCTTCTCGGATTTGACCGTCTTGCCCTCCACGCTTTCTCGCTGTCGTTTTCAGACATCAACGGCAATTTGCTGCAATTCGCCGCGCCACTTCCGGAAGCTTTTCTCCACGCGCTTCGTCTTTTGAAAGCTGAAAATACTGATTTTTCAAATCCGTGCTAAATTCTGTAACCAGAATCATCACAAGGGTGTCTCTTCGGAGTCACTCTTTTTATTTTATGCTACAATGCCTCTACTATGGAACGAAGAATTGAATGCATTGTGAGAGGGAACATGAACGAAGTGAAGGCTGATTATGCAAAAAAAATCGAAGCGGAGGCGGAGCGGATCGGGATTACTGGAATGATAGAAGATCGTGGTTCGGTGTACCGGGTGATTGCGGAAGGGGACGAAGAGCTGCTCAAGCGGTTTATCACCTTTCTCTACGAAGGTGTTTCCGGCGTCCATGTGGTGGATGTGGAAACACTCTGGTACGACACCAAAATGGAGTTTTTAAATTTCAAGATCAAAGAAGCGTTGGATGAAGAAGACAACGAAGCGGAGAGCAGCTATTGAGCGCTATCTTTCTCCGTTTCTTCAAAATATTCTTTGTACGCGCGGTTCATTTCTTCAGTCATTTCGTTGAGCACTTTGAGAAGTTCTAGCCGTTCTTCCGGAGTCATGCTTTCCTCTGCTTCCTGCAATTTTTTCTGTATCTCTTCTTTGGTAAGTGGAGTTTCCATATTTATTTTGTTTTTTGTTTAGAGAAATGATTTCCGATCTTTCCGAGAGCTTTGCCGGCAAATCCCAAGGCAGTAATTCCCGAACCGACGGTGAATGTGTTGAGGAGACCACTTCCTATGCGTCGTACTGTCTCTGTTTCTCCCGCTAATTTTTGAGCAGCCTCGGCGCTATACCCTCCGGCGTGTACGATCATGTCTGGATTTATCGCGTCTTTAAAAGCCGATGCTTGATGCAGATAATTTTGCATGGAAGGCATGTCGAAGTGCCCGTTGTTGGTCATAGACCAAATGAGATTTCCCGCTGATTCAGGACTTTGAAGAAAATGCTGTAAGCTTTCTGGCAAGAAAGAGGCCACGTGAGCGATTTCAGGCGCCGTTGCGCTTGCAATTCCTGCAACAATACCCACCAAAGCCGATCCGGTGAGCAGTTTGCCGCTGTTCATTTTGGAGAGCTTGTCAAAAAAACGATTCACAGATTTGCCGATCTTGGTGCGGAGTGTGAGTGCTTCTATTTCTTTTCCCGCTGGAATTTCTTGTTGATCAAACTTTTCTTGATGAGTTTCCAATGTTTCCAGATTTGCTGCCAATTTTTCTGACTCTGCCTCAATTTCTTTGAGAATTTCCGGATTTGCCGGTGTATTTTCTACAGTGGCTGTTTCTGATTTGTTTGGTGGCACCTCAGCAGGATTTGCTCTTTCGAAGGTGTTGCGCTTTTGTTCGAGAAGATCCTGAAATCCCTCTGTGTACATTTGAGGCCAGCTTCCGTCATTACCTGCTTTTTTTCGCTGCACGTTATATTTTTCCTGCGCGCCATCAAAATCACCCTCATCCAACGCTGCGACAATTTCCGGAAATTTACTTTTAAAGCGCTCTCTCCGAGCGATTGCATGATATCCGGAATTATCAGGATTGAATTCCTGACTTTGTGCAACTTCTTGTTGTGCTGTACCGGCAGGTTTGCCCGTTTTTTCCATCCTTGCATCAACCGCTTCATTCATGCGGAGTGCTTCTTCATGCATGAGATCCTCGGCGGTGAGTTTTCCGCGCCCGGTTATTTTTTCGATCATCCCTCGATCACGGTTTCTTTCGTATTGCGCGACACGAAAATCATGGTCTGCCTGTTTCCGCTGTTGTTCAAAGATTGCTTCTTGTGATTTTTGACTCTCTGCCAACTCTTCCGGAGCTATTTCGCTTGTCTCTGTCGAAGCTTGTTCTCGCTCTGTTTGCATATCAGCAAAAATCTCAGGGAACACAGCAGGCATTTTTAGCGGTTGGAAGTTTTCTGGTAAAACACCTCCATTTTTAGCACGTGCTTGTTTTTCTTCAAATTCTTTCCAGGCGCGTTCTGCGGGTGTTTCTGCCGCTTCTTTGGTTTCTTCGGGAATGATTTCTCTCGGAGTGATGTCGGTTGGTTCGCTTCCCTCAATTCCCATGTACGTGTTCGGAGTTCTTTCAGAAGTTGGTACTTCCATGGCGACATACTGTTTTTCTTCCGTTTCCATTGCCTCCATTCCGTTCATCTTTGCTTCTGTTGCACGAATCTCATTCAGCAAACGATTGTATTCTTCTTCGTCTCCTTGTTGTTCAGCAAGATTTGCAGCTTCTTTGAGTCGCTGATACTCCACTTGAAGATCTTCAGAACTTTGGAGCACCTCACTTTGTTTTTCAGTGTCGCTCTCTCCTGAATTCATTTCGGGCACATCTTCCACTATAGGCTCTTTCTTTTCTTCCTCTCCCAGGATCCCCCGAGGAAATCCGTGTTCAAATCCGCTCATAGGTGTGTAGGTTAATGATAATTTTTTTCTCTTTTACTATTGTACCTGGAAACGACTGTACACCAAGAAACTTTTCCAGTTTCGATCAATGGAGTGCGCTGCGGAAAATCGGCTTTCTCTTCTGTAAAAATATGGTACAGTAGCGGTATGAATCACGAAGCATATCTCACGAATGAAGACGGAAACAAGGATGAGAAATTCCCGGAAAGTCCGGCGTTTGATGAGGCGATTGAACAAACCGCAAAAGAAGGCTTAGATTTGGATGAACATCGTGTCATCGCACTTGAAATGGCGGGATTGTATGAAAGTACCTTTTTAGAAGGGAATGAGAGCGGTCCATTTTCAGAATATTTGGGGAATATGGCGGCGAATGCGGAGGACTGGAATGCAATCTCTCCGGCAGGGGACTCTTTCTTTTGGCAGCAGACGAAGGATCTTTCTGGTGCACGGGAAGAAATGACGGAGTCGATCCGCGACTTTGTGGAATACGAAGAAAAGTAAGCGGCGTAATTTGCAACTTTGATGATTGAATATTTTGAAAATCTCTTGCGGTCCATGGGCTTTCAGGATGCCGACCGGGAAAAAATCATCAGCGATGTGTCGGGATTTGTTGCGCTCGAAGTTTTTCTCATGGCGGGTTTGCGCTTGGACGGGGCAGCAAAAAAGGGGCTCGCCGAACAGATGCAAAAGCTTGGGAAAGGTGCTCATCCGACGGAGGCACTCGAATTTTTGCGGACGTATTTCCCGGACAGCGAAATTCAGGTCATGCTGGAAAGTGCGTTCCCGAGAGTTTTCAATCGCTATCTTGCCTTGGGGGCAGAGTCCTTGTCTTCTCGACAATGGAGCGGCTTGGGAGCTTTTGCGGCAGGGCAGGTGGCCGGGTAGGCGGCTTTCAAAATCTCATTTTTCAAGATATTCGGAAAATCTCCAAAAATTTGCGAGAAAAAGCGCTCTGTGGTAAAGTCTTGAAGTATTTATCAGAAACTATGGAAAATATTACGTCAAATATCGCTATTTCTCCCGTGGACATGGGTTCGCGCAGCAAGTTGGGCCTCAAAGCGGGCGACACGGTGCGCGTGACCTCGAAGATCCAGGAAAAAGGAAAAACTCGCCTCCAGGCTTTTGAAGGCTTGGTGATCGCGGTCAAGCACGGACGAGAAGCCGGCGGCACATTCACCGTTCGCAAAGTCACCAGTGGGGTAGGGGTGGAAAAAATTTTTACACTGTACTCTCCGTTGATTGATAAGATTCAAATCGTACGCCGGTCCAAGACTCGCCGCGCCAAACTCTACTACATCCGCGAAAAGACCGCCCGGGAAATTCGCCGAAAGATGAAAGGTTCAAGTGACTTGCTGGTGAGTACCGAAGATTTAAGGACACTTGAAGCCGAAGAAACAGACAAAGAAGCATCCGAAACGGCAGAGATCACAGAAGAGGCAACAGAGGCAGAAGCACCGCAAGCCGAAACAGCAGAAGAGAAAAAATAATAACTTCAACAGAAGTAGTACAAAAACAGATCGCGAGGTCTGTTTTTTTGCTAATAGTCTGTGCGTGCATTTCTTGTTTATAAGTATGTTTACAGTTGGAACTGTGGGTGTAATATTTGAATATGCGTTCAAATGTTCAATCTATCAAAGATGAGCTCAAAGACAACGAGTCGATTGTATTGTGTGCTCGCCAATGTGGAACGATTGGTGATGAAACCAAGCTTAAGATTTGTTATCTGTTGCGCCATCACCCCGATCTGAATGTCACGACTATTGCCGAACTCGTTGGTACATCTGTGTCCAACGTGTCGCATAGCCTGAATAAACTGAGAGCGGTGCAGCTTGTTGAGAGTCGTCGCTGCGGTCAAACTATTTGCTATTCACTCAGGGTCAATGCATTTGCGGGTGTTATGAGTGTAATTGGTGGTTAGCTTTTTAAAAACAAGGAAGAAGTATGAAGCAATATGATTTAATTGTGTTAGGAACTGGTGGTGCCGGGTACCAAGTAGCCACGAAGTGCAAGCAAGCTGGTTGGAATGTCGCTGTCATCAATAATGGATTGGCGGGTGGTACTTGCGCCGTGCGTGGTTGCATTCCAAAAAAAATCTTGGCAGGGACAGCTGAGATCATGGATATCAATCGTCGGCTGAGTGAGATTGGTATTGTTAAAGAGCAGCCGGAAATGAGCTGGTTGGAACTCATCAAATTTAAGCGCACCTTCACTGATCCGGTACCACCGAGTACCAAGCAGGGACTAGAAGACGCCGGGATTGATTACTATCAGGGTATGCCGCGCTTTATCGGAAATTTGCAGCTGGAAGTGAGCGGTGAGCAGCTAATGGCCAAAAAAATCCATATCGCGGTTGGCGCCAAACCAGCTAAATTGCCGATCGAAGGCTTTGAGCACCTGGTTACCAGTGACGATTTTTTGGAGCTGAATGAGCTCCCAAAGAAAATCATCTTTGTTGGTGGCGGCTATGTATCGTTTGAGTTTGCCCACGTGGCGGTGCGCTTTGGTGTTGATGTGACGATTTTGCACAACGATGACCATCCACTACCAATTTTTGACCAGGATATTATCCAGCAACTGTTGGCGGCTTCCAAAGAAGTTGGTATTAAGGTTGAACTAAATACCAAAGTACAAAAAGTTGAGAAAACCGGAAGTGGGGTTACGGTTCTGGCGGCCGATGGCCGAGCCTTTGAAGGTGGTTTGGCTGTGCACGGTGCCGGCCGCTTACCGGCGATTTCCGAGCTTAATTTGGAGGCAACTGGCGTCGAGTATGATAAACGCCACGGTGTTTTGGTGGATGAATATTTGCGCAGTATTTCAAATCCGGACGTGTTCGCGGCTGGTGATGCTGCCATGTCCGGACCGCCATTGTCGCCGGTTGCTGATGCGCAGGGAGGTATTGTTGCTGATAACCTGCTTGGCAAAGCACACAAGCAGCCGGGCTATCTCTCAACGCCGAGCGTCATTTTTGTTACACCACCGGTGGCGAAAGTGGGCTATCTGGAAAGCGAAGCAGAAACAAAAGGAATTGAGTTCGAAACTGTCACAAATGATCTCGTCGACTGGTTTGATAGTGCGCGGCTGAACCTCAAACATGCTAAAAGCAAAGTGCTGATCGAGAAAGGCACTGGAAAAATCATCGGCGCGCACCTCATCGGCAATCACGCCGAAGACCTCATTAACATATTCAGTCTGGCAATTGAATTGGGCTTGACCACAGAGCAGCTTAAAGCGCCAATTTTTGCTTTTCCCACAGCGAGCGATGACATGAGGTCAATGTTTTAGTTATGAAAAAGTATCAGTTAGTTGTTGTTGGTGCCGGTTCTGGAGGGTTGGTGGCAGCTGGGTTCGCGGCTCGGCTCGGTGCTGAGGTTGCTCTAATTGAAGTCAAGCCACACCTTGGCGGCGAATGTCTTTGGAACGGTTGTGTACCGCGGCATTGCGGTTGATAAACGGCTGAGGACGACCCAAAAACACATCTATGCTGTTGGTGATTGTAATGGCGGTGTGCAGTTTACCCACGCGGCGTCTGAACAAGCGATAACGGCTGTACTTGGTGCGCTGTTTAACCTGCCGAAGAAATTCAGTGCCGAAGCTATGCCGTGGGCGACATTTACCACGCCAGAGATTGCCCATTTTGGCCCTGTAAAATCCGATCTTCATCCTGAATCATTCCGCGCACTCCGGATTGACTTCAAAGATATCGACAAAGCTGTTACGGAACATGAAAGCGGCTTTATTGAAGTACTGACAACACTTGAAGGGAAGATCACCGGTGCAACGGTACTTGGCACTGGTGCCGCGGAAATACTGGGGCAAATTAAGTTGCTACACGATTTTAATATACCACTTCAGGATGTAGCCGGTGTTGTTCAAGCCTATCCAACCTACAGCTTGGGACTCAAACAACTTGGAGCCAACGCCATATACGAAAGGTAGACCGTGGTATTTTAGGCCTGCTCATTCGAGGTTTTCTCAAACTTAGAAGCTTTTGAAGCAATGAGGCCAATATAAAAAACATCCCGCGATCTGTTTTTTATATTGCTGGTTTCGAAGCTAAGCTTAAATTGAAAGTCTATGTCACAAACGAAAACTAAAAAAGTCAGCGGTAAACCGTCGACATACCCGCGCAAGCGGGCATGTATCGCCTAGCCTGTATTAGAGTTATACTTTTAAGACTATGAGTAAAGTCATTTGCGGTATAGCAATGTCCATCGACGGGTTCGTCGCGGGGCTGCATGAATCAGAAGAAAAGCCATTCGGGGATATTTCAGCAGAGCTGCTGCATAGCTGGATGTTTAGCGAACCGGAAAAGCATAAAGCAGAACTTGCAAGTCTTAGTTCAGTTGCAGGCGCTTACATTATGGGCTGGAATATGTTCGCTCCGCCTGAACTTGACGATGATCGAGAATGGAAAGGTTGGTGGGGCGATGAACCACCATTTCATGCGCCAGTTTTTGTACTTACACGTAGAAACCTTAAATCTGTCACCATGAAAGGCGGCACAAGCTTCCATTTTGTTCATAACACAATCGAAGCTATCTTAAAGCAAGCGCAACAAGCAGCTGGCGATAAGCCGGTGGCGATTGCTGGCGGAGCGAACACGGTAAATCAATATTTAGCCGCGGGTCTGATAGACGAATTATGGCTACACATCGTGCCGGTGACAATTGGCAAAGGTCAAAGATTATTTGAAAACGTGGACAACCTGCAAATGGAGCCGATTGAGTGGAGTGGCACGAAACTTGTCACTCACATTAAGTACCGTGTTCTTAAAAAGGAGAGATAATTATGGTAAAAGATGAGAAAACTTTTTTGTGGCATACGAAGAATTTTTCCTCCATTGGCTACTGTTTAATATATCCAAAGTAGACTTCGGACCTGCGGATTTTGTCCTCGGCGAATGTGAGTACTTCGGTGTTGCACCTTTTTGTTCCATCCGGCATCGTTTCTTCATACGTAACGACTACTTCGTCACCCTGCTCAATTAAACGTACAAACTCATGTTTTACTTGTCCGGCGGCACCTGACCAAGCCCGTTCAAAGAAACCGTTTCGGTCTAAAAATGAATCGGGCGGAGCCGATAACGTAAAGTCGGGAGCCAATAGCTTTTCAACAGAGTCACGATCAGCCTCCGAAAAAGCTTTGTAAAACTTTTTTGCCAGCTCGGTGCGGTTGCTCATATAATATATTTTAATAAAACTCCTCAAAATAGCGATAAGTTGAGCTAGACTAAACTGACCAGCCAGACAAACTTTTCCTAAATTAAAGAGAAATTTTTGGCGGGGAAAATATAGAAAAAGCAAATCTGACGGCCGCAACACGGCCGTCAGATTTGGAAAGTATTCTACTGGTGCGCGAGAGTGGACTTGAACCACCACGCCCATAAAGGGCACATCCCCCTCAAGGATGCCTGTCTACCAGTTTCAGCACTCGCGCTTAAACTTCCCATAATGTACTAAAAAGAAAAGAGAAAATCAAATGTGGTAAAATTGGAGGGTCTTTTTGGAAGGACTCTGAAACCATGGCATATCACATCTACCAAACGAAAGCGTTCATTTTGGGCGGGATAAATGTCGGGGAGGATAGCCGCCTGATCCGGTTTTTTACCCACGATCTCGGCGTAGTACAGGCGAAAGCACAGGGAGTACGGAAACTGAGTTCAAAAAACCGCGCGCATTT
This sequence comes from Minisyncoccota bacterium, assembly GCA_035708305.1. Classification (GTDB taxonomy): domain Bacteria; phylum Patescibacteriota; class Minisyncoccia; order Phycocordibacterales; family DASSSU01; genus DASSSU01. Next base: position 5,067 of record DASSSU010000019.1, on the reverse strand, counting down.
GCAGGACTTTTCGTACGGATCTTTTTCGTATGTGTACGGAAAGTCTGGATGGCGCCTAGTCGGAGCGGAGAAAGACGAAGGCTTTTTTGTTATGGACGGTCTGGGGGAATCTCAGGAAGGAAAAGAAAATCTCAAAACCACGGCAAAGCTTTTGGCGCTTCTGGACCGGCTCTCTCCGGGGGAGGAAGCGAACGTTACGCTTTTTACAGATTTTGAAAGCGGCATTCAGTTCCTCTTTCGGGAGCACTTGAGCGAGCAAGAAAGAAAAAGCTTTGAAACGCTCTTGGCTTCAAAAATTCTCTTTCACCTCGGGTACTGGGACAAAGCAAAAGACGAGCAGGAGTTTTCGTATCCGGAAAATTTCTCTCTTGAAAAACTCCAGATCGCCTCATCCGACCGCCGCCGCATGAACACCAAGATTTATCACGCGCTTGGGTATTCTCAGCTGTAGAGAATGCAGATTTTTGGGCAAACTCGCGGTTGGGTAGATTTTTCAAGGCAAATTTGGTAGAGTGTTCGTGTTCGTGGTGCCTATGGTGTAATGGTTAGCACAGGAGTTTGTGGAGCTCCTAGTCCCGGTTCGAATCCGGGTAGGCACCCCAAAATAAAAAAATAAAAACCGAAACTTCAACATTGCCTAAACAGGCACACCGCGTCATAATGTACTTACAAAAGAATGCAGCTAGAGAAAGAAATTCCTCAAAGTCGTAAAAGGGCTTACATAGTGCTATTGATCGCAATAGCTCTCTTGGCGCTTTTCTTCTCTCGTGGAAGCATTACCACGAAAATTTCTTTGCTCTACGGAGAGCATGTGCTTGCTCATTTTAAAGCTGCACAGAAGATCACCGATACAGAATTTGATGATATAAACTCGGAAACGGCTGTCATGAGCCAAGTTGTGGACGATTCGTATCGAGATTGGCCAAGAACGTTAAATAAAAGTGACGCAGGATCTCAGGTGATGGTGAATTCTGAGCTTGTTGATTATATAAACACTACGAAGAACAGCGGTATTAACGACTACAATGTGCCGTCCCAAGACCTTGTGTTCACGCCGGATGATTCGCACGTTGTTGTTGATGATCCCGCAAAGAAATTTTATCTCCTTCAGTACGAAGGTATGTACAGCGCTTTAAATTTTGGTGATCCTTTGGTCCTGAAAGTTATCCCACAAGATCTGACGGGGAATCCAACATACAAGTTTCTTCCCGTTGATAAAGAATGGGAGTCCACCGGCGGCTTGTCGTGTTTTTCTTGCGGGTGCTCTTGCTATTATGAAGAAAATCTTGAGATTGCCAACGGACATTTTTATGTAAACGTAAACGGGAAAGATTTTGCCATTCGGCCTGAGCGGCAGGGAATTTATTATTTTGATCAAAACAAAAACTCGTGGGACAAGCTGACTCCCAAAACAGATGGGGCAAATTTTAAGATCAGCAATGCTGGCTGCACAATTTCTTATAAAGTTAATTCTCAAGCTTTCAGTCTAGATGTCTGAAAATACGCAAGTAGTTAACTTTTGTATACTGGTGTGAGAAACAGGCGCGGACGGCTATTATTGGTTTTAGAATATCTCTATGAAAATTTTCAAAATAAAAGAAGGGAAGTTGGAGCAATGGAAACAGTGGTGTAAAGAGCTTGAAACATCGCGGCGTGGTGAAGCGATTGAGACATTACGTGATGAGGGGGTAACTCGGGAAGGGTGTTTGTTGTTTCAGATCGGTACGGATAATTATGTTGTTGGTTTTGCCGAGGGAAATCCTCATCCTTCTGATCCGACGCTTTCGATCAACCAGGAACACAAGCGTCACCGTGAAGAATGCTTAGAATCGGTGGTCAGCACGCAAGTCCTGTATGATTTACGGTTAGAAGATGAATAAAAAAAATTTAACTCGTAGCTGAAAAATTGACAATCCAAGAGGTTGGGGGATAATGGAAAAATGAATGATAGAAAAAATTATCTGATCGGGATTCTTTGTGTGTTGCTCGTGATCGTCGGTGGGCTGTTGTTTTACGTTCTCACGCTCTATCATAATCAGAATGAGGTTTTGGCAGAGAATAAAAATATTTCGCAAGAGAATATTTCAACAAGCACTCAAAGCATCACCGCGGCAACTTCATCTGCTGAAATCCAAACGGTGAGCGGAAACAGAGGAGATGCACTAGATCCTTGGATTTTTATGTTGGGAGGAGAGCAAATTGTGTTGAAGGGTGATTTGATGCCGGTGAGTATCCAAACATACTACGATAAAGATGTACGGACATCCATAAGGCTTCGGTGTTGGAAAGAGAAGAAATTATGTGCGTATAGTCTGGAACCGGAAGGGGCAATTGGGATACACGGAGAAAGTCTCCAGATTCTTTCAGTAAAGTCGTGGAGCCAGAATGAGATTCTTCTTGAAGGAGAAATAGGTGGGTATTCTAATTGTATGCACGAAGGGTGCAGTACACCTCTTACCGTAACTATCAGCATACCTCAAAAAATAGCAAAGTTCGTTGAATTTACTCCTACTATGTCGGCTACTCCAGCACCACCGGCACAAGACACGTATGTTTTGGTTGGAGATGGTGATGGTGTTCATCACACCTGGGGAGATATACCGCCTCCAGAAGTACACCTTGTGCCACTTTCATAAATAGAAAGTGCGGTAATTCACTGAACTTGTGGATTTATCAAGTTGTTTTCTCTTTCCTCACTCTTCTTGTATCATAAAGGTATGAGTCGGGTTCATGGTGCCGTAGTGCTGATGAGGGAATTTCACCGGCGGTTTGATCGCTATATTTTTCCATTGGTGATTTTAATCGCGTTTCTTTTTGATGAATGGAAATTTCGTCATTTGAGTCTTGCCGCTTCCGGGATTCTCATTTTTTCGTATTTTGTTTTGATCGGTGTTTGTATTTACTTTCTGCACTTTTTTGATCGAAAAAAAATTCATGGTGATGGCGCAAAGCTGATCATTCCCTGGCTTCCGGTGGCGATTCAGTACGGCTTTGGCGGTCTTTTCGGGGCATATCTGGTTTTCTATCTCCGAAGCACACCGCTTGGACTCTCCGCTTTTTTTATTCTTCTTCTCATCGGCATTCTTATCGCGAGTGAAGTTTCGCGCAAAAAGTTTTTCCGACTGGATCTGCAAATGGGCATGTTTTTTGTGTCCCTGTTTCTCTATCTTTTTTTTGTGCTTTCTGTGGTGCAGGGGCGGGTGGGGACGGTGCCATTTCTCTGGAGTTCGGTGCTGAGCGCAGGAATTATCTTGCTGTTTCTTTTTCTGCTGTGGCCGATGGTTTCTGAAAAATTTCATCGTCTGAAGTTTTCGCTGCTTCTCAGCTTGTCCGGGATCTTTGTGCTGCTCAATCTTCTCTATTTTCTCAATCTCATTCCGCCGATTCCGCTCGTTTTGAAAGATATCGGGGTTTTCTATCGTGTGGTGCCGAATGGACAGGGAGGCTATCTGGCGTATAAGGAAGCGGGTGAAACTGAAGGCTCTTCTTTGCTTTTTCTTGATCGAAGTATGGACATCTACATCACCTCGGGAAATCCGGTGTATGTTTTCAGCTCTATTTTTGCGCCGAAAAATGTCGATACGAAGATTTTTCACGTGTGGCAGCACTATGATGAACAGAAGAAAACGTGGACGACAACTGACCGCATCGCGTTTCAGATGACCGGCGGCAGGGAAGATGGGTATCGTGGCTACACCATGAAAAGCAGCGTGGCGCCGGGGCAGTGGCGGGTAAATGTCGTCACCCAAAACGACAGTTTGATCGGCCGCGTGTCGTTCCATGTGGATCGTACCGAAGTGCCGGTTTCGCTTGAAGTGGTGAATTTATAGTGCGGCGTTTCATGTACGAGTTTTCCGGTCAGGTTTCCGCCCATGCCTTTTTCCGCTATACTTGAACGGTATGGAAATCATCCTGATCGCACTTTTGACGTTTGTGGCCTCCACCGTGGGGACGCTCGCCGGCTTTGGTATCTCGACGATCATGGTTCCGACGCTGCTCTTCTTTTTTCCGTTTTCGGTGGTGCTGATCGTGGTAGGGATCATTCACTGGTTCGGAAATTTATGGCGGATCATCATTTTTCGAAAAGGTTTTCGACTTCGGCTGACGCTTTTGTTTGGAATTCCGGGAATGGCTGCCGCGGTGGTCGGCGCATTTTTTGTCTCGCGCGTTTCCGATACGCTTCTTTCTCAAATCTTGGGAGGCATCTTACTGTTTTACGTGCTTTTTCTCCTCATGAAGCCGACCTTCACGCTTTCAAAAAAACCGATCAGCTCGATTGCCGCCGGAACGCTCTCGGGATTTTTCTCTGGTATCTTCGGCATCGGAGGAGTGCTCCGAAGTATGTTTCTCTCGGCGTACAACCTCCCGAAATCCGTTTTCATCGCTACGGCCGGCGCGGTGAGTGTCTTGGTGGACTCTAGCCGCTTGCCGGTGTATTTCTTAAACGGCAACACGGTTCCGGAAGAGCTTTTCTTCGGCCTTCTCCTTTTTATCTTTGCTTCATTTCTGGGGGTGGAAGCGGCAAAATTTTTCGTACACAAAATCCCGGAAAAACGTTTCCGCGCGGTGATTCTTTGCTTCCTCTTTTTCGCCGGGATTAAGCTTCTATTTTTTTCTTAAGCCCACTATTGCCGAGCAGCTTGTTCGGTGGTATAACGGGGGAGGCGGATTTCCGCTACCCACATAATTAAATTTGGAAAAGAGAAATAATATGGCAGATACCACGATAAAGTGCACGTTCGTTCATTGTTTTGATCCGCGATTCCCGCAGGCGTTTGGGGAAGTTCGGGAAAACTTCGGAGTGAAAATAAACGAATGTGATGAAATTTCCATCGGCGGAGGTGCCGGGGGATTTGATGATTTGGAAGAAGAGCTTGAAAAATCGAAACGGCTCCATAACCCTGATTTTGTTATTTTGGCTGTTCATGAAAACTGCGGTGCTGGTGCGAAAGAAGAAGACTTGGAACACGCAGAAGAAATCGCGAGAGCGTGCGGTTTTACAGACGTGAGAAAAATTTTTGTTACCTTGGAGAATGCCAAAGACGCAAGAAGAGGATACGAAGAGCT
>DASSSU010000018.1:0-36175 GCA_035708305.1 Minisyncoccota bacterium | reverse complement strand
GAGCTTGCATTCGGAGTGTCTTCGTTGGTGGTGGTAAATGAGTTTGTTGCTGCTGATGACTACGGACTTCAATTGTTTGGTTGCCCTACTGTTACGCCTCATCGCGTGTTTCGATACAACTTCAAGACACGATGTTTTTTAGACAATTTCGTGAGGAAGGATGATCTTCCCGGTTATTTTAAATGGATTGGATACAGAAAGCATGACCTTGCTGAATTAACTGAAATTGATCTCTAACTCCTTGGTGACTCCAACAAGCCCTGCTGCAATGCGGGGCTTTTGATTTTTTTCGTGAATGATTTAAGGAATTTTCGGAGAGAAAGTATCTTGTCTGTGTTCACGTTTCGCAAGCATCCACGTGAACGGCTCAAAACCTGACGTGGTCAGATGACATGAAATGGAGGTAAGTGATTATAAAATAACGCGTCTAATATATTAGAATATGACTAATAAAACCAAAATAATAGGTTTCAGTGCTGTCGCAGTCCTCCTCTTGGGGGCTTTTGGAAGCACATTTGCTTACGATCAGACTTGTACTACGCCAGAAGCCCAAATGTTAAGAGATGCAGCACAAAATGCAAACAAGCAAGACCCCGCACTTCAAGCAAAACTGAAGGGTTTGCCTATCTTAGAGCGAGAGGAAGCTCGCATCTGTGCATTGCGGAAGTTGTTACCGGAAGAAAAGGCTGCAATTGTCGCTAAAAAGCAGGCGATGGCAGGCTTTACTCCCGCACCTGACGCGGACCCGCTTCCTCCTGTCGTTCTCGGTGTGCGAGACGCTATCAGTCCAACATACCTTAAACAACAAGGTCTTATCCCAGGCATCAATTCATGGGCTGGGTACGTTGATGGAAAATTCATGGTTGTCACCGGCACTGCAGAAACTACTGACCCGTCTCAGGGAATACTGTTTGTTATGAATGGTTTTAATCCCACAGGCTCTCAAGTCATTTCCGCACCAATTGCAACCGGCCCGCTCAAGATCGTCTCCGAAGCGAACGGTACCCTTACGGTGCAATCGGTTGCAGGCACCTATGAGGTATACGACGCAAATACCGACACTCGACGTGATGTGACAACCAAAGGTGGTACTACATATACGTTTAATCTTAAATCACGAACATTCAAGTAATCACTTTTGAAATAGACAGAAAAAACTACTCATATCGTGGGTAGTTTTTTCAAGAGCGACAAACAACAGGTGAGGCAATTTGGTAGCAAAGACACGCCTTTCCAAATTTCCATTCCAAATACCTACGGAGAAATTGATGAGATCCGTCTTGTTGGAGGGAAGAACATCACTCCAAAAGTTATTTGGAAGCGTTCTCAAGAAAATGGGAATGTATGAGCAAGTTGAGAATGGAAATTTTTTACTAAAACAAAACTCCGCGAGAAACGGAGTTTTGTTTTAGTAATTTATTTTTCGACTATTCCGCCAGAGCGTAGTCAATCTGCTTCCGTTCGAGGTTGACGCCAATGAGCTTGATTTTTATTTCATCGCCCAGGCGATACGTTTTTTTGGTATTTTGTCCTACGAGCTGGTAATTTTTTTCATCGAGTTCGTAGAAGTCGTCATTCAGGTCGCGGAAACGAATGAGCCCCTCCGCCAGTGTTTCTTCTTCCTGGACAAAAATTCCGCTCTTGGAAATTCCTGAAATGACGCCAGTAAAGATTTCGCCAACTTTGGTCTGCATGAATTCCGTCTGTTTGTATTTGACGGAATCGCGCTCCGCTTCTGCGGCATCCTGTTCGCGTTCGGAAGAATGCTCGGTCAGGTTTTTGTATTTTGCTAAATCTTCTTTTTTCGGGAGATGTTCGCCAGTGAGGTATTCCTGGAACAATCGGTGAACCGCCATGTCCGGGTAGCGGCGGATCGGGGAAGTGAAGTGGGTGTAAAACTCAAACGCCAGTCCGAAGTGCCCGATGTTCACGGTAGAGTAGACGGCTTTGGACATAGTGCGGATCGCGGCGGTGTGGATGATGCTTTCTTCCGGAGTGTCTTTGGATTCTTCGAGAACGCGGTTGAGATCTTTCGAGGAAACCGCCCCGTCTTTCATTTTGAGATGGTACCCAAGAGAGCCGATAAAAGTGATGAATTCTTCCATGCGTTCTGGATCCGGTTCGTCATGCACGCGGTAGATGAACGGCAAATTTCCGCCGCGCTTTTGGATCTGGTCACTCGCATATTTTGCCACCATGCGGTTTGCCAGGAGCATGTATTCTTCGATGAGTCCGTGTGTTTCTAGATGCTCGGTTTTGGCAATCGCCAGTGGAACGCCTTCTGGTCCGAGCTGCATTTTGATTTCTTCCGTTTCAAACTGCACAGCGCCGTTTCGGAAGCGTTCTTCTTTGAGTTTTTGAGAGAGTGCGTAGAGCCTCTGGATCTCGTGCGGGAAGTCGCCCGTGCCGGATTTCAAAACATCCTCTGCCTCTTTGTAGGTAAAACGCCGATCGGAGTGGATGATCGTGCGCCCGTACCATGCGTCGGTCATTTCGTATTTTTCGCCCGCTTCAAAAGAATTTTTAGAAAATGTAAACACGGCAGAAAAGGCGAGACGATCTTCGTTCGGACGGAGAGAGCAGAGGTCATTTGAAAGCACTTCCGGAAGCATCGGGATGGTGCGGTCCACGAGGTAGACGGAAGTTCCGCGCTCAAAAGCTTCTTCGTCGATCTTCATGCCGGGGCGGACGTAGTGTGTCACGTCTGCAATGTGAATCCCGATTTCCACGTTGCCATCTGCTTTTTCTTCATAGGAAAGGGCATCATCAAAGTCCTTTGCGTCAGCTGGGTCGATCGTAAAGGTGGTAACGTTTCGAAAATCTCGGCGTTTGCTGGTCTCTTCTTCTGAGACTTCGTGCTTGATGTGTGAAGCTTCTTCTTCAATTCCTTCTGGAAAGGAAGTTTCAAAGCCTCGCTCCAGGGCGGCCGCTCGCATTTCGGTTTCGTGCTCGCCCTTTTTGCCGATCACCTGAAGCACGGTTCCTTCTGGGTTTTTGTTGGCGTCTGTCCATTTGACGATTTCCGCCAGAACCTTATCACCATCTTTTGCGCCTTTCAGCCGATCAAGCGGAAGAAAAATATCGGTATACATTTTTTTGTGGTCGGGAAGGAGAAAAGCAACGCGTGTGTTTTTCTGAACGGTGCCGACGAAGCGCTTCTTTGCGCGTTTTTCCACGCGGACAACTTCGCCGGTTGTCGGCTCGCCTTTTTTCTCAGGATGAATAGCGACAAGAACGGTGTCGCCGTGCAGTCCGGTGTTGAGTGCGGCTTTATCCGGAATGTCAATCCTTTGTTCGTCCGGAGTAATGACAAAGCCAAAGCCTCGGGGGCTGGTAAAGAGTTTCCCAGTAACAGTGTTTTTGGGCTGGGGTGAATGAGATTGGTTGTGGTGGGAATCACGGCGGGAATAATGATGGTGATTGGGTTGCATGAGCGATGTGTTATACTTGTGAATAAATTCTTTGATTTTTGGGACGATTTCTTTTTGCGGTGTAAGGATGAAGAAGAGGGGACGTCTTAAAAATTAAGAAAAAGTGAAAGTTGCTGAAACTTCGTGGATTTTTGTATCCTAAAGTTTCTTCTTGAACTTTCTCAGATTATTACAAATTCAAAGATATTACAACATTATGGGAAGAGATATTTTTTCGGATGGGAAAGAAAAAATTATTCACATGGCGGAAGCTTTTGGATTGGTGGCAGTGCTTGCTTTGACGGGAACGAGTTTTGCCTACGCAGATACGGGGACAAGTGCAGCCAATCCGCAGGATGAAATCCACTACGGCGCAGTAGCAGCAAGTAAAGGTGACCAGATCGGGCTTGAATACCGCGGACCTTCGGGAATTTTGCATTATGTTTGTTCGCTTGGGAGTAACGACTGCACCGCGCAGGATGCCAGCAGCACTTTTTTCCAAACTGGTGCAGCGGCGGCTTCTTTTGAGCTCACCTCTCCCGATGGAAAGTACGGCTTGCGCTCGTTTGCCATCCAAACGCCAAGCGGAATGACCGTGTATTATTCTCTTTACGATCTTTCCGGTACCACTCCGGTTTTTGATGCGCTGCTTCCTTTTCACCAGGTAGCGGTCAAAAAGCAGTTTACGGCAGACAGTCAGAATATCGTTTTCATTACGCAGGATAATCATGCAGTTCGATACAGCATCACTTCTGGGCAAATGACGACCGCATCAATCTCGGGAACTGATCTTCCATTTTGGACGGTTTCACCTTCGGGGCAGTACATGAGCGCGTACAATTACGTGCAGAGTGCTCACCAGATTTACGACTTAGACACCAACACTTCAGCCCAGGTGAAGGGTACTGATCCTTCATACTTGGAATTTGGAGACGACAACCAGGCAGCATATGAAGATCAGAATGGGAATTTCCAGAGTCTCTACGCGGTTGATCTCTCAGGAATGTCTGCCGCAGCGGCATCGGTGCTTCCAAAGCAGATTACGGATGGAAACTTTGAAATCGAAGACTATCTCTTTGTCGGAAGTCATCTTTTCTATATGGCCAACAAAGATAATCCAATGATCTGGTCGATTTACGAGTACGATTTCCAGACTGGAGATTCTACGGATATTGCGGACAATGTTTCATACGGCGAATACATGAAAGCGCAGGACGGAAAGCTTTTGTATCAGAAGCTGGATGGGAAGAACGCAAACATCTTTTCTTACGATCCGGAAACGGGCGTGACGTATGAGTTTGCACCGGAAGGGGATTCACCCGCTTCGGATGCGGTGAGTCGTGAGACAGTAAAGCTGAACAACGGACGATATGCGGTTTTGCTCTCGCCGAAAGATTCTTCTAAGAAAGAAAAAGATTTGTTCATTTGGCTCCACGGCGGCCCGATGCGGCAGGCGTCTGTCGGATATCACTCCTATCTTTCCTACGGTGTGTACGATGAACTGCTCGAACGACTGGCAGCAAGCGGTGCGTACGTACTCAAGCTTGATTACACCGGAAGTTCCGGCTACGGCAAGCAGGTGCTTGATGGGCTGGACGCAAATGTCGGAAAAGCAGATGTAGACGACGTACTTTCCGCAGCGAAAGAACTGCAGCAGGAAAAGGGAATCGATCACACGTACTTGATCGGCAACAGTTACGGTGGCTATCTCTCGCTTCGTGCACTGGTAGAGGATCCAAGCCTTTTCGATGGTGCTGTCTCGATTAACGGCGTGACAGACTGGTACAGTCTCATTACTCGTATCCCGTCTTCGCCGTTCAAGGATCTTTTCCACGGCCTTCCAAATGCTGCAAACATGGGCTTGTATCTCCAGGCATCAGTTGACGCGAAGATCCCGAGCCTTCCGGATTCTGAGAAAATTCTCGTGGCGTACGGAGGAAAGGACACGGAAGTACCAAACTGGCAGTCGACGAACTTCATCTCCTTTGCGAAAGCTTTCGGAAAGGACGTCCAGACTGCGTACTATCCAGATGAAGAGCACATTTTGCGAGAACGCTCTACGCTTGATGATCTCTGTACCGCTGTCGTCAATCGCTTCGATCTCTCAGGTGTTGATTGTCATCTCTAAGATCCCAAACTCAAAGCTCTTCCGGCTAAAGTTTCTGAAAAAAAAGCGAACAAATAAAAAATCCCCACTCGGGGATTTTTTATTTGTTCGTTCAAAAGGAGATTACTTCTCCTTTCCTTTTTCCACCGGCGAAAGCGTCATTTTTTGCTCTTTTGGATTGAAGAGTGTGATCTTGAACGGGTATGTTTTGCCAAGTTCAAAGGTTTCGCGGAGTTTTTCCATGGATCCAAATTCTGACACGTGGACCAGCCCGGCAACCCCTTCTTCAATGGAAGCAAGCACACCGTGTTTGTTGAATTTGATGACCACCGCGGTTACTTCGTCGCCCTTTTTGTATTTCTCAGCGGCATTTTTCCAAGGATTTTCCTTCAGCGCTTTGATGGAGAGGGAAATTTTGTCGTTCGTTGCTTCGATAATCTTCGCGCGGATCTTGTCTCCTTGCTTGTAGAGATTTCGCGGATCTTCCACCAAACCCCAGTCGATCTCGGAAATGTGAACGAGTCCTTCAAGACCTTCTTCCACTTTCACAAAAATCCCGAAGTCTACCACGCCCGTCGCCACCCCCTCAACGATTTCACCCACCTGGTATTTGGACACGGCTTCCTGTGTTTCTTTCGGTGCATAGCTTTTTTCAGAGAAAATAAGTTTTTCTTCTCTTGGAGAAGCGGCGATGATCACCACTGGAAGGCGTTCGCCAACCAACTTTTTCAATTCCTCAAGAATTCGATCTTTGTTGCCGTCTTCCACACGCGGGTAATGCTCCGGCTTCAGCTGGGAAGCGGGAAGGAACCCGGTCAAGCCTTGCCAGTCGATCAGGAGTCCGCCTTTGTTTGCGTCTTTCACCAAAAGCTCAAGCGGAGTTTTTTGCTTCACGTGGTCTTCCGCTTCGCTCCAGAGAATCGCCCGCCGTGCCTCTTTGAGAGAAAGCTCGATATAGCCGTCTTCGTTTTCCGGGTCAATTACTTTGGCATTGACCATGTCCCCAATATTGATCTTCTTGATGAGATCGCGGGCAACGAGAAATTCTCGTCCGTAAATAATCCCTGTTCCGTACGGGTGCAGGTCCAGATACAAAGCTGATTTTCCAACGTGAATGACTTTTCCGTCTACCAGCTCGCCCTCTTCCGGGGGAACGCCGACTTCAGCGGAAAATTGAACCATGCCGCTCTTTGGGTTTTTTACCACGAAAGATTGCGTACTTCGCTTTTTTCTTTTTTCGGGAGCTGGTGCATTTTCACCTTTTTCGCTTTTTTCTTCTTCAGAGGATCGGTCTTCGTTTTCGTCGAGCACGTCGACTGCCCGGTCTGCTACTGCTTTGTTTTCTTTGTTCATAATTGAATGTTTTTTCGGAATTCCGCTTTATCGGTACAGGAATTTTCAAAAAGCGGGATTATTTCCAAAAAAGTTGATAAAAATTTTCTCGATACCATCAAGACAAATTTGCTCAAAAGATACAAGAAAAAAGGAAATTTTGCAAGGAGGGCGGGGAATAAAGTAAGGAAGTTATCCACTGTAAGCGTTCCTTTCCCATACCTCTCTTGTTATACTTAAAGACGATTAAACACTTCAGTGAAGAATAATATAGTATGTGGTTTATTAAACGAGCACAAAAAGCTTTTCTCTTCTTTGTATCCACACAAGGGGTTTTGGCGATTTTGGTGCTTGCTTTTCTTTTCCCCGGTGCTGCCTTTGCTTCCGCCCCCGAAAATGCTAACTCCACCATGTCTTCGGCGTCTGGTCAAAGCATTCAAGAGCAAGATCTTGAAGCCCGCTTGAATGCTCTTGCACACTCTACATCCATTTTGGTCAGTGCACTGAATGGGATTTTGCTTTCCATTTCTGAAGCACTCCCACAGCTTGCGAATCAAAATGCTTCTTGGGGTGTCAGTGTCGATCATGGTGTTTCGCAATCCGACCTCCTCGCCTCCGAAAATCGCCTTCGCACGCTCATTGCACTTCAGAGTGATTCCAACATGAGCACGGTTGCAAGTGGAAACTCCGTGACCAATCAGGTTGCGTCAGCCTCACTTTCGCCGTCGAGTGACAGTTCTTCAAGTTCATCTCCTTGGGTAGTCTCGGGTTCAAACATTTCGTATACAGCCGGCAATGTTGGAATTGGCACTTCCACTCCATCGCAAAGGCTTACGGTGGGTGGTAATGCGGAAATTACCGGCACGGTAACGGCGGATGATCTGATCACCAAGGGTCCGTGGGTGGACGTGCGGGCGTTCGGTGCGAAAGGTGACGGCACCACAGATGATACGGCCGCCTTCAATGCCGCGATTGCATCACTCGGAACTGCCGGCGGCACGATCTACGTTCCAAACGGTGAATGGGCCGTTAACTTGGTGATTACACAGGACAACATCCACATCTTGGGAGAATCTTCCGGGGAGTACAACACACCAAACAAGCTTGTTCCATACGACACTTCCAAGCCGGTTATCCAAGTGGGAAATGACACAGGACTGGTGGTAAATTTCCGTTTGGAAAATATAGGCATGGAGGGGAGCGGCCCGAATGGAACAGGATCGACCGGTCTTTATCTTGCCGGTGGTGCGTATCGTGATTTTTATAATAATATCGACATACGTGATTTCTTGGATTACGGCCTTCGTCTTGAAGCGGGAACGAGCCAGCCAGTGGCGTACAACTTTTTCAGCGGATTGGTGGTGGAAGCAAATACTGTTTCGACAAATGGTGTTGCTGTCGGGATTTATTATCCGGTAAGCGGAAGTTATACCGCGGCAAACTATTTTACGAATGTGAATATTTCTGGTCCCGCCACAAACGGATACGCACTTGAAGTGGACAGCGCAACTCCTAACTTCGCGAATACCTGGATTCAGGCGGAGAACAGTCATGGTATTAAGTTAGACATGTCCACCGGTCAGGCTCCACTTATCAGTGCATCGAATGTTACGGTAGATTCGGATAATTCTTCGGACGTGTTGGTGACCGGCTTTGATACCGGTGCTTTGACGAGTTACATGGTGGGAAGCTATGGCGTTGATGGAAAATATGAGCTTTCTAACGGAACAACGGTTCAAGTTTCTGGCACTTCACATCTCGGATATCAATCAGATCTTGTTGATCCGTTTGTTCGCGGAGGACTTTCTTTCGGGAATGGGAATGACGCATGGAATCAGGATCAGCAGATTTATACTGCTTCAGGACAGCTTTGGTTGGAGAGTACCGGAAATCTTCGATTTGATACTGGTACCAGTTCTGCTTCCTATTTTAATTCTCCGGTAAATATTTCGGGTGGCCTCACGATCGATGGAAATTTAAATCTCGCATCCTCTACAGAAGTTCTTGCGATAGGAGGTCAGGACGCACTCTATGTTCCGGATCAAGCATCTTTTTATGGTTCGCTTTTTATCGGCGGTGGTGGCGAAAGTCTGTCGCACATGACGGGAAGTGACGGACAAAGTAACCTTGGAATGGGGATTGGTGCGCTTTCTTCTGTAACGACCGGCAATGAAAACGTTGCTATTGGAACCAGTGCGCTTCACGACAACACCACCGGTGCCACCAACTTGGCACTCGGTACCGGCGCGCTCCAGAGCAATATCACGGGGAATGACAACGTTGCACTCGGTACCGGCGCGCTTACCAACAGCACTGACGGAACTGCCAATCTTGCTTTGGGGAGTTACGCGCTTGGGCACACGACGGATGGTGTGGAGAACACCGGTTTGGGATATGAAGCGCTGCTCAACAACACGTGGGGAAGTTACAATTCTGCTTTTGGCTCAAGCGCGCTTTACAATGCTATAAACGCAGCCACAAAAAATGTCGCGATGGGTTACAAGGCCGGCTACAACATTACGACCGGGTCAAACAACATTTTCATCGGTTCGGAAACCAACGCGGCTGATCCGACAGCGAACTATCAGTTGAATATCGGCAATACGATTTACGGTGATCTCTCTACCGGTAATATCGGCATTGATACCGGGACTACTACTCCGGCTTATCCACTTGTGGTGAATGGACAAGCCTATATCACTGGCAAGGTGGGGATAGGGACGACACCAGACACTCTCTCAAACCCAAATACTCAGTTGAAGGTGGTTGCGTCCGATAACACTGCCGAATTTCAGGCTGATCTGGCAAACTCTGCCGGCAGTGGGCGAGCATTTTCTGTGGGTGTTCCGACAGAAAGTTATGATCGAGCTATTTTCTACTCAAATGGTGCTTTTGGCGTTGGATCCGGAAATAGCACTCGCGACATCTTTCTTTCAAGAAGCTCGGCAAATACCTTTCAGATTGCTGGGAGTTTTGATGGAACAACTCCAGGAAATTTGCAGGTAACCGGCAATATCGGCATCGGAACCACTACTCCTTTCGCCAAACTCACTGTCGCGAGTGGTAACATCGCCGCAGCAAACGGCGCCATCTGTGCGGATAATGGCGGCGGCACAAAATGCCAGGGCACTCTCACCGCGGGCGTGGTCTACGGCGACTCTTCAAGTTTCACGGCCTCAGACTTGGCGGAAAATTATCCTGTCAATGATCACTCTCTTGAAGCAGGCGATGTGGTAGCAATTGACCAGGACGGAAAACTCGTAAAGGCAGGAAGCGAAGAAGCACAGAGAATCCTGGGAATTGTCTCTACCGCTCCTGGAGTTCTCTTGGGTGATGAAACCGGTACGAGCACTCGCCCGGTTGCTCTCTCTGGCCGTGTTCCGGTGAAGTTCTCAAACACCAACGGCGAGGTAAAGCCCGGTGATCTCCTCACCCTCTCTTCCACCACCCCCGGCATCGCCGTGAAAGCTACCTCCACCGGTACCATCCTGGGAACTGCCCTTGAAGATTCCAACGGCACGGACACGGTGATGATGTTTGTACATGTTTCGTGGGTTCCGTCTGTTCATCTTTCAGAGGCGGAAGCGGATGCACTGGTAACAAGTGCGAACAAGGAGAACCAAAACTTCTTTGCCCGCACGGCTTCATTCGTGACGGATTCGATGAAAGCTGTGGTGGGGTACTTCAAGAGTATTTTTGCCGATGATGTACACGTGAAGGATGAGCTTTGTGTGGGGGATACCTGTGTGAATGAAAGTCAGCTTAAAATACTTCTGGAAAACGCCCATGTAAGCCAAACCTCAGTGGCTTCTCAGACTTCCGAAGCTTCTCAAACTTCAAAAACACTTGCCACGACGACACCAGATGGCGATTCAGAAAAATCAGAGACAGCGGCAAGTTCGAGTGACGCGGAAATAAAAGCTGCAAGTGGAGGTGATGATTTGACGGAAGAAAGCACGGAAAACAAACCGTCCGATGTTGATACTGGTTCTGGTACTGATGAAAATATAGTGACGAACGCCACTGTTCCAGATACCACGATCTCGCTGGATCAAACAACCACAACCCAAAAAGACACCGAAACGCTGCAAAGTGGAAACTCAGACCAAACGGACCCATCTGACGTATCCGCCAAGGGCGAAACGGCTCCTTTGAATTCGTCTTTGTAGTCGTTTATTTTCTCATGTTTTTCATTCCAAAAAGGTATATTTTTTGGATTTTTTTTGATATAATGTTTTCATGATAATCACATACCACGGCGCGGAGAGCTTCAAAGTCCAGTTTGGAGATACTATCTTGGGCTTCAATCCGATCAGCAAAAATGAGGCCAAAGAAAACGCAAAATCCGCTCGTTATGGCGCGGACATTGCTTTCATCTCGCTTCGGGATCCGCTCTTCAGCGGGGTGGACAACCTCTCCTTCAAAGAAAAAGAACCTTTTGTGATTTTCGGTCCCGGAGAGTATGAAATCAAAGAAGTCTTTGTCAAGGGCTACCAGTCCCAGAGTTTTTTTAGCTCAGGATCTGGCAAGCTCGAGAAACCGCGGATCAACACGGTTTTTTCCGCCAAGCTGGAGGGTATGCATCTGGTTTTTCTGGGTGCTTTAGGGAAGGCGGAGCTTGGTTCGGATGTGCTGGGCGAGCTTGGGGAAGTGGATATTCTTTTTGTGCCGATTGGGGGTGAGGGAGTGCTTTCTCCTCACGAGGCGTATCGGCTTGCGGTTAACATGGGAGCAAAAATAGTGATTCCGATGCATTACGAGGGCGTGAAAACGGACAAGGATGCACTTCAGATTTTTTTGAAAGAAGGCGGTGTAGAAAAAAGTGAAAAGAAAGAAAAGCTCACTATCAAACCCAAAGACTTGATAGACAAAGAAAATGAAATCGTCGTTCTCGGAGAAAGCGGCTAAGTTCTGCTGATTTTTCTGAGCCCGTGAATTCTTTGAAAATATCTTTATGTTCGATTTTTTGGACAAGATCCGCGCAAAGCCAGAGAAGACGCGAAGAATGATTCTCCACGCCACGACTGGCGTTATCATGTTCGTGATCATGGGGGTTTGGGCGAGTACGCTTGGGGCACGGCTTTCTGCTCCTTCGGAAGAAAAAATCGCCTATGAAAACAACACCCCGACTGACACACTGAGGGAAACAGCGGGAGCGCTCTGGAGTGGAATCAAAAGTTCGTTTGGAAGCAGTACTGGAGGCTTGAAAGACTTGAATGCCACTCTCAAAGCGAGTTCTACCAAAAACCAGCAGACGAGTTTGAGTACTACGACAAACACGATGACTTCAGCCGGAGATGGAAATGCATCTTCGACTGCTTCCTCCACGGAAGGTTCAGATTTTCAGTCTGCTGCTTCCACAATGGCAACTTCTTCTGATTTTTCCGCCGGCACCTCAAGCAGTTCGGTTCCCACTTCCACAACTCCTGTAGAAATTCTTCCGTCGTATTAATTTTTCATTCATAAGTCAGCAACAAAGACAATTTAAAAATAAAATAATTTATTAACATGGCAAAGAAAACCAACAGCGATTCAAACAACAATCTTGGAGATAACCGCCCGGAAGGCGGACTGCTTCCAGTTTCCATCAGCACCGAAATGCGTGAGTCGTATTTGGACTACGCCATGTCTGTGATCACCACCCGTGCGCTTCCGGATATTCGCGATGGTTTGAAGCCGGTGCACCGCCGCATTCTCTATACCATGAGCGAAATGGGTCTGACTTCCGGTGCGCGCTTTCGAAAATCCGCGGCGGTAGTCGGAGATGTACTCGGAAAATACCACCCGCACGGTGACGCATCGGTGTATGATGCGATGGTCAAGATGGCACAGCCGTTTGGGTATCGGTATCCACTCGTGATTGGGCAGGGAAACTTCGGTTCTGTAGACGGAGACTCGGCCGCAGCCATGCGTTACACGGAGGCGAAAATGTCCGCCATTTCCGGCGAGCTTCTGAAAGATTTGGAAAAGAACACCGTGGATTTTGTGCCGAACTACGACGGGCAAAACAAAGAGCCGACCGTTCTTCCTTCCGCCCTTCCAAACACACTTTTAAACGGAACGCTTGGTATTGCCGTAGGGATGGCGACGAACATTCCGCCGCACAACTTGAGCGAAGTGGTGGAGGCGACGATTCATTTGATCGATCAGCCAAACGCTACGACGGAAGATCTGCTCCAGTTCGTCAAAGGACCGGATTTCCCACTGGGAGGAATTATTTTCGGCAAAAAAGATATTGCCCATGCGTATGCCTCTGGTCGCGGCGGTATCGTCTGCCGAGGAGAGGCGGAGATCGTAGAAACGAAAGGTGGCGGCGAGCAGATCGTGATAACGTCCATCCCATATCGTGTGAACAAGTCTGAAATGATCTCGAAGATCGCTGATTTGGTGCGCGAGAAAAAGCTTGAAGGAGTGAAAGGGCTTCGCGATGAATCCACGACTGACATTCGCGTGGTGATCGATCTCAAGTCCGGCGTGCAGCCGCAAAAAGTTTTGAACTATCTCTACAAACACACCGAATTGGAGAGCACTTTCCATATGAACATGGTGGCGCTGGTAGACGGCGTACCCCAGACGCTCTCACTCCATTCAGCACTTACAGAATTTCTCTCGCACCGTCAGATCGTGGTGCGCCGTCGCACGGAATTTGACTTGGCAAAAGCTCGTGACCGTGCCCACATTCTCGAAGGTTTGAAAAAAGCACTGGACCATATCGACGAAGTGATCAAGGTGATCAAAGCATCCAAAGACACGCCAACCGCGCACGCAAACTTGATGAAGAAGTTTCAGTTTTCCGACCGGCAGACAACCGCCATCCTCGAAATGCGGCTTCAGAAACTTGCCGGGTTGGAACGCAAGAAGATCGAAGACGAACTCAAAGAGCTTTTGAAATTGATCAAAGAACTTGAGGCACTCTTGGCAAGTCCAAAGAAAATTCTTGCCGTGATCAAAGATGAGCTTGTCGAAGCGGAGAAAAAGTATGGTGATCCGCGCCGCACCAGAATTGTCGCTTCCGGGCCGAAGTCTTTTTCCGTGGAAGATCTCGTGGCGGAAGAAGAGAGCATTTTGGTCTTCACGAACGGTGGTTATATCAAGCGTACAAATCCAAACGAGTACAAAAAACAAAAGCGCGGCGGCGTCGGCGTGGTGGACCTGAATACCAAAGAAGAGGATTTTGTGACGATGTTTCTTTCTACTTCTACGCATTCCAACCTCCTCTTCTTCAGCGACAAAGGCAAGGCATACCAGATGAAAATGTACGAGGTGCCGGAAGGAAGACGATCAACGAAAGGAAAGTCGATCATGAATTTCCTCTCCATTGGAAGCGATGAAAAAACAACCTCTATTCTCGCTGTTCCAAAAGACATGGACGGTTCCACGCACTCGCTCCTCATGGTAACGAAAAAAGGCGTGGTGAAAAAAGCCGCAGGGGACAGTTTCCACGATGTACGAAAGAGCGGAATTATTGCGATCAAGCTTTCAGATGGCGACGAACTTCTCTCGGCACTTTGGGTGGCGAAAGGAGATGCGGTCGTACTCGCAACGGCAAAGGGGCAGTCGGTGCGTTTCTTGGAGTCGGATGTGCGGCAGATGGGGCGTTTGGCTGGCGGAGTAAAAGCACTGACCCTGAGAAAAGGCGATGAACTGGTTGGTGTGGATGTGATCAAAGGGAACAACAACGACTTCAAGCTTTTGACGATCAGCGAACACGGCTATGGAAAGAAAACGCCGCTTTCAGAGTACAAAGTACAGAAGCGCGGCGGGTCCGGCATCAAAACCGCAGCCGTAACGGCAAAAACCGGTGACCTTGTGGGAATCAAAGTCCTGGAGGGTGAAGAAGATGAACTTGTGGCGGTTTCGAAAAAAGGACAGGTGATCCGGCTCGGCGTGGATGAAGTTTCGACACTGGGAAGATCGACGCAGGGAGTACGGGTGATGAAGCCACGGACTGGGGATAGCGTCGCAAGCATACTTTTCCTTTAATGATATACTTTACCTGCAGGCTTCCAAAATTGGCAATCTGCTGTGTCAAAAAAATAATTTTTAACATTCACCGTACGAAGGAGTACGGCTCATGATTAAAAATCCATTTTTTCCTTGTCGCACCTGAGGTAGATCCGCCTCAGGTGGACATCTCATCCAATTTTGAAACCCTGTTCTAGAACAGACTGTATTTTGAATCACTTGTACTCAGAAATGAAAGTCTGTTCACTTTGACGAACAGGAGCTTCATTTGAAGTTTCTGTAAGTTCGTAGTTTATTTCTTTTTTTAGAACGTCAGCCCTCCTCTGAGAAATTCTTTTTGAAGTTTGTGGGCTTCACGAAAAAAGATTTTCTCAGAGGAGGTTTTTAAGACATGTAACTTGCAAGATGTTTACCAATCCACGAGAAAATATTATGCGTGCGGGTGTTCTTGAGGGAATGCATGTCGGCGATTTTGGAACCGGCTCCGGTGCATATGCCCTTGAGGCGGCAAGGGTGGTCAAGGATTACGGCCGGGTTTATGCCATTGATGTGCAGAAAAACCTTCTTGTGAGACTCCGTAATACGCTTTCAGATCAAGGCATTGCTCACGTGGATACTTTGCACGGAGATCTTGAAATGCCGGGCGGGTCAAAGATTGGAGACGGTATTTTGGATTTCGCGATCGCATCCAACGTCTTTTTTCAGTGTATGTACAAGACTGTTCTGCTGCAGGAAATCAGGCGCACGCTCAAGCCTCGCGGTCGACTTCTTTTGATCGACTGGAGCGAATCTTTTGGACATTTGGGTCCGCATCCGGAAAATGTTTTAGACTCCCGTGATGCGCGGCTTCTCTGTGAGCAGGGAGGTTTTTCTTATCGAAAGCATATCCCGGCGGGAGCATTTCATTACGGAATTATTTTTGAAAAACAAGCATGAAAACCGGTTTTCCATTACTTGTGACAGGAATTTGTATCGCGTTTTTTGTCGGCGGCATTTTGGTTTTTTCTGGACTTATTCCAAAACCACATAAAGCTGCGAAAGAAGGCGGGGATGTCCAAGGAACGGTTACCATCTGGGGAACCTTTCCGCAGCAGTCCATGAGTCAGCTGATCGGAAAATTTTATCCCCCGAATCAGGTGAAGTATGTGGAGAAAGACGCCACAAATTTTGATAACGATCTGGTGGAGGCTCTGGCGATCGGCCAGGGTCCTGATCTGGTACTGATCCCACAGGATTTGATTCTGAAGCGCCAGCAGAGTCTGCAGGTTATCCCGTTCAGTGTTATTTCCGAGCGTGATTTTCGAAACGCCTATCTCCAACAGGGAGAAATCTACCTTCGTTCGGACGGTATTCTTGCTCTACCGTTTTATATAGATCCGATGGTGATGTATTGGAACCGTGACATGTTTGCGCAAAAGGGAATTGTCCGTCCCCCTCAATATTGGGATGAGCTCTATAAGCTTGCGCCGATTCTTACGGAAAAAACACAGGATGACAACATCACGCAAAGCGCGGTAGCACTTGGAGAATACCAAAACGTCACTCATGCAAAAGATATTTTGGCGATGCTGATGCTTCAGTTGGGCAACCCGATCGTGGAGTTGAATCAGGGAGTAACAACTGCCACGCTCATCGGAGATAAGGGCGGTAGTATTCCTCCCGCAGGTGATGCTCTGACTTTTTTTACCAATTTCGCCGATCCGACCCAGCCTGATATCTACTCCTGGAATCGCGCCTTGCCGGATTCTTTGGATATGTTTACCAACCAAAAGCTCGCGATCTACTTCGGCTATGCGAGCGAGTATGCGGATATCCAGCGCAAGAACCCGCTTCTCGACTTCGATGTCGCCCAGGTGCCGCAGGTACGGGATGGAAAGTTCTCCGCAACTATCGGCAAGATTTTTGGAGTGGCGATTTTGAAGCAGTCTCACAACATCAACTCTGCCTACATCGTGGCACTTACCCTCGCCGGGCCGAAGTTCTCGCAGGCGCTTTCTCAGGCGACGTATCTCCCGCCAGTTCGCCGCGATCTCTATGCAACCAGGCCGACGGATGCTTTCCGAACAGTTTTCTACAATTCCGCCATCATCAGCCGCGGGTGGCGTGACCCGGATCCAGACCAGACATCGCGCATTTTCCAGGAAGCGATCGATAATGTGAACTCAGGAGCGCTTACCGTAGCTGGTGCGATTCAGATGATGCAAAAAGAAATGGATCTTCTTCTGAAGAGTGTTGCACCTCCTCCGGCGGTGAGTGCGGGTGGTGGAGCGCTGCCGAGCGCTAATGCACAGCTATAAATTGTTTTTTCTTACGGAAGCGGTTACAATATTTTTTATGAAAAAGCTGCAAAATTGGAAAAAGAAAACACGGCATATTTGGTACTTTTTACTTTCATTGCTCGCTCTCTTTTTCCCCAGCGTGCTTTTTGCTGGTGCAATGACCTTTGAGAATCCTCTCACAAGCATTAGCACTCTTCCGGACTTTATCGACGCGCTTTTGACTATCGTGATACAGATCGCGGTCCCGGTGATCGTGATTTTTATCATTATCTCTGGCTTTATGTTTATCACCGCACAGGGCGATACGCAGAAGCTCACACGCGCTCGCAGCGCCTTTGTGGCGGTAGTGATTGGCGCGGCGATTATTCTCGGAGCAAAAGTTCTGGCGCATGCCATTGCTCAGACCATCGCTCAGTTGTAGAGGAAGTAACCAGAGTAATTAAAACCATGAACACACATAAAAAACCTTCAAAGAAAAATTTCTTGCCCTTTCTTCTTTTTGCTTCTCTCTTTACTCCATTTTTTGCTTTTGCCATTGATTTTACTGGTTTGGTGGACAACCTCCTGGGCATGATCGGGGCAGTTATTCCGCTTCTTATTGCGCTCTCAGTGGTGGCTTTTTTTTGGGGGATCGCAAAGTACCTTTTCTCTGCCGGAGACCCGAAAGCGCGGACCGAGGGTGGGAAGTACATGCTCTACGGTATTATCGCTATTTTTGTCATGATTTCTATTTGGGGGCTGGTGGCGATCATCCAGTATTCTGTTTTTGGTCCTGCTGGATCCACATATTCCACGCTTCCTCAAATTCCTGATTTTTAATTTTTCTATTTTTTACTTCTATGGATATCAGCAGTTTGCTCTACAGTGCTGGAAGCATTCTCCAGACCATCATTGCACTTCTTATTGCACTCACGGTTCTGTTTTTTTTCTATGGTATCGTTCGTTTTATGTTCGCGGCAGGGAATGAAGAATCAAGGAAACAGGGAATCAACCTGATGATTTATGGTATCATTGCACTGTTTGTGATGGTCTCTCTTTGGGGGCTTGTGTTTGTTTTGCAGGATACCTTCAACGTCAATCAATCAGTTCAGGTCTTTCCGGCGCCGAGTGTATAAGGTAACTGAGAGTTGTTTTGTCGCCTGCTTCCTCTTAGAAAGAGATTATCCACAGTTTGAGTTGCGGAATTTGGATGAACATTTTATGATGTTGAATAAAGAAACGCTCCCAATTTGCGCGCGTTTCGGATAAATTAATATTAGGTCGCAAATTATTATTTTTTATCGAATTACGTATGAAAAAAATTCTGTATGGAGCGTTAGCGCTTTTGGCGGTTACTCCGGGATTTGCTTTTGCACAAACGTCAGGTGGTAGTGGTGGGCTCGCAGGTATCCTTGGAATTATCGGCAACCTTATCAACATTATTATCCCGATCCTCATCACACTTGCTGTTCTTTTCTTCTTCTATGGATTGGCAATGTTTATCCTGAAGTCAGGAGATGCCGGTGCACGATCGGAAGGTATTTCAATCATGATTTGGGGTATTATTGCTCTTTTTGTGATTGTGTCTGTCTGGGGATTGGTAAAGATTTTACAAGACACGTTTGGCGTAAACAACGGCGGTGCAACAACTGTAACTGCTCCTACAAACGTTCAGCAATTGACGCCAACTATCCCGGGTGCGTAACCCAATGGTTGTTTGAACTTTCTAGCATATTCCTATGGACAATATCACCGATCTGATCAACAAGATCAATCACGTGATCGTAAATCCGTTGATTGTTCTCCTGTTTGCTCTTGCGGTGGTCGTCTTCTTTATCGGAATTGTGCAGTTTCTGTTTAATGACACACCGGAGAACAGACAGAACGCTTCTCGGCACATGCTGTGGGGAGTGATCGGGATGGTGATCATGCTTTCTGTGTTCGCCATCATGAACTTCATCGTTGACACGATTGTTACGCTGTTTACCTAAGCGTGTTGATTCTAAAAAAACGGAGACAGAGCTGAAAAAACAAACAAAAAGAAACCCGAAGCTTCGTGCTTCGGGTTTTTGTTTGACTGCACAAAAGCAGCCAAAAAAGAACTACAAGAAAACCAACAGGAGAGGAAGAATGAGAAAGATCCCCACCAAAAACAGTGGAAAACCCACCAGAGCAGCGGGAAATCCAAACACCATCAGGATGATTCCCGCAAGGAGCAGGAGTGTGATCCATGTCCCCATGACGATCACCAGCACGATCCCAAGAACAAAGAGAATGGCGGTTGCCACCAGGCACATTATGCCCACATGGCGGGTGTATCCTTCGACGAAAATCAGCAAGATTCCGATCGTCAGGAGTATGAGCATTATGGGTTCATAGTTCGGAATCTTCCGGGTATCTATACCGCCGTGTCGCATCCAGTTTGAGATCTGGTTCCATGCGGTTGCGTCATGATAGTGGGTGTACCACAGTCCAAAGCAAGCAGCGATGACAAGGAGAACCAAGAAGCCCCACGATATCCTTGATATCTGCTTTGCTTCATGTACTCTTCGCCTTGCTCTCACCCTTGCGATATCACTTGCACTCAGCCCGCCGCCGGAACCAGCTCCGTTCGAGGATGCTGCACTTCCCTTGAGAAGCCAGACCAAGATTCCAATGAACACCACGAGGACAGCAAGAAAGGTAAGTGGATCACCAAACACAAAACTCTTTGCTTGGTTTCCCAAATGTGCAATGTGAACCTGTGCTTCAGGATTCAAAGAAGGGTAGATGGTATCTACCCAAACCTTCCAAATGATCCTGATCATGCTGAGTGTAAACAGGAGTAAGAATATCCACCTTAAGAGGCGAAAGAGGCGAAATTTCCATTTTTGATTTGGAGAACTCTCGGAAGCCCGTCCTTCTCTTATTTTCTTAAAGTATTCTGTAAGAGAACTTAGGGAACCTTTAATTTCAGTTCTTTTTCTCCAGGAGATAAATAGAAGAAACCCACCAATCATTGCTACCCAAAAATTTGTCATTCTGACGTTCCTCTATTTTTTAACGCATCGGCAAGACCGAAAAGTCCAGGCAAACCCTGCATGTTGCCAGTAAACATATTAAGGTGATCAATTTCTTTGAGTGCATCTTGTGCAGCTTTTGTGCGGATAAGTTCCATCACCTCTCCTTGCTGTATCTGCAGCGCGTCTGCTATGGACTTAATACCAGCTCCTTCTCCTTGCAACAAAAGCTCCCTGGCCTTTGCGTTACCAGTTCCTTCTTCGATGAGTTTCTTTTTCTCTGCTTCTGCTGCAATGATAGTCGCCAGTGCTTTGGTTTTTTCTACGCCGACATCTCGAAGAGCGGTATTGAGCGTATGACTGAGTCCGACCGTTTTTATATAGGCGTCCCGCACTTCAATACCCCAGTCTCCGGTTATTTCTTCTATCTTTTTTTGGAGTTCAGTATTAATCTGATCAATGTCCTCGATGATTTTCTGTATGGTTCTTTGGCTAAATTGTGAGGTAAGTACACGAACCATCGTGTCTTGAATCTGTCTCACTACTTCATAGAGTGTCCCAATGTTTGGAATGAATTTTTCAAGGTACTCATGTGATTTCACCTGAAAACGAACAAAAAACACTGGTTCTACTGTGCCTTGAATATCTAATGGATTCCCGGTTGATGCGCCACCCCCCTCATTCCCATAGTCAGGACGTCCGGTAGTAACCCGTACTGGATAAACATAGTAAGGGACCATTTTTCCGAACCTATTAATTTCTGGGATAGTGGGAATGGGTGCATCCTCGTGCCAAACTCTTTCCGGTTCTCCTGGGAATTCTTCCTCTATCACGGGGAGTGGTTCTGTTGGGAAGTCACTAATGAAGAAAGGAGCAAAGTGTAGCCCCCGTTGAAGACTGGAGATAGAATATCCAAGTACGATGAGTGCTCCGACTTGATCTGGTTTTACAATTCGAAGGCTAGAGGCAAAATAGGCAATGTTGATTCCAAGAATTACCTGTCCAGCTTGTACACCAAGAAACCAGAGGAAACCTCCTAAAAAAGATATGGCAAGAAAGACAATTAAAGATCCAAGGTAGAATTTTTGTAATCTGCTCAAGATCTTTGCCGCTCCATAATTGATGTCAAGGAACTGTTCCGGTCTGTATTTATACATAAAAATCGTTACTTGTCAAGCATTTTGGCAGAGGCGGTGAGATTTCAGTTTTCAGTTCCTCCTTTGTTTTTGTGGGCAAAGCTGAGGAGGGGAGAAATCTGGATAAAACGCGCTGTTTATGGTACAAACAGAAACAGGCTCTTTACCAAGCACGATGTGCCCAAACGGAGGAAAAACATGAATTCTTCACAAAAAAAGCTCACTTCTGTTTTATTTGCTAAGAAAATCGGACAAGTGTTTACGGGGCAAATTCCAGCAAGCGACCTTGTGGGGAGTTATACCCACCTCTCTTCCTTGGCGCAGTTCCTTTTCCTGCCCGTGATTCTTTTAATGACGATCCTGTGCATTGCTCCCTTCCGATTTCTTTTGTTGCTTGTCTTTTCTCGGCATTTTCGGAAAATTTTTGTGGAACGATGGTACGGCCGGAATGCATGCTTTGAAACGGAATTGTACTATCAAATCCCGGATGAGGTGGGACAAGACAAAACCGAATTTTCCAAAAAAGTGCTGATTCAAGAAGTTCGTGTCATCCATGCCAAACAGAATTGGCTGAGTTTAATTATCTTATGGAGGACGCCGATACTGGATTTACCGCAGAAAGAGCAAAAATTAAATGTCGGAACACCCGGACAAGAGGGGAGCTTGAATTGTTGGGAAATACGGGTCCATAGAAGAAAAGTATTCTTGGTACAGAGGACAGATGAGATATTTCTTGAGGTTTGGGAGGGGAAACCGTACTTTATCTGGCCTCTCAATAAAGAAGTCAAAGGGTATTTTGTCGTTGGTTGGAAGGAGACAAAGTAAAGGATATATTCAAAAAAGATGAATAGCGTGCTATAAATGGCACAAAACTTCAATCGCGCAACGAGAGGTTGCGCGATATTTTTTCCCCTGGAAATTCTCCGAGAAAGTAAAGTGAATGAAATTTGTGCAAAAGAATATAAAAAAAGAAATCAGGCACAAAAAATTCCCGCAGAACGGGAATTTGATGTAGACGTTCGTTGTTGGAAACTCCAACACTCACAAAGGCAGTATAGCACAGAAAAAATATTTTGCAACTTTTTCGGCAAAAACCAGTAAAGTCTCTATATTTCTTAAGAATTCATAAGAAATCTACTGCGATTTTATCCACTCCGTGAAGAGAAAAAAGTTTTTCATTTCGCTCTCATAACTGGTATAATACAATAGATAATCATGGCTGGCTGTGGCTAACGGCAGCACTCACATAGACGTTTGCTTGGAGCTCGCCTCCGTTGGCCGCAAGTGGCCGTGATTTCATCGTAATTTGAAAAGACCGCGATGAAAATGGAGGAAAACGTTCTGCTCAAAAATTTTGGAACCTTGCGTGTCGGCGGACCTGCGAGGTTTTTTTGTACCGTGGAAAATCTCGCGGATCTGAAAGAAGCGGTGGGTTTTGCAAAAGAAAAAAAGCTTCCGCTGCTCACCATCGGCGGAGGGTCGAACATGTATTTTTCTGATGATGGCTTTCCAGGGTTGATCATCCGCAATCAAATGCTCGGGATGGAGTTTGGAGATGAAGACGAAAAGGGGAATGCTGTCGTAAGTGTCGGTGCGGGAGAAAACTGGGATGGGTTTGTGGCGGAAACGGTGAGAAGGAATCTTGGTGGTATTGAAAACCTTTCTTGGATTCCTGGTACGGTTGGCGCGAGTCCGGTGCAAAATATCGGCGCGTACGGAACGGAAGTGAAAGAAACGATTCATGAAGTGGAAGCGCTGGACACTCGAACGCTTGTCGTAAAAAAGTTTTCAAACGAAGCATGCAACTTCTCTTATCGCAACAGTTTTTTCAAAACAGAAGAAGGAAAGCATTTCGTCGTCACGCGGGTGTTGTTTCGTCTACAAAAGAACGCTCCGATCAATACGAACTACAAAGATGTCCGTGCGTATTTTGAAGCAGAAAAGAACGATCATCCGACACTTGCGGATGTGCGCCAGGCCGTGATCACGATCCGAAAAAACAAGCTCCCTGATCCGGCAGTTTTGGGGACACTTGGCTCTTTTTTCAAAAACCCTATTCTTTCTGAAAGCGCTTTTGCACAACTGCAGAAAACGTATGCTGAAATGCCGTTCTACACGGTGGAGCAAGGCTACAAAGTCCCAGCGGCGTGGCTGATTGATCATGTGTGCGGCATGCGTGGGTACCGAAAAGGCGATGTGGGGACTTACCCGAAACAGCCACTGGCAATCGTAAACTATGGCGAGGGAAGTGCGGCGGATGTACGAAATTTTTCGGAAGAAGTGCGTGCGTGTGTGAAAGACAAGACGGCTGTTGAACTTGAATACGAAGTGCGGTTTTTTTGAAAACCCATCTTGGAAATATTCGAACGAGAAGCTTCCTTCTTTCAAGACACTAAGACCGGGCAAGCGCCCTTGGAGCGGTGTCTTGAAAGAAGGAAGCTTCTCGTTCTCGATATTGTGAGAGAAAAAAGAAAAAATCTCTGTCATTGCTTTTCTCGTGAAGCCCACAAACTTCGAAAAGCAATGCCGGAGATTTTTTCTTGCTTAAAAAAAATTTAAAAGTATCTTGCGGAATAAAAAATAAAAAACTTTTACAAAAATTTTTTTTAAAAAATAAAAAGTTATCCACAATTTTTTTGTAAAAAAATATTGTATTAATTTTTAATTGAATGATAATTAATGCAGATCGTTGCGAAGGTTTAGAAAAAGTTTTGCGTTTCATTTTGATCGCAAAAAAGATTTGAACCGAGGTCGAAGCTTTCGCTGATTTTTAATAAGCCCCCTTCAAAATGTTTTTTTATTTTTTAAAAAATTTTTTGAGGGAATAAATAATTTTTGTTTTATGCCAGCAAAAAAGAAAGCTGCTTCAAAGAAAAAGGTTGCAAAGAAAAAAGTAGCAAAAAAGAAAGTGGCCAAGAAAAAGGTTGCAAAGAAAAAAGCTCCAGCAAAAAAGAAAGCTGCAAAAAAGACCACTCGAAAGAAGAAATAATTTTTCCGAGTTCTCTTCGAAAAACCCCTTATTTTGAGGGGTTTTTCTTTGGTTCTTTCCATGGTATAATTGCATCTATTGTTTATCTTTTGACGTAATATTATGGAGCTTTTCAAAAACCTGTTTGGAGGAGGGACACAGAAGACGCTAAAGACGATGCGTCCTCTGGTGGAAAAAGTTAACGCCCTTGAATCTGAGATACAAAAACTCTCGGACGAGGAATTGCGCGAAAAGACGAAAGAGTTTCAAACGCGGCTGAACAAAAATGAAACACTGGACGACATTCTTCCGGAGGCGTTTGCGGTGGTACGCGAAACAGCAAAGCGTGTGCTTGGCCAGCGACATTACGATGTGCAGCTGATGGGAGGCATCGCGCTTCATCAGGGAAATATTTCTGAGATGCGTACTGGAGAAGGAAAGACGCTTGTGGCAACGCTTCCTGTGTACTTAAATGCACTCGAAGGAAAAGGAGTGCATGTGGTGACGGTGAATGATTACCTCTCCCGGCGTGATGCGGTGTGGATGGGACAGATCTATGCTTTTCTCGGGCTTTCGGTCGGCGTGATCAACCATGAGTCCTCATATCTCTACGACGCCGAGCATAAAAGCAAGGAGGACGACGAGGTGCGCGATGAACTCGGGTCTTTTAAAGTAGAGTATGAATTTTTGCGTCCATGCACGCGGCGGGAAGCCTACGCGGCAGATATCACGTATGGTACGAACAACGAGTTCGGCTTCGACTATCTGCGCGACAATCTCGCATACGCGTCGGAAGCACTGGTGCAGCGTGATTACCATTTCGCGATTGTGGACGAGATCGACTCTATTTTGATCGACGAAGCGAGAACACCGCTTATCATCTCTGCCATTTCCGGAGAGTCTGAAGATCTGTACGTGAAGTTCGCACGAATTGCCGAGCGTTTGAAGCCGGATGAGGATTATGAAGTAGATGAAAAACTTCGCGCTATTCAGCTTACGGATGAGGGCATTACCAAGGCAGAGAAACTCCTTGGTGTAGAAAATATTTACACCGAAGGTGGGATCAAAGATGTGCATCACCTGGAAACTGCTGTGCGGGCGAAAGCGCTTTTTGAACGAGACAAAGAATACGTGATCCGCGATGGAGAGATCATCATCGTAGACGAATTTACCGGGCGGCTTCAGCCGGGACGCCGGTGGTCGGAAGGGCTTCATCAGGCGGTGGAGGCGAAAGAGGGTGTGACGATTCAAAAGGAGTCGCGTACGGTTGCATCGATTACGTTTCAAAACTATTTTCGCATGTACAAAAAACTTGCGGGCATGACGGGAACCGCAAGCACGTCGCGTGAGGAATTTTACAAAGTCTATGGACTTGATGTGACGGAAGTGCCGACGAACGTGCCAGTACAGCGCATCGACAAAAACGATCTGATCTACCAAACAGAGATTGGAAAATTCAAAGCTATTGCGGCGCGGGTAAAAGAAGTGCACGAAAAAAATCAGCCGATTTTGATCGGTACGGTTTCGATCGAGAAAAACGAACTTCTCTCGGCATTTTTGCAGAAAGAAGGCGTTCCGCATCAGGTTTTGAATGCCAAGAACCACGAAAACGAAGGAGAGATCATTGCACAGGCAGGGAAGAAAGGAAGCGTGGTGATCGCGACCAACCTCGCAGGGCGCGGCGTGGACATCAAACTTGGCGGCAATCCCGGGACAGAGGAAACATACGAGGAGATCAAGCAGCTTGGCGGGCTTTTTGTGCTTGGAACGGAGCGGCATGAAGCGCGGCGGATCGACAACCAGCTTCGCGGACGTTCAGGACGTCAGGGTGATCCGGGTGAAACGCAATTTTTTGTTTCACTGGAGGATTCCCTCATGCGGGTCTTTGCTGCCGATGCGATCAAGCGGATGATGGGCACCTTTGGAATTCCGGAAGATCAGCCGATCGAAAACAAAATTATTTCACGGTCACTCGAAACCGCACAGACAAAGATCGAAGGGTTTCATTTCGATTCTCGCCGCAACGTGCTTCAGTACGACAACGTGCTTGCCCAGCAGCGCAACAAGATCTACGAACGGCGGCGCAAGATCTTGCTCGGTGACATGGATTTTATCCGTGAATTCTTGGATGAATTGATCGCGGGGGATGATGATGCCGCGAAACTCGTGGAGAAGAAAAAAGCCGAGCTTGGTGAGGAAGATTTTCTCGGACTCGTGCGTCGGCTCTTCCTCCAGCTGACGGACATGCTCTGGATGGACCATCTCGAAGCCATGGAGTATTTGCGCTCTTCCGTGGGCTTGCGTGCGTACGGACAGCGTGATCCGCTCGTGGAGTACAAGAAAGAAGGCTTGCAGATGTTCCATGACATGGAAGACACTTTCCGCAGCGAGACCATCCGACTCATTGGCAATATTGGCGGCGGCATGTTTGTCAAAGCAGAGCAGGAGGCGAAAGAAATGCAAAAAAGTTTCCGCGAGGCGGGCGGCGAAGAAGGAAAAGCCGATGCTTCAACCAAGAAAAGTCACTCACCGGCGACGGAAGAGAAGATCGGGCGAAATGATGTGGTGGAGATCACGGATGGCAAGGAGACTAAATCCATGAAGTATAAAAAAGCACTTCCGCTGATCGAAGGAGGAAGTTGGCGCCTTGTAAAATAAAGAGAATTTGCTACTATTAAAGACGAAATGGATGAAGAAAGCGTGAAAAATTCCGGCTCTATTCTTCTCGTTGAAGATGATAGTTTTCTCGCCCGGGTACTTGATGAACGTCTGCGACAAGAAGGATACGAGGTCACTATCTGCCGAAACGGAAAAGAAGGACTGGAAGTTGCCAAGCGGGCGACCCACGATTTGGCATTGCTCGATGTGATTCTTCCCGAGCTGGACGGCATTTCTATTTTGCGTGAAATTAAATCGGACGAGAATCTTGCTTCACTTGAGGTTATTGTTCTCTCCAATGTTTCCGACCCGGACAAAATCAAAGAAGTGAAATCCCTCGGCGCGGACTATTATGTAAAAAGCGCAACCGAACTGAGCGAAATTGTCGAGAAAATCCAGGAAAAACTCCAAATGCCATAATTTTTCACTTTTTGTGCTTCCCTGTGATACAATGAGGATATAATTTTTAAAAAATATGGACGAAAAAGTTATTATTTACAGTACTCCGACCTGCACCTACTGCAAACAGGCGAAAGAGTTTTTTACGGAAAAGGGTGTGGCATATACAGATTACGACGTAAGCACGGATGTGGAAAAACGGACGGAAATGCTTGAGCTGACCGGTCAAATGGCAGTCCCGGTGATCGTGGTTCCCGGCAAAGACCCGGTAGTTGGCTTTGAACGAAACGCCATGGCGGAAATCCTCGGGATTGCGGCGTAAAATTGATTCCAAAAGTAAGTAAAAAACCACAATCTTGTGTGGTTTTTTGTTGGTGCCCTCGGCAAGGATCTCTCCTTACAGGAGCAGTATCCCGATTGGAGATTTTGTTTCGTTTCACTCACAAAATCCGCTCAATCGGGCTTCGATTCCTGCACGGAAGCCGTAGAGCGGCTTCCTCTCGGGAACAAAAACTCGCCGCACTCGTTTTGTGCAGAAATACTAACCTTTGCTCGAACCCACTTCGCACGCGCGGAAGCGCGTGGTGGCTTCTGATTAACTCGTACGCTCCGATCGCGTGGTGGTCCTACGCTTCGGTGCGCCCTCGGCTCGCTCCGGCGTCTCTGACGAGACGCCTCCGCTCACCTCGTGCGCCGCATCCCGCGCCCATTTCCCTTTGCATCTTTTTTGCGGCTCCTCCCCCTGTCCCCCTCCACCGCAGAATGGAAAAGGAAATGGGCGCGGGTGTAAAGGCGCTATTGAAATATACCACACTATTGTTATACTTAACAATAAGAGTAAAATATGTGACGTGGATACCCCAACAAAACGACTCGGTAAAAATATCAAACGTATTCGTGAGCAAAAGAATATGTCGCAAGGCGATATTTGCCGTGCGACAAGGCTTGATCGTGCACAAGTAAGTAATATTGAATCGGGAAACGGTAATCCTACCCTTGCGACGATTGAGCGGCTGGCAGGGGCGTTGGGGGTTACAAGTGATGAGTTATTGAAGTGATTATATGATGAAAAAACATTTAGTGATTGGAATGGGTGAAATTGGAACTGGCCTCGCGGAAGTATTGCAATGCGATGGCATTGATAAAAATGATGAAGTACGGAAAGCAGATATTATTCATATCTGCTTTCCGTACTCAGACCAGTTTGTTGAATTAGTACAAAAATACAAACATGATACGGGAGCGAGTGTGATCGTTATTCACTCCACTGTGCCTGTGGGTACAACCAGCAAGTGTGGTAAGGAAGCGGTGCATTCGCCAGTGCGTGGTAAACATCCACATCTTGCCGAAGGCATTAAAACATTTGTTAAATTCTTTGGCGGTGAGCGTGCTGAAGAGGTGGCAGCCCACTTCTCTGCGTTTGGCGTTGAAACTGTCACGACTGAAAAGCCGGAAAATACCGAAGCGATGAAATTATGGGACACTGAAATTTACCGCGAAGCAATTTTGCTTAACAAACGTATCCACCAATACTGCGATGAACACGAGCTTGATTTTGATATCGTCTATACACTCGCAAACAAAACATACAATGACGGATATACTAAACTCGGACATCTTGAGTTCACGAAATACGTCTTAAAATATGTTGAGGGACCGATTGGCGGACATTGTCTTGAGCCGAACCATTTCATGCTTAACCAATGAAACCTGTAACTATGGGAAAACAAAATTATGATGAATTCGGAGATATCTACTTAAATTCTTTTGACTTAGGGCAGGTGGAGATTTTTATAAAAAAACGATACGGGACTCTTTTTGAAATAAAGAATGAAATTGTTAATATCCGCGCTTGTAACTATCCATATTTGGTTGAACGTCTTATTATTTCTATCTTCGACAATGTTCAAAAATATAGCGTCCAACGAGATAAAATAATCATTAACATTATCAACGATACGAAAGAGGGAGAAATCGCCACTGTATTTGATGCACTAGTCAATCGTTTGAACTCAACTGCTCCCGAATTTATCAACGTTCACATCTATCATATACACGACCGAAATAAAATTTTTGAACAAATTGAGAAATTAAACCCAAGAGTTTTTCCCAAAGAAGAGTTTATCTCCTTTATTTCACAAGAATTCAAGAATATTGGTGGAACAATTGGAGCTTTCAATTACTCGCTCCTTATGAGTCAATACACCATAGGAAAATACAATTTTGAGCCTGAACAAACAATATGTACTTTTCATGATGATGACATCCATTACTCAGTACTTGACGAAAATGACGGAAAATATATTGTTAATGATTTTGATTTTTTCAAGGAGAGAGAGTTGTTATTCTCGCTTCCAAACAGTCAGGTTGTTTCCGGCAGGGTTACTCATCACACAGGATCGCCTTACAAAATGTTCCGTGATTTCGTTGATATACTACAAATGCTCTCTACTTCATTGTCACAATCCCGTTTTACACCTTTCAATATTTTTGACAACGAGGAAAATACTACTATTGCAAACAGGAAAGAACTTGAAGAAAAAGTAGACACAATTTTGCGCAGTTTTGTTGATCGAAAACCGATTTCAAATCTTTATACAAGGAGCAGAAACAATCAAACTTCTGCTCACACATTCACAATAAACGGGGGTGCATTTAGTATACGCGCAACAGCGATAAGTAATCTACTCGTCCTGCCTTTTTCTCTTCAGGACCTGGTAATCTCTGCTCAAGTGAGGAGTAAATTTGGGGTAAACGCAATAAAAATTGCAACCGGACCGAGACATATTAGACGAAGAAAAAACAATGGTGATGCTGCAAGTCCTTCCCATATAGTGGAAGCATTATTAAGAGATAATGACCCACAAATATACAGCTGCTTAATCAAATTATCGGAAAACAATAGCTTGTATTTTGCCAAATTCTTGAAAGATATTTCACAAAAAAGAACCAATGAGATAAGGACAGACATTAAGAAAGTAAAACATGCGGTTACTCAGATCAACGGTTCTGGAAGTTCTCGCACGAAAGAGATATTACTTGACTCACTAAACCAAATATTAGATTTTGAAGTAGCTTTAGACAACATGACTTCTTATAAATTCTCTGCTGAAACAGAGAACAAAACAGAGGCCCTGTTAAATATCTTCATTAGTATCAATGCCAAGACGGAACAAATACATGATTTAT
Organism: Minisyncoccota bacterium; assembly: GCA_035708305.1. Lineage (GTDB taxonomy): Bacteria > Patescibacteriota > Minisyncoccia > Phycocordibacterales > DASSSU01 > DASSSU01. The sequence continues at coordinate 5,754 of DASSSU010000018.1, read as the reverse complement.
TTCGTGAACTAGGAGCTTATGACTACTTAGGTAAAGAGTATGAGAAGATACGCTGTTCTATCAAGGATAACAATCCTATCATTCTTTCTTTTGATTTAGATGGAACCCTAAGAGAGTCTATTCATAGTCCGCTAGCTATGGAAGCTACACAAATTCAGCACTATGTTAAAGACATAAATCCCAATTTTGTAACTGTTCTTAATACAAACAATAGCATTGGTCAAGCAAAAGAGATTAATGCATCCTTGAAATTCGATTACATATTGGCAGAAAATGGTGCGGTATTGTACGACACGGCATCGGACAAACAGAAAATCCTAGCTCCAAAAGAATATCTGGGGAATCTCCAAGAGCTTAAAGAGTTACTCGTAAGGCAAAATATCTCCATCTTCCATGAACGTGACGGCACATTATATATCAGGGATGGGTACAAATTTAATATCCTCAAAGATTCTATGATAGAGATTGATTGGTCGATATTTAACTTATACTATTACTTCACAAATACACGGGAACTAAAAGTAGTTGTTAATCCTTTACATGGTAGTAAATTTACTGGCTTAGAAACACTGAAAAAGCAATACGGGAAACAGATACTTTCTGTTCATGTAGGGGATGATGAATTTGATATACCAGATACACGCATAGAAAATCATTTATCGATTGGAGTTCAAAACCATAAGCTACATTCATCTTCGAGAAAAAAATTTGATAAGGTTTTACCTGCTCCTCTGGTTCATGGAGTAATGCATATGCTTAATGAGATAAAATATATCCAAAAATACGTATGAGTATAGAAAATTTCCATCGCACTATCATAGTTGAGGGAGTGACAACAAGTGGTAAAAGCACTATCGCTGACAACCTAAGACGTTACGCGAAAGAACATGGTTTGTCAGGAACTTTTTTACCTGAAGAAGAGACTGTAATCCCATGCATCGACAGTACGAATCTGAAACATAATCAGGAATTTCTAAGAAAGCTACTTAAAACTGTATTTGCTGAAAATAAAAACCTTTACGTTTTTGACAGATTACATTTTACTCATACAATAAAAACCAATTCCACCATCAAGGATTTTGCAGACATAGAAAGTAGTCTGAAACGACATAATGCAATACTATTTTTTATAGATATACCAGAAGAAGCATTAAAAAGACGCCTGCTTGATGCACTAAAATATAGAAATGTGCAGTGGGTACAATATGTTATGGAACGCTCCGACGGAGATCAAGAAAAATTCATAGACTTTTATATACAAAGACAACGTCTTTTAAAAAAGCTGTTCGATGAAAGTACCTTAACAAAATATCTGATTAACTCTGGTGATCAGAACTACATCCGTATGACTCGTACAATTATTGATATTGTCAAAATGCGGCCGGATCATTTTTTAGAAACCAAATAGTTTCCAATTGCTAAATACCGCAAACCACTTTGTTCAAGTGTCTGTAGTGCGTCCGCAGGGTTTTCAACTATAGGCTGCCCATGAAGATTAAAACTAGTGTTCAGTATCACCCCAGCTCCCGTAAATTCCTCGAAAGACTTAATAAGTGAATGGTAGTCAGGATTAACCTCTTTAGAAACCACCTGAGGTCTACAAGTTTTGTCATAAGGATGTATTGCAGCAACAAATTCGTTCGCTTTCTCACTGTTTGTCTCAAATCCAACAGCCATAAAGGGCGATAAAAACTTTTGTGGATTAATTAGATAATCATCTGCACGTTCCGCTAACATACTAGGAGCAAACGGCATCCAAAAGTCTCTATTTTTAATTGCTTCGTTGATAGTTCGAACATTGTCAAATGTAGTTGGGTTTGCCAAGATTGATCTATTTCCTAAAGCACGAGCACCCCATTCCATACGTCCCTTGAATCGAGCAACAATTTCATTCTTACTTAGAAGTTTAGCGACTTCTTGTTCAATTTCGTGTTCACCTTTGAAATGGCTTATGTTGTATTGGTTAGCATCTAACTTGTCTAGATGTTTCTTGATCTCAACATCTGTATATTCAGTCCCTAGGTAGAGATGTTTGATCGGTGCTGTTTTTTTACCTGAAAAATTGTCATAACCAAACTTTGCTGCGCCAATTGATAGTGAGTCGTCGCCACACGATGGTGCCGGGTTAAAAATGTGAAGATCGCAAGTGGAAAGTATCCGCTGATTTAATTTTATATTCATAAATACCCCGCCGCCAAGAGAAAGATTTATTGCTCCATGCTTTTTGAGTGCAGCCTGAACAAACCTTAAGACGGTAGTTTCAGTAAATTCCTGTATCGCCCATGCAACAGCATCAAAGCGGTAGTTTCCGAAGTTATTTGCAACCATATAGTAATGTGCAAATTGCATATCAAATGCACTTTCAAAATTCAGTGAGTTTTTGCTTAACCATAAAATCTCTCTGAATTTATCGAGCACAATTCGGCTCGAATCCTCCTTTGCATAAGGCGCGAGACCCATGATTTTGTACTCGTGTTCATTTCTTTTCATTCCAAGGTAATCAGTCACGCGGCCATAAAGCGTACCTATAGAATTTTTAGCTAAAACGACAGAGTGTCGTTTTAGTTGATTGTTCTTATATTCACAAATTGAACCTGACAAACCATCTCCTTCACCGTCGAGCGTGACAATTAGCTGATCCTGTGAACAATCAGCAAATGCCAATGCGCCCCACGCATGGGCAAGATGGTGATCTAGGTGCAAAACTTCTTGATTTGGGAACTTTTTCTGAAGGAATTGATTGATTTTACGCGCCCTAAAATACTGCTTAAAAATTTTCTTTACATGTTTCCAAGCATTTAAAATGTTGAGAATTTTGTATCTAAAAAGAATAGACTTAATAAAGACATCCTCAACATCTCCTTTTCGCTGTTGTCGTAGACTTTTATTTTTTTGCTCATCAAAAAATATCGTTTTATAGCGGCCACTGCCAGAAATAACCACAACCCTGTCAAATGCATTAATGTGATATTTGTCTTTTATGTAATCCAAAGATTTGTGAGGAAAACCTAAATGCCCCTTTTGACGTGTAAATCTTTCTTCAGAAATAACCTCAACAAAAACACCATTATGCACCAATGCGATACCAGAATCGTGTCCGACGTTAACACCAATAATATACTCATCTTTTTTAACTTTCATATAACTTTATGATGGCCATTCTGTGACAATTAGCATATCTGTTTCCTTTTCTGGCAATGATTGCCAAATTTCTTCAGTTACAAACGGCATAAATGGATGTAACAGTTTGAGTGACGTTGTTAGAAGTGTATAAAGTGTATGTTGGCGAGATAGTTTCTCGTCACTATTATTGCCATTTAGAATTGGTTTTGATTCTTCTAAAATCTTGTCTGCAACTTCATGCCATACATAATGATAAATCTTTTCAGCGGCAAGATAGAGTCGGTAATTATCAAAATCTTCCGTTATTTCGGTAATGAGAGCTTCAAGATTCTTTATTAGTTCCTGATCTTTATGTGTAGAAGTTACTGGTTGCGAGAAATCAACACCTTCAGTATTTTCTAAAACAAATCTTGTTATATTCCAAACTTTGTTTGCAAAATGCTTATATCCCTTAATCTTACTTTCATCGAATTTAATATCATTGCCGATAGCAGTGCCTACAAGTAAGCCCATGCGCAATGCATCCGCTCCATATTTATCAATAACTTCTATCGGGTCAACACCATTTCCAAGAGACTTACTAAACTTGCAGCCTTGCTTGTCTCGCACCAGTCCATGAATCATTACTGTTTTAAACGGCACTTGCCCTAGGTGAAAACCACTCATCAAAATCATGCGAGAGACCCAAAGTGGCAGAATTTCATATGCTGGTGACATAAACGAAGTTGGATGAAAAGTCTCTAAGTCCTTCGTCTTTTCTGGCCAGCCAAGCGTTGAGAATGTCCAGAGTGCAGAAGAAAACCAAGTATCAAGCACGTCCTCTTCCTGCTTCCACTCGGAACCTTCTGGAGCAATAGTGTCACAGTAAATTTCATCGCCTTTATACCAAACAGGGATACGATGGCCAAACCAAATTTGTCGAGAAATACACCAGTCTCTCAGATTATCAATCCAATGAAAGTATGTTTTTTTGAATCGCTCTTGCGGCATATCGACAGCGCCACTTTCTACACTCTTCCGCATGATTTCCTTCAGAGACGTTTGTGATCCACTTGCGATTCCTGGTATTTCAGAGTGCGGAATAGTAAAAGTCTTATTCACATCAACCCACCACTGCAATTTAGGGAGCGGTTCAATAACTGCACCAGTCCGTTCAGAAGTCGATACGTTTTGTGTAATTTCTTCTTCCTGCTCAAGCAACCCCTGTTCTTTGAGCCATGTAACAACATCTTCTCGCGCATCTAAGACTTTTTTATCTTTCAAGCGTCCAGGAGCGATCATTTTGGCATATTCGTTTATCACTTGTGGTCGTTCAAGGTTGTGGCGATCTGCAATATCCCAGTCAATTTGACTGTGTGCTGGAGTTACACCAAGTGCACCAGTGCCGAATTCTTTTTCTACTGAATCATCGCCCACAATTTTTATGTGGAGCGGCACATCACAGAAAACAACGTCGAATTCTTTACCAATAAAGTTTTTATATCTTTCATCGTCAGGATGCACAGCAACGGCAGTATCACCAACCTTGGTTTCTGGACGAGTTGTCGAGATTGCTATTGGAAATTCTTTCGAGTATTTAAATGTGTAGAGTTTTGTGGTGCGTTCTTCGTGAATTATCTCATCATCAGAAATAGTGGTCTGACCTTTCGGGTCCCAGTTCACAATACGATTACCACGATAAATAAGTCCCGCATCATACATGCGCTTAAAAGCAGTTGACACGGCAAAATTACGTTTTTCATCAAGCGTATACGCGTAACGACTCCAATCAAGTGATGCGCCCATGCGACGCACTTGATTTAGAATAGTGTCTTCGCTATTTTTAGCGAATTCTGACACTCGGCGTACTAATTCTGCTCGCCCCAAATCATGTCTGCTTTTACTTTCGTCTTTTTGAATGTTTTTCTCAACCCGAGCTTGCGTAGCAATAGCGGCAGAATCTGTCCCAGGAACCCATAAAGCTCGTTTGCCACGCATGCGCTGATAGCGAATAACCGCATCTTGTAATGAGTCTTCGTAGGCATGGCCTAAGTGGAGTACTCCTGTCACGTTTGGGGGCGGTAATACGACAGTAAAGGTTTCTTTTTGTTCACCGGGCAAGTTAGCAGGATTAAAATAACCAGAGTTTTCCCAAAGTTTGTAAATAGACGGCTCAACTTCACTAGAGTTATATGGTTTTAGAAATTTATCCTGCATATGACGTAATATAGCACCTATTGTCATTTGACACAATAGAGTGGTAATTTGTGTGTAAATACAAATCCGCCTTTTTCGAGCTACAATGGACATTGCAGAAGCCACCGAGTGAACACGAAGTCGCACCGAGTAGGCATCGCGAGCGAATGTGAGCGGCCAGTGCGAGGTGCGGCGAAGTGTGAGCGAACGTACGATTTACCACGCACTCTCGCTACGCGAGCGCCTCGGGCCGCCACGAGGACGGAGAAAGCGGAGATTGGGAGCATTGGATACTTTGCGACCTTTCGGAGCTTTTGCAGGACGAAGTGGCGGAGCAGACCGCGCCCATTTCCTTTTCCATTCTGCGGTGGAGGGGGACAGGGGGAGGAGCCGCAAAAAAGATGCAAAGGGAAATGGGCGCGGGATGCGGCGCACGAGGTGAGCGGAGGCGTCTCG
>DASSSU010000017.1:0-6352 GCA_035708305.1 Minisyncoccota bacterium | reverse complement strand
AACGCGCTTGTTTTTCCTGGGATTTTCCGGGGGGCGCTTCAGGCACGAGCGACTCGGATTACCATGAAAATGCAGCTTGCTGCGGCGCATGCTCTCGCCGGTTTGGTAGAGAATCCGCAGAAAGAAAAAATTCTTCCGGATTTGTTTGAAAAGCGTGTTGCTGGAGTGGTTGCAGAAGCAGTTTTCGCGGCCTGGAACGCGGAAAACTCAAAAAAGATGCTATAATGAAAGCATGCGATGGAGAGAAAATTTCCCGCTTTTTGCCGGTATTTTAATTCCCGTGGTAATGGTTGTTGTGATTGCTGCAAGCATTTATTTACCGCAGGTGCTATCCAGACAAGAAAAACCAGAGTATAGCTTTCTCTACATGACGGGCGATAACACTTTTATCAAAGATGGTGTTGAGACGGATTTTTTTGTAGAGGGTGGCAAGCTTCAAAAAACTGAAACAGAGTTACCAAAGAAAGAGAGTCCGGGGATGGTTTTTGAAGAGCCGACTTTTTACGTTTATAACGTGGCAGAGCACGCTTCGGAAAAAATATCGTTTGAGGACGCAGCAAAGCTTTCGCTTTCAACCAGCTCAGTGTCTCCGGATGGTTTTGAGCTGGTGTCTTCACAGGGCGGGTTTCCGTTTGAAACCTACGATGCGGGAGCAAAATTTCTGAAAGGGAAAAATTATCACGAAAAGATCCATCTGGAACAAGATACCAGGAGTTACCGAGGCTCTCAGTTTTTGGGATGGGTTTTGCCGCGGACTTGACCCGGGTTCAAACCGATGCAGCTGGCGGTTGAAATTATTGTTGGTTTAAGTTTAAGAGAAATTTAATTATGGAAGATCGAAAAAAAATTTTAGTAGTCGAAGATGAAGGCATGATTCGCCGCGCGCTTTGTGATAAACTGGAAGAGGAACATTTCGAGGCGGTGCCGGCGGTGAATGGAAAGGAAGGTTTGGAAAAAGCCATTTCTGAGCGCCCGGGTATGATCCTTTTGGATGTGGTCATGCCGGAAATGGACGGTATTACTATGTCGCAAAAGCTGGAGGAACACGAGGAGACAAAAAATATTCCCGTAATGTTTCTTACCAATCTTTCAGACTCTCAAGAGGTGCGCGACCGCATCACAAAGCACGACTATGAATTTTTGGTAAAAGCCAACTGGGACATTTCCGATGTCGTTAAAAAAATTAAAGAAAAAATCGGATAATTCAAAATGCATGGAGAAGCAGAAACTTCTACAGGAAATTGAGAGTTTTGTCGCGGAAGGAAAAATCAAAAAATCTGAACTGATCGAGTCGTTCGACAAAGGCTCAGCGAAAGTGCGCAAAGAGCACGATGTCTCAAGGATTTTGTACTACCTCGGCGGTGGGGTTGTGCTTGCTGGCATCTTTATTTTTATCTCGCAGTATTGGCCGGTACTCGGTTCCGTGAGTCGAGTTTTGGTAACGCTCGGTTCGGGTGTTGCAGCGTACGTGGCAGGAACATTTTTCTCTGCCGACTCGCGCTTCCGCGGGGTGGGAAATGCGTTTCATTTGATCGGCGCGGTACTGCTGCCCTTTGGCATGGCGGTGTTTGTTGAGGAAGCGGGCATGGAGGTGAGTCCGGGAGTGCTGAGCATCATCTTTTTGATCCTCTCATTTGGATATATTGCTTCTTTCTTTCTTCGCCGAAGCACGCTCTTTCTCTTTTGGAGTATTGTTTTTGTGAGCGCGCTTTTCTTTGCTTTTACCGAATACCTGGCTTTATCCGCAGCGTTTTCCGGTGAACAAATCGCGCGTTTTGCTGAATACCGCATCGCCACTACCGGACTCTCGTATCTTTTTCTTGGATATTATTTTTCGCCAATGTTCAGAGAACAAAAAGACATCCTGCCATATTCCTCTGCTCTTTCCGGATTTTTGTATGGCTTTGGCGCCCTAGGCTTTTTCGGTTCCACGCTTTTTCTTGGTGGCTGGAATCCAAACCAGTCTATCTTCTGGGAAGTTCTCTATCCTTTCCTGACCTTTAGCGGTCTTTTTCTTTCGGTGTATGTCAAAAGCCGTTCGCTTCTGATCTTCTCTTCAATTTTTCTCTTTGGCTACATTTTCAAAATGACCTCCGAATATTTTGCGGACAACTTCGGCTGGGCGCTGTCGCTCGTTGTGCTTGGCTTTGCTTTGATTGCGGTTGGATATCTCGTGGTGTATCTCAACAAAAAATTCAAAAAGTTAGCAGATTAGGAGGAGTATTTTCAAGGTTATAAAAAAGCAAAAACTGGAAAAAAGAGAGAGTTACATGATAGAATACGGAAAAATGATTTTCTTCTGAGTATGAAAATTCCGAGCAATCGTCAGTTTGACCGAAAAGGCTTTCTCTTTTTTTCACAGTGTGTAGTGATTGTCATCGCGGTGGCTTTTTGTACTCATTATGGTTTTCAGGTGTTCTTGGGACAGCCGGCAAGCGCAGGCACAAGCGGGCAGAAGGTACAGCTGAAAGGAATGGAGAAGAACGGAACCTCAACGGTCCCTGCAATGGCAACAGATGCGACTGCTACCGAAGCGCAGTTTTTGCAGACTCGCGTGATTTCCGGGCAGACACTCCAAAACATTATTCCAAAAGAAGGAAAGTTCATTGCCGTGGATTTGGTGCACATGAAGGTTTTGCTCTACCAAGATGGAAAAGTGGTGAATACGCTCACGGTACTTTCAAAAGGGAAGCCAGGCAGTCCTTGGGAAACGCCATCAGGTTTGTATGAGGTGAAGACGAAAGAGCGCAATCATTTTTCCACAATCGGAAAAGTAAACATGCCGTACAGCATGCAGTTTTTCGGAAACTTCTTTATTCATGGGTGGCCGACGGAACCTGATGGAATACCAGTTCCGGAAGGGTATTCGGGCGGCTGTGTTCGCCTTTCTACGGCTGACGCTCAAACGGTGTATGATTTTGGAAATATCGGAACTGGCGTGTTTATCTACGACAAGCAGCCGACAGAGACCAACGAGTCGATGCTCAAGATCAAAAACATCCCGAAACCGGCGGTAACGGCACAGGCGTACATGGTGGCGGACATTGATACCGGGGAAGTGTATGCAGAGAAGAATGCGAGCGAACAGTATCCGATCGCTTCAGTGACCAAGCTCATGACTGCAACCGTGGCAAACGAAACTATCAGCTTTGACAAGGAGGTGCCAGTGGATGGCTCGGGCGTCTGGGTTCCGCCGGATGTTTCCAACAAGCAAAACGAAGAAATGTCGGTGGGTGATCTGCTCTATCCGCTGCTTTTGGACTCCAACAACGAAGTTGCGGACTCTCTCGCTCGGTATTACGGTACAAATCTTTTTCTTAAGTGGATGAATGAAAAAGCAAAAGCCATTGGCATGACCGAAACACACTATGATGATCCGTCTGGGCTTTCAAAATACAATATTTCAACCGCTTCAGACCTCTTCAAACTGGCGCGTTATGTGGTGGAAAAAAAGTCATTCATTCTCAATATTACGAGAGAGGATCAGCAAAGTGTAGTTTCCAACAGTGGAAAAAAGTATACATTTAGCAATCATACACATTTCCTCGATCGTGACGATTACTTGGGAGGGAAAATCGGCTTCACAGACGAAGCACTGGAGACATATGTCGCCATTTTCAAAGAACCGGTTGGCGGGGAAGAGCACCGCATTGCTTTCATCGTGCTGAAGAGCGACAATCGAAAAGACGACGTGCTTGCGCTTTTGAATTGGTTCAAATCTGCCGCGCAGGTATAGAAAATTCTGGCTCAAGTTTACGTAAGAACGTTTGTTTCATTGCTCTGGATCAGAACGAAATTTGATCGAATAAAAATCCTTGTTTGCAAGGATTTTTATTTGTGTGTACCTGCTTATTCTTTTTGTCTTGCAGCGGTGCGGTTAGGTTTCCGTGGAAGTGCTGGTGGTAGCGGTTGAAGTTGCCGTACTGGTAGCATTTTTTGGTGGCGGAGGAGGAGGAAGGAGGGCGTTCAGCGCATCTTCGCTTTGGAAACCGTAGTACGCTTTGCCGTCAACGACGATTGCCGGTAAGGTGTTTTTGAGTGAAAGCACCGCCTTGAGGGTGTTGATCGCGGAGAGATCTAGGTTGGTATCAAAAGCATAGACGCGAAGCTGTGGGCGCGTGGTGCGAAGCGCGGTCAAAACGTAACCTTCTTTTTTGCAGTCCGGACAGTCACCCTCATTGGAGTAGAAGTAGAGGATCGAAACCGGTTCGTGCCCGCACTTTTGTCCGATTTCCTGGGCGAGGAGATAGTCTTTTATCAAAAGCAGGGAATAGTATTTTTTCAATCGCAATACATCGGCATCATTTGCGCCGAGGTTGTTTTCTGCGAGAGAAAGCCGGCTGGCAAGAGTGTTGAGTTCCTGAGAGAGAACTGGGGTGCCGATATCTTCACATGAAGACTCCGCCAAAAGTGAAAATTGCGTTTCTGTAGAGAGGGTGTCGATCGCGATTTCGTCGCGGGTTGCCTGGAGCTCGTCAAGTTTGACTTGATTCAGGCGTTCACTCACGAGGAAAGCAGTGGCAAAGATTGCTGCCGTGATAAGAAAGGCGATTACATATTGCTGCCATCGAAATGCTTTCATGTGTTTGGTTGGTTATCAGCGGATAAAAGGAATTAAAAAAGAAAAAGAAATAAAAGCTGTGAAATTAGCGCCAGGATTCTTTACCGCGCGCCCAGGCAGTGTTGTAGACCGCGCGTGAAATCCAGGCGAAAGCAATGTATCCGTAGAACAAGACGAAAAGGACGATGTCCAACGAAGGCTTCCAGGAATCCTCAGCCATTTTTTTGCCGAGAAAGGCAATGAAAAGCGTGCTCAAAATGAGGAACAGAGAAAGAAACGCTTCCCACTGCGTGCTGATCGAAAACCAGTCAAAGTGCCCGAAGCGGAAGCTCAACTGCCAGCCAACGGTCTCGATTTGCAGCACCTTGTCGGAAATTGTGTTGATAATGTTTTTTGCAATGATGAACATAAAGTAAAACGCGGAGGCGATTGCAAAGAGTCCAGCCGGGAGAATCACGATGCCGATGTTGCCGTAGCGCGGGTTGAAGAGCAGTTTGCGGTAATCGAGGATGTTCATGAGGTAGCCATACACCCAGCGGACGCGCTGCTTGTGGAGGGCGCGGAAAGTTCGCGGTCCCTTGGTGAAGACAAAAGCGTGGTGCGCGTTTTCGATACGGTAGTGGTTTGCATGGAGGCGAAGCGCCATCTCCATGTCTTCGGTATTGTGCGCGCGGCGGTATCCGCCAAGGTCGTCAAAAACGGACTTGCGGAAAATCGAAAACGGTCCGGGTGTGACCTGTACGCCGTTTACCAGACTGAACATTTTGCGCAGGTATACGCTGATGTTGTACTCGGCTTTTTGAATAAACTGAATAATGCTCTCTGGACTGGAAATTTTGATTGCCGGGGTAACTGCCTTTACTTCCGGGTTTTCAAAAATTTTTGCGATTTCGAGCAGTGCGCCTTTTTCTACATAGGAATCAGCGTCAAGGCAGCCAACGAGTTCGGTGCTCACGTGTGAAAGACCGAGGTTAAGTGCTGTGTACTTGCCGCCGTTTTCTTTGGTGAAAACCGAAATACGCGGATGCTTCTCGAATTCCCGGGCGATCTCAAGTGTGCGGTCAGTGGAACCGTCGTCGATAATGAAGATATGGAGCTTGTCTTCTGGGTAGTCGAGCGCGAGGAGGGAATTCACTGTCGTGGCAAGTGTCTCTTCTTCGTTCCAGCACGGAACGATAATGGTCGTGGCGGGGTAGCGCTTCAGCTCATTTTTCTTGACCGGCGGGACTTTCAAACTGGTGCGATTCTCGAAAAAAGTCACCATAAAAAACACCTGCAGGTACAGGGAAACGAAGAGAATAACAAAGAAAATGATTTCGCTGATTGGCATGGTGAGTGTTCACACTGTCGTTCGGAGAGTTGGGAGCTTTCAGCCGAGTAAATCGTTTACGAACATTATAGCAGAAAACGCCTTTTCCGACACTTTGTTTACGATTTTTTATCCCCACAAAAGGGTTTTTGGGAGGAATTTTGATCGGGAGAATTGTACATCTTCTGATTATATATGTCAAGTTTCACATGTCCCAGAGCATAAGTGTGTAAAACTTATCCTGCATTTTTCTTTCAAAAAAGTATAATGAAAAAAACCATTCATGTTTTTGGAAAAGAAAACTCTATTTCTCAATCTAGTTTCGTCCGGGGGGGGGGGTGATTTTTATCGGGTTGTTATTTATCGTATTATTTCATCTTGCCCACGCGCAAACGGCGGATTGGTACAACTCCAGCTGGGGATACCGCGTAAAGATCACGGTGGACCACACAAAAGTGGGATCAGACCTCACGAATTTCCCC